>NZ_AP019365.1:5367500-5667500 GCF_033095865.1 Pseudomonas sp. KU43P | reverse complement strand
GCGCCGCATCGAAGCGGAACGCCTCAATGGCCTGGTGGTCAGCAGTGGGCAGGGTCTTGAACATCTGCTGCAACTGGCCGCCGCCGATTGGCCGCAGTTGGCGCAGCTGCCGTTGTTCGTGCCGAGCCCTCGGGTGGCCGAGCAGGCCCGGGCCGCAGGGGCCCAACAGGTTGTGGATTGCCGTGGTGCCAGTGCCGCGGCCTTGCTGGCAGCCGTGCAGCGCAGCGCTGCACCTGCCTCTTAAGGCGCTAAGCTCAGAGCGGTGCGCCCCCATGCAAAGGATGGATACGTGAGCGAAACTGTCTTGTCGAACAATGATCAGCCGTCGGCCCAGGAGCCGACGCAACCGGTTGCCACCCCGCCCGCCAAACGCTCTGGCAGCGGCCTTGCCCTGCTAGCGCTGTTGGTGGGCGCCGCCGGTGTGGCAGTGGGCGGTTGGGGTGTCTGGCAGGTGCGGCAGCTGCAAGGCAGTGAAGTGAACCATGGCCAGCACCTGGAAGCGCTGAGCCAGCGCGCAGCGGCGCTGCAGCAGCGCGAACAGCAGATCAGCGCCCAGTTGGCCAGCCTGCCGGCTGCCAGCGAGCTGGAAGACCGACGCCGCCTGGTGACGCAGCTGCAAGGCGATCAACAACGCCTCAGCCAGCGCCTGGAAACCGTGCTTGGCGAGAGCCGCAAGGAATGGCGCCTGGCCGAGGCCGAGCATCTGTTGCGCCTGGCTACCTTGCGCCTTTCGGCATTGCAAGACATTACTAGTGCCAAGGCGCTGGTCGAAGGTGCCGACGAGATCCTGCGCGAACAGAGCGACCCGGGCGCCTTTGCCGCTCGCGAGCAGCTCGCGCGCAGCTTGGCAACGCTCAACAGCACCCAGCAACCGGACCGCACGGGCCTGTTCCTCAAGCTGGCCGCCCAGCGTGACCTGGTACAGCAGCTCAGCGCCCAGTCGCCGGAGTTCGACAGCAATGCCGATGCGCTCGGCGCGCTGACCGCCGATGGCGATGGCGCCAGCCGCCTGTCCCAGTGGTGGGCCGAGATTTCCAAGTACTTCCAGATTGATTTCGACGCCGACGACAATGTGCGGCCGCTGCTTGCCGGGCAGTCGCTCAACCAACTGCGCCTGGCCCTGAGCCTGACCATCGAGCAAGCCCAATGGGCAGCGCTCAACGGTGAGGCCAAGGTCTACACCCAGGCTCTGGACGATGCTCGCAGTGTGCTGCTGGCCAATTTCAACGCCGACAACACGCAGAGCAAGGCCATGCTCGAGAGCCTCAACGCGCTGGCCGAGCAACCGGTCTCGGTGGTTACCCCCGACCTGAGCGAAAGCCTGGCAGCGGTGCAGGCATACATCCAGCGTCGACACCAGCCCGCGCCGAACGAAGAGGGCAAGCCATGAAGCGTGTCTACCTGCTGGCGGTGCTGGCGATCGTGATCGCTGCGGCGCTGGGCATCGCGGTGGCCAAGCACAGCGGCTACGTGCTGATTTCCTATGGCAGCTTCCGCTATCAGTCCGGACTGTGGGCAGCGCTTGCCGCGCTGGTCGCCATCGTCGCGGTGTTGTGGCTGCTGCGTTACCTGGTTGGCCTGGTGTTGACCTCCAGTGGCGTGGTCAACCCTTGGTCGCGACGCAACCGTAGCCGGCGCGTGCGCATTGCCATCGAGCAGGGCCAGCTTGACCTCGCCGAAGGCCGCTGGGCCAGCGCCCAGCGCCACCTGCACCGCGCAGCCGAAGCTGAACGCCAACCGTTGCTGTATTACCTCGGTGCGGCGCGCGCGGCCAACGAACAAGGGCGCACGCAAGACAGCGACAACCTGCTCGAGCGCGCCCTGGAGCGACAGCCCCAGGCCGAGCTGGCCATCGCTCTGGCCCACGCACAGTTGCAGATGGACCGTGGTGAAAGCGATGGTGCCCTGGAAACCCTGCTGGCCATGCAAGAGCGGCACCCACACAACAACCAGGTGCTGCGTTTGTTGCAGCGCCTGTACCTGGAGCGCGGCGACTGGTCGGCATTGATCCGTCTGTTGCCCGACCTGCGCAAGAACAAGGTGCTTCCGGCCAATGAACTTGCTGCGCTGGAGCAGCGTGCCTGGGGCCAGAACCTGAGCCTGGCAGCCACCCGTGGCGACGACTCGCAGAGCGCCCGCCAGGCCCTGGAACGTGCCTGGCAACAACTGACCGCCGCGCAGCGCCAGGAGCCACAGTTGGTGCTGGCCTATGCCGAGCAGCTGCGTCAGGTGGGTGCCCAGGGCGAAGCCGAGCAGGTACTGCGCACCGCCCTCAAGCGTGACTATGAAAGCCATCTGGCTCGCCTGTATGGCCTGGTGCGCGGGGATGACCCGGCGCGTCAGTTGCAGGCAGCCGAAGCCTGGCTCAAGGATCACCCGCAGGATCCGAGCCTGCTACTCACGCTCGGCCGCCTGAGCTTGCAGAACCGTTTGTGGGGCAAGGCTCGCGATTACCTCGAAAGCAGCCTGCGCATGGAGCGCAACCCGGAAACCTGCGCCGAGCTTGCCAGGTTGTTGGCCGGCCTGGGCGAGACCGAGCGTAGCAACCAGCTGTTCCAGGAAGGCCTGGGCCTGCTCGATGAGCGACTGTTGGCCTTGCCGTTGCCTGAAGGCGTACGCGCCTGAACCACCCTGGCCCCGCGCTGAGGCGCGGGGCCAGGGGGCTGGTCATTTCTCCAGCACATCAGGTTACTCATCCATCACCACTCTTAAGAAAATTCCTACAATGCAGCTGGAGTTTTCCTCCGCAGCTCAGTGACTTCTCTCTCCTGTATTGCCTTGAAACAAAGCGCGCCTTTCCTCTACCGTTTCAAACCACTTCATTCATCTCCGGACCTCCATCACCCATGCCGGCCCGTCTGCGCACGTTTTTTCTTCCTGCCTGCCTGGCCTCGTTGGCTGTGCTGGTTGCGTCCTTCTACCTGGAAGCAACGCTGGGGCTGATGCCTTGCCCGTTGTGCTTCAGCCAGCGTGTGTTGTTGGGCGTGTATGCAGCGATCTGCCTGAGCGCATCCGTGCACGTGCCAGGCCCGCTCGGCATTCGGCGCTATGCCTGGGTCGCGCTGGGCAGTTCTGCCCTCGGGGCGCTGTTGGCGGCGCGGCATGTATGGTTGCAGGGCGCAGACCACGCCAGCCATGTGTGTCCGCTGTCGATCTGGCGTGTGTTCGACCAGCCCTGGAGCGAAGCGGCCCGGCAGTTGTTGCTCGGTGGCCCGGACTGCAGCTCGCTGACCTGGAGCTTTGTTGACCTGACCCTGCCCGAATGGAGCCTGCTGGCGTTCCTGTTGCTGGCGATGCTCCCCGCGGCCTGCCTGCTGGCGTATCGTTTCCGCACCCTTGGCGAAAGTTGACCCAGCGCAAGCGTTCCGCGTTAGCGCGACCAATGGTGCTGCGCCGAGGTATTAAACACTTGTATGAACTTTGTCTGCTGCGTACCTTGATGGGCAGCACGTGCGGGAATAATCTCCCAGCACGCATACCGAAAACACAACTGCTCGATGCCGTCCTGCTGATGTCACCTTTGTGCTGCACGGTCGTGGTGCGAGGTGCAGCGGCATCTACCCAGAAGGGAAGAGATCGCCATGCTCGATAGTTGTCAGAACGCCCAGGAACGCTGGGGTGGGGTTCACAAGCTGATCGACCGCTGGCTCAAGGAGCGAGAGGAGCTGGTTCAGGCTTTTCGCGCCTTGCGCGATGCCAAGCCGGCCTTTGCAGACAAGGACAAGAACCGCGATTTCTGTGCGGTGCTGGTCGATTACGTGTCGGCCTGGCATTTCGAAGTCAGCGAGCAACTGGTCACCGAGGCCAAGGCGTTCGGTGACCAGAAAGCCCTGAAACTGGCCGAAGAAATCAACCCGCGGATCAATGACATCACCCAGATCGCCTTGGCCTTCAATGACCACTGCGAGAAGGGCGAGTGCACGGATACCGAACGCTTCGCCGAAAAACTGGGCAAGCTCGGCAGCTTGTTGCACGAGCGCTTCGAGCTGGAGGACTGCCTGATCGAAGTGCTGCACACCGCGCACAAGGAAGAGGGCCTGGTGCAGGCCTGAGGCCTGTATCAGTCGCCGACAGCCAGCAGTTCGATCTCGAATACCAGCGGTGTGTAGGGCGCGATCAGATCACCAGCGCCTTCCGCACCGTAGGCTTGCGCCGAAGGGATAACCAGGCGCCATTTCGAGCCTGCCTTCATCTGCGGCAACGCCACCTGCCAGCCTTCGATCACCGAGTCCAGGTTGAACCACTGTGGTTGCTGGTTCTGGTCGAACACCGAACCGTCCGGCAGCCTGCCGACGTAGCGCACCTGAACCTTGCCATGGGCCTTCGGCTGCGCGCCGCTCCCGCTGCTCAGTTCACTGTAGAGAACGCCTTCCGGCAACTCGTGCACGCCGGCGCGTGCTCGCTCATTGGCCATGAAGCGCGTTTCGATGGCTTGCAGTTTTGCTACTTCGGCCTGCTCGGTGGTGCTGTTCGCCTGCTCTTCATGCTGCTGCAGAATCGCCTGCATGCGCGCCTTGTCGAGCTTAAGCGGCTGGTTCTGATAAGACTGGCGCAAGCCTTCCACCAGTGCATCCAGTTGCAGCCCCGGCACTTCCTCGCGCAGCCGTTCGCCCAGGCTGGCGCCAAGGCTGTAGGCCAGGTCGGCATCGTTGGTAGGGGTAGCATCGGGGGCAGCCAGGGCGAACGGCGCCAGCAGGCACAGACCGAATACAAGATAACGAGGCATGCTCAACTCCAGCTCAATGAGCGGTGAAGTATGCCAGCGCAAATGCGTAAATATCAGCAGCGATTTGTTAAGCAACTACACTTGCACGGAGCTGCAGAAAACAACTTTGCCCAGGCATGCAACGCGGCGCTAGCGATACTGTCCACATGCCCTAGCGGCAGTAGCAGCAGAAGCATAGTATGAGCCGCAATCTCGTCAGCCAGGAGGTAAACCATGTCGGCCAAAAAGAAGCCAGTAAGTACGCCGTTACACCTGCTCCAGCAACTTTCGGGCAGCCTGCTCGAACACTTGGAAGATGCCTGCTCGCAAGCGCTGGCTGATGCGGAGAAACTGCTGGCCAAGTTGGAAAAGCAACGGGTCAAGGCTCAGGAAAAACTGCATAACGGTCGTCTGAAGTTGCAGGACGCGGCCAAGGCAGGCAAAGCCAAGGCCCAGGGCAAAGCCCAGAAGGCCATTGGTGAACTTGAGGGCCTGCTTGACTCGCTCAAAGAGCGCCAGACGCAAACCCGTACTTACATTCAACAACTCAAGCGCGATGCCCAGGAAAGCCTGAAGCTTGCTCAGGGTGTCGGCAAGGTGCGCGAGGCTGCCGGCAAGGCACTCGACCAGCGAGCGGTAGCGGCCAAGTCGGCTAAAACGGTAGCGGCCAAGGCGCCTGCGAAAGCAGCAGCCAAACCGGCGGCCAAAGCTGCTGTAAAACCCGCCGCCAAAGCTGCTGCGAAACCTGCAGCCAAGGCTCCAGCCCGCGCTGCAGCGGCCAAACCTGCGGCTAAGGCTCCAGCCCGCGCTGCAGCAGCCAAACCTGCGGCCAAGGCTCCAGCCCGCGTTGCAGCGGCCAAGCCCGCCGCCAAGGCACCGGCCCGCACCGCTGCTGCCAAACCCGCTGCTGCCAAGGCTCCAGCCAAAGCGACGGCCGCCAAAGCTGCCCCGGCAAAAGCGGCTGCCGCCAAACCTGCTGCGACCAGAACCGCAGCTGCCAAGCCTGCTGCGAAAAGCACAGCGGCCAAACCGGCTGCCGCCAAGCCTGCTGCAAAACCGGTAGCTGCCAAGACCGCGGCCGCCAAGCCAGCGGCTAAACCGGCGGCCAAGCCTGCTGCCAAGCCCGCTGCGGCAAAAGCCCCGGCCAAAACAGCAGCCAAGCCCGCAGCAGCCAAACCCGCTGCCAAGCCAGCAACAGCCAAACCTGCCGCAAAACCCGCCGCCAAACCAGTTGCCAGCAAGCCGGCCGAAGCCAAGCCGGCTACTCCGGCAACGCCTGCAGCGGTGACCAACTCGGCCACCCCGGCCGCGCCTTCGGCGCCGGCCAGCACCCCAGCTCAGGCGCCGTCTTCGGCCTCCTGAAGCCCAGCGGCCGCGACGCGCAGCGGTTCCAGCGCGTCGTGGCCACGGGCCTGGTCGGGTGCCAGCCAGGCCAGCCAATCTTCAGCGCTCGCTTGCGCGTCTGCGGGCCATTGCTGCGCACATGCCTGCAGGCGTTCCAACAACGTCCTTTCCGCTTGAAGCTCCAGCCCTTTCACGTGTTCTCTCAGCGCCGCCAGTTGCGGGTCTTGCTGTGCCGGTGTTCGCCACGCCTGCCTCAGGCTGCGCAGGGGCATCACCACTTCTTGCTGCCAGGGTCTCGCGAGCGCATGCAAAGCCTGCACGCGCGCAGGGTCCGGCGCCACGCCGCGGGCTTGCAACCAGGTCGCGCACAACAGTAGGCAGACATCGGCGCCCGATGCCTGAAGGTGCAGGCAAGCCGTTTCGACACCGGGCCGTGCATACAGGGCCAGGGCGTGTTTCCACAGGTCGGTGTACATGATTCCACTCACGCTACGGGCCGAGGAAGCTGGTAGACTCCGCGACCATCATGATCAGACTATCCAACCTCACTTTACAGCGTGGTCCGCAGCGCTTGCTAGAAGGCGCCGAGATGACCCTGCACGCCGGTCACAAGGCCGGCCTGATCGGCGCCAACGGCGCCGGAAAATCCAGCCTGTTCGCCTTGCTGCGCGGTGAGCTTTCGCCCGATGCCGGCGACTGCCAGTTGCCCGGCGACTGGCGCATTGCCCACATGCGCCAGGAGGTCGACACCCTCGATCGCCTGGCCGTGGACTATGTGCTCGATGGCGATGCTCGCCTGCGCAAGGTCCAGGCCGAGCTTGCCGTGGCCGAACAGGCTCACGACGGCACGGCCCTGGCGCGCCTGCACAGTGAGCTGGAAAGTGCCGACGGCTACACCGCCGATGCGCGCGCGCGCAAACTGCTGGCGGGCCTTGGCTTTACCAATGAGCAGATGGACCGCCGGGTTGGTGACTTCTCCGGTGGCTGGCGGATGCGCCTGAACCTGGCTCAGGCCTTGATGTGCCCGTCCGACCTGCTGCTGCTCGACGAGCCGACCAACCACCTGGACCTCGATGCCATCCTGTGGCTGGAAGACTGGCTCAAGGGTTATCCCGGCACGTTGTTGCTGATCTCTCACGACCGAGACTTCCTCGATGCCGTGGTCGACCACGTGCTGCACGTCGAGCAGCGCAAGCTCAACCTGTACAAGGGTGGCTACACGGCCTTCGAACGCACCCGTGCCGAGCGCCTGGCGCAGCAGCAGCAAGCCTACGAGAAGCAGCAGGCCCAGCGCGCGCACATGGAAAAGTACATCGCCCGCTTCAAGGCCCAGGCCACCAAGGCCCGCCAGGCGCAGAGCCGGATCAAGGCCCTGGAGCGCATGGAGGAGTTGTCGGCGGCGCATGTCGATTCGCCGTTCGACTTCGTCTTCCGTGAGTCGCAGAAAATCTCCAGCCCGCTGCTTAGCCTGTCCGAAGGCCGCCTGGGTTATGGGGACAAGGCGATTCTCGACAAGGTCAAACTGCAACTGGTGCCAGGTGCGCGGATCGGCCTGCTCGGCCCCAACGGCGCCGGTAAATCGACCCTTATCAAAAACCTGGCCGGCGAGCTCGAACCGATCTCGGGGCGCCTGGTGCGTGGCGAGAACCTTGCCGTTGGCTACTTTGCCCAGCATCAGCTCGATTCGCTGGACGACAAGGCCAGCCCGTTGCTGCACCTGCAGCGCATCGCCCCGACAGAGCGCGAGCAGACACTGCGCGACTTCCTCGGTGGTTTCGACTTCCATGGCGACCGCGTCGACGAACCGGTGGTGAATTTCTCTGGTGGCGAAAAGGCCCGCCTGGCCTTGGCGCTGATCGCCTGGGAACGGCCGAACCTGCTGCTGCTCGACGAACCGACCAACCACCTGGACTTGGAAATGCGCCTGGCGTTGACCATGGCGTTGCAGGAGTTTGCCGGTGCCGTGGTGGTAGTTTCCCACGACCGTCACCTGCTCAAGAGCACCACCGATGATTTCCTTTTGGTGGCCGATGGCAAGGTCGACACGTTCGATGGCGACCTCGACGACTACAGCCGCTGGCTGGTCGAGTACCGCCAGCGAAGTGCGCCGGCGAGCAATGCCCCGGTCAACCCGGACAAGACCGACAAGAAGGCCCAACGCCAGGCCGCTGCTGCCTTGCGCCAGCAACTGGCCCCGCACAAGAAGGCGGCTGACAAGCTGGAAGCCGAACTCAACCAGGTGCATGCGCAACTGGCCGAGATCGAGTCAGCGTTGGGTGACAGCGGCGTGTACGATGCGGCGCGCAAGGATGAGCTGCGCGATCTGCTGGCTCGGCAGACCAAGCTCAAGCAGCGTGAAGGCGAGCTTGAAGAGGGCTGGATGGAGGCCCTGGAGACGCTTGAGAGCATGCAGGCCGAGCTTGAGGCGCTGTCCTGAGAAATTGATGTCGTGTGTGCTGGCCCTATCGCCGGCAAGCCGGCTCCCACAGGCAAATCACAGGATTGAAGACCTGTGCAGTACCTGTGGGAGCCGGCTCGCCGGCGATAGGGCCGGGAGACGCTACACAAAATTTCTCTGGTCATTTTTTCACCAGCCCCTTAGCTTAACGTTTTGCAACATATGTTGAGCGAGGTGTGTGATGTCGATGGAAGTATGGTTGGGCTTCTTTGCCGCGTGTTGGGTGATCAGCCTTTCACCGGGTGCCGGGGCGATTGCCTCGATGTCCAGCGGCCTACAGTACGGTTTCTGGCGCGGTTACTGGAACGCTCTGGGCCTGCAGCTGGGCCTGATCGTACAGATCGCCATCATTGCCGCTGGCGTTGGCGCCATCCTCGCCGCTTCCGCTACCGCCTTCCAGATCATCAAGTGGTTCGGCGTTGCCTACCTGATATACCTGGCCTACAAGCAATGGCGCGCCTTGCCGATGGACATGACCGAAGAATCGGGCGTGCGCCCGATCGGCAAGCCGTTGAGCCTGGTATTCCGTGGTTTCCTGGTCAATGTCAGCAACCCCAAAGCGCTGGTGTTCATGCTGGCAGTGCTGCCGCAATTCCTTAATCCCCATGCACCCCTGCTGCCGCAGTACATCGCGATCACGGTCACCATGGTCAGCGTCGACATGCTGGTGATGGCGGGATACACCGGGCTGGCTTCGCGAGTGCTGCGCTTGCTGCGCACGCCCAAGCAGCAGAAGCGCTTGAACCGGACCTTTGCCGGGTTGTTCATTGGAGCAGCCACGTTCCTGGCGACTTTGCGCCGGGCGCCAATCTGATCGCTTGCCAAGGGGCCTCGTAGAGGCCCTTTTTCATTTCTGCCTGTCCACCATCCCTTTGAGCAAGTCCAACGGCATCGGAAACACGATGGTCGAACTTTTGTCCCCGGCAATCGACCCCAGCGTCTGCATGTACCGCAATTGCATGGCTCCTGGTTCCCTGCTCAGCATCTGCGCCGCTTGCATCAGTTTCTCCGAAGCCTGCAGCTCGCCTTCGGCATGAATGACTTTGGCCCGCCGCTCGCGTTCCGCCTCGGCCTGGCGGGCGATGGCGCGAACCATCGATTCGTTGAGGTCGACATGCTTGATCTCGACATTGGCCACCTTGATGCCCCAGGCATCGGTCTGTGCGTCCAGCACCTGGCGGATGTCCAGGTTGAGCTGTTCGCGCTCGGCCAGCAGTTCGTCCAGTTCGTGCTTGCCCAGGACCGCGCGCAACGTGGTTTGCGCCAGTTGGCTGGTGGCGACCAGGAAGTCCTCGACCTGGATGATCGCCTTCTGTGGATCTAGCACGCGAAAGTACAGCACGGCGTTGACCTTGACCGACACGTTGTCGCGGGTGATCACATCCTGCGGCGGTACATCCAGCACCACGGTGCGAAGATCGACCCGCACCATCTGCTGGATCACCGGGATCAGCAGGATCAACCCCGGCCCCTTGACCTGCCAGAAGCGCCCCAGCTGGAACACCACGCCGCGCTCGTACTCGCGCAGGATGCGAAACGCCGAGAGCAGCAACATCGCCAGCACGATCAGCACGGCGCCAAAACCCACTTGCATGAACATCGTCATTCCCCTTGCGCCGCTGCGGCGGCGCTCACTTCCAGCATGACCCCTTGGCGTGCCGTGACTCGCACGTGCTGGCCGGTTTGCAGGGGTGTCGCGCAGTGCACTTGCCACTGTTCCCCCTGGGCCTGGACAGAGCCGCGGAAGGGGTTGTCCGCAGTCACCTGGGTTACAGTGACCAGGCTGCCGACCAGGCCCGCATCACCGCTGACCAACGCTCGCCTGCGTGCTTTCATGGCCATGCCCAGCACGCTGCCGATCAGCAACGCCGAGAGCACGGCCAGGGGGGCGATCAGCGACAGCGGGATGCCGAAATCCGGGGCATCGGTGTCGACCAGAATCAGTGCGCCGATGACGAAGGCCACGATGCCGCCGAAACCGACCACCCCAAAACTGGGGAGCAATGCCTCGGCGATCATGAAGGCGATGCCGAGCAGAATCAGCGCCACCCCGGCGAAGCTCACTGGCAACAATTGCAGGGCATACAGCGCCAGCAGCAGGCAGATGCCACCGACCACGCCACCGACCGTGGATCCGGGGTTCATGAACTCGAACAACAGGCCGTAGACCCCGATCATGATCAGGATCAGCGCCACGCTGGGGTTGGTGATGACCGCCAGCAGGCGTGTGCGCCAGTCCGGCAGGTGCTCCACCAGGTTGGCATCTCGGGTACTGAGCCGTCGCGGCTGGTCGGCGGCGGTCACGGTCTTGCCGTCGAGCTGGCGCATGAGGTCGGGCAGGTCGTTGGCCAGCTGATCGATCACTTTCAGGCGCAGCGCTTCGCTGGCGGGCAGGCTCACGGCATCGCGCACCGCCTGCTCGGCCCAATCGGCATTGCGCCCGCGCAGTTGGGCCAGGCCACGGATGTAGGCTGCGGCATCGTTGACCTGCTTGCGCGCGAGGGTTTCTTCATCGCTGCCCGGCTTGGCCTTGTCGTCCTTGGGCATGCCTGGTGCGCCACCGATCTGCACCGGCGTCGCCGCGCCCAGGTTGGTGCCTGGGGCCATGGCTGCTACGTGGCTGGCATAGAGGATGTAGGTGCCGGCGCTGGCGGCGCGGGCGCCGCTGGGCGCAACGAAGGTCGCAACCGGCACCGGGCTGGCGAGGATCGCCTTGATCATCTGGCGCATGGCACTGTCGAGCCCGCCGGGAGTATCCATGCGGATCACCACCAACTGCGCGCCCTGCTCATCGGCCTGCTGCAGGCTGCGCACCAGATAGTCGGCACTGGCGGGACCGATGGCGTCATCGATGCTCAGCACCCAGACCGCGCCGGGCGCTGCCTGGCTACTCGGAACGAAGCCAAGTACCAGCAACAGCATCAACCAGCGGCAACAGCGAGTGAGCACCTGTCGTCACCTCGTGGGTCTCTGTTCTAGAAGTTTAGCTGTGGCTGCCGGGGTACGGCCTAAACTTGAAGATTGGGGGGCGAAACCGGAGGTGCATCATGCGTATGGCCAAGACCTTGCAGCAGCGCCTGGACCAGGCCAACTGCGACTACGACATCATTCCCCATCCACATTCGGCCACCAGCCTGGAGTCGGCGCGCACGGCCGGGGTACCCGCCGAACGGGTCGCCAAGTCGGTCATGCTCGATGACCGCCATGGCAACTACATCATGGCCGTGCTACCGGCCAACCGTCACCTGGACATGAGCAAAGTGCGCGTGTCCGGCGCCTGGCAACTGACTCGCGAAAGCGGCCTGCCAAGCCTGTTCGGTGATTGCGAGCGCGGCGCCATCCCGGCCATGGGAGACGCCTACCAGATAAAAATGCTGCTTGATTCGAGCCTTACCCGCCAGGGTGATGTCTACCTGGAGGCGGGTGACCACGATCACCTGATCCACATGAGCATGGAGCAGTACCTCAAGCTGGTACCGCAAGCCGAAGTACGCGAGCTGTGCTGATGTGCTCACACCAATGCCGGGTTGGCGTCGTGGACGGCCTGCCCGGCACATGAGGAGGAACAATGGACGCACCGACACATCCATTCGCCGAACTATTCAAGCAGCTGGGGTTGGCCGACGACCCGAATAGCATCGACCAGTTCATCACCAGTCATTCGCCACTGAAGAATGAAATCAAGCTGGTGGATGCGCCGTTCTGGACCGACTCTCAAAGAACATTCCTGAAGGAAAGCATCATTGAGGATTCCGATTGGGCAGTGCCCTTCGATCAGCTCAACGAGGCCTTGCGTCGCCCGCGAAAATAAAGCGCCGAGTGGCACCTGATGAGTGATTTGGCCGTTGCTATGCTCAGGAAAAACAAGAAGGGGATAGGCGCTATGAAAGATCCCTACGCACCAGGTTTCTGGTGCTCCGTGACGATCCTGGGCACCCTGACGGCCGGTTACTTCTATGGTATCCGCCACACCCAGCATATGAACCAGGCCGTTCAGTTCCTCTATGCGGCTGCGGCGATCACCGCGGCGGTCGCGTTACTGGGGCTGACATGGATAGCCTGGCAGCAATTGCACCTGAACAAACGTGAAGTGGCTCAGGGGCGAACATTGCTGACCATCTGGAACACCAAGGTCGCGCTACGTCGGGTCGAGACGGTGTTCGACCGTTACTTCTGGGGTAGCTACTGGCATTCGGGGCGCACCTTCGAAGAAGTGATGGGCGAGCTCAAGGGCACGCCGCTGGAGCAGAGCCTGGATGCCCTGAAACGCCAGTGCCGAGTACTCGACCGCGAGATTCACGACCATCACCATCATTGGCTGGCCAATGCCCGCGACCTCTCCAGCGTGGCCACGGCCATGGCGCGGGAGCGTTACCAGCTCGACCTGTGCGAACCCTCGAGCAACGGGCATGGCAACACGGCGGTGCTTAACCGGGATCTGGAAGTGCTGGTGTATACCTGGTCGGCGCGCCTGCGCAGCTTCGACCATCAGCTGGACGAGCTGGAACGCGCCTACCACTGAGCGGCTTATTCGCCGCGGATGTACTGTTCCAGTTGACGGATCAGGCTGGCCTGCTCCTTGATGGTTTCCTTGACCAGGTCGCCAATAGACAACAGGCCCAGCAGCTCGCCATCGCTGACCACCGGCAGGTGGCGCAGGTGACGGTCGGTCATCAGGTTCATGCAGTACTCGAGGTTCTGCTTCGGCTCGACCGTGACCACCGGCGCGCTCATGATATCCCGCACCGGCGTGGCTGCCGAAGAACGCCCCTTGAGCACCAGCTTGCGGGCGTAGTCACGCTCGCTGACGATGCCCACCACCTTGTCGTTTTCAACCACTGGGAGCGCACCGACGTTTTTCTCCGCCAGTATTTTCAGGGCGTCGAGCACCGAGTCACCCGGGCCGATGGTGTACACGGTCTGGTGCTGGGACTTGGTTTTCAGGATTTCTTCGACGTTCTTCATACGGGCCTCTGCGGGTGGAAAAACCGAGCTCTTGGAGTAAATAAAGCATCCGGCACGCCGGCCTGCACGGCAATGCAGGAAACGGCATGGAGCCGATTGAAAAACGTCATGATTTGGCGCATGAACGGATTGGCCCTATCGCCGGCAAGCCGGCGCCCACATGTTCACCACTCGGTTTGCTGGCGATAGGCCCTAATGGCGATTCAGAGGTTCGGCATCTGCCCGATCCGCGCCACCATCTCGCTCACTACCTGCAGGTCGAGCATGAACTGTTCCACGGTCTTGAACTCGTTGTCGTTGTGTCCGGTGTACTTCACGTCCGGCATTGCCAGCCCGAACTGCACGCCGTTAGGCAGGTCATGCACCGAGGTAGCGCCGGCAGACGTGCCGAACGCATGCTTCATGCCCAGGTTCTCGCTGGCCACATCGAGCAAAGCCTTGACCCACTCACCCTCGGGGTTGCGGAACATCGGCTCGTCGAGGCTGTAGTTGAAGGCCACCGACGTGTGGCTCTGGCGTGTCCACTTGCCCAGTTTGTCGGCCAGTTCGTCCTTGATCGTGGCCAGCGGCTTGCCCTTTGGAATGCGCAGGTTCACCGCCAGTTTCAGGCCTTTTTCATCCACGCCTACAAAAGTCAGCGAGGCCGTCAGCGGGCCCATGAAATCATCCTTGAACGCAACGCCTAGCTTGTTGCCCAGGTAGTCCAGGCCCCAGTTGTCGGCGGCATAACGAGCAGCATCGGTGAAGTGGTTGTGCTTGAGAGGCACCTGCTGGCCTAGGCCGTTGATGAAGTCGAGCATGCGTGCCACTGGGTTGACCCCGGATTCCGGCTCGGAAGAGTGGGCCGAAACGCCTGTGACCGTGAGCAGCACCTTGTCGCCGTCGGCCTTGGCGTCGATCTTGAAGTCGGTACCGTTGCGCTTCACGTACTCGGCACCGGCTTTTTCAAGCTGTGTGGCCAATTGCGCCGGGTTGTCGCTCTTGAGCGTTGCCACGGACGTCGTAGGAATCTGGTTGGTGGCCAAGCCGCCGGTAAGGTTGATGATTTCCGCACCCTTGCCGCTGCCTGGGCGCTTGCTGAAGCTGGCCATGATCGTGCCGTAGCCTTTCTCGGCGATCACCACCGGGTAGCCGCCGTCGAGCGCCAGGTTGTAGTCAGGCGTCGGGTTGCGGGCGAAGTAGTAGGGGATAGCCTCGCCGCTGGTTTCTTCGGTGGTGTCGATCAGCAGCTTGAACTGCCGGGCCAAGGGCAGCTGTTCGTCTTTGGCCACCTTCAGCGCATACAGCGCCACGACGATGCCGTTCTTGTCGTCTTCAGTACCGCGCCCGTACATGCGGTCGCCGACCAGGGTGACCTTGAACGGGTCCAGGCGGGTGCCGTCGTCCAGCTTCCAGTTGTCCGGGTTGACCGGCACTACGTCGGCGTGAGCATGGATACCGACGACTTCCTTGCCCGCGCCGAGGGAAATCTCGTACACGCGGTTGTCGATGTTGCGGAAGGTCAGGCCGAAACCTTCGGCCAGGGCCTTGATCTTGTCGGCGATCTTGAGGAACTCGGGGTTCTCGTGCTGCGGCACGCCATCGACGCTGAAGGTGGGGATGGCTACCAGTTCACGCAGGGTTTCGGTGGCGGCCTTGCCGTATTTGATGCGGGTGTACAGGCCCAGCAGGCGGTTGATTTCGTGCTGCTGGTCGGCGCTCAAGGGCTTGCTGGCGAGGAAGGCATCGAGGGTTGCCCCGAGGTTGTCGGCCTTGGCCAGGTCACTGCCGTTGAGCTTGCCGAGAAACGCCTTGAAGTTGGCAGGGTCGGCGCCGTCGTATGCCTTGATGATGGCGGCGGACTGTTCCTGCGTCAGGTTGGCCTGAGCTGGGAGCGTGAGCAGCCCGGCGCTGGCCAGCAGCACGGTTGCGGTCAGTTTTTTCAGGAGCATGGGGGTGCGCATTCCTTCGCGTTACGGTGAAAAGGGATGCTCACGCTATCACCAATGCCCCGTGGCACGGGAGTGCCAGAATGCGATATGTCGCACAAATGAAAAAGCCCCGGGCTTGGGCCCAGGGCTTTCTGATATGGCGCACTCGGCGGGATTCGAACCCACGACCCCTGCCTTCGGAGGGCAGTACTCTATCCAGCTGAGCTACGAGTGCAACGCGCACGCATGATACCCATCTGATTCGATGTCGTCCATCGCCTTGATCTTCGGCCATTTTTCCCGGTTGCTCGGGCAACCACAAACCCATCTATGCATATGCAATAACAGTATTTCCCCGCCCGTTCTTATGCTCGCTAACATCTGGTCACAACTTGTTATAACAAGTCATCGATCAGCGAAGAGACCCATGGCCGAACTGCTCCCCCTGTCCCCCGTACCGCTCTACACCCAGCTCAAGGAGCTGCTGCGCGAGCGCATCCTCGATGGCACTTACCCGCCCCACAGTCGCATGCCTTCGGAAAACGAGCTGGGCAAGGCGTTCGATGTCAGCCGCATTACTGTGCGCCAGGCATTGGGTGACCTGCAGAAAGAAGGGCTGATCTTCAAGATTCACGGCAAAGGCACCTTTGTCGCCAAACCCAAGGCGTTCCAGAACGTCAGCACCTTGCAGGGCTTGGCCGAGTCGATGACGCAGATGGGTTACGAGGTGATCAACCGCCTGCGCAGCTTTCGCCACGTACCGGCCACTGCGCTGGTGGCGGCGCGGCTGCAGGTTGAAGAGGGCAGCCTGGTGACCGAGATCCGCCGGGTGCGGTTGATCAACCGCGAGCCGGTTTCGCTCGAGCTGACCTGGCTGCCCAAGGCCGTGGGGGAAAAGCTGGAAAAGGCCGACCTGGTCACCCGCGACATCTTCCTGCTGCTGGAAAACGACTGCGGCATTGCACTTGGTCACGCCGACCTTGCCATCGATGCCGTGCTTGCCGACAGCGACCTGACCCAGGCACTGGAGGTGGAAGAGGGCGCGCCGATCATGCGCATCGAGCGCCTTACCCACACCGCCGACGGCGCGCCGCTGGACTTCGAACACCTGTATTACCGCGGCGATGCCTTCCAGTACCGCCTGCGCATCGACCGCCAGAAGGGGAGCAAGGCATGAGTATCCAGACCCAGGACTACGACATCATCGTCATCGGTGGCGGCACCGCCGGCCCAATGGCGGCGATCAAGGCCAAGGAGCACGACAAGCAACTGCGCGTGCTGTTGCTGGACAAGGCCAACGTCAAGCGCAGCGGCGCCATCAGCATGGGCATGGACGGCCTGAACAACGCGATCATCCCCGGCCACGCCACGCCTGAGCAGTACACCAAGGAAATCACCGTGGCCAATGACGGCATCGTCAACCAGGCCGCCGTGCATGCCTATGCCACGCACAGTTTCGAAACCATCGAGCAGCTCGACCGCTGGGGTGTGAAGTTCGAGAAGGACGAAACCGGCGACTACGCCGTGAAGAAGGTGCACCACATGGGCGCCTACGTGCTGCCCATGCCAGAAGGCCATGACATCAAGAAGGTGCTGTACCGCCAGCTCAAGCGTGCCCGCGTCGAAATCAGCAACCGCATGGTCTGCACCCGTGTGCTGCTCGATAGCGAAGGTGCTGCCGCCGGTGTGCTCGGTTTCGACTGTCGCAGCGGCGAGTTCCGCGTGGTGCGCGCCAAGGCGGTGATCCTCGCCTGTGGAGCTGCCGGGCGCCTGGGCCTGCCTTCGTCGGGCTACCTGATGGGCACCTACGAGAACCCGACCAACGCCGGCGATGGCTATGCCATGGCCTACCACGCAGGCGCCGAGCTGGCCAACCTCGAGTGCTTCCAGATCAACCCGCTGATCAAGGACTACAACGGCCCGGCCTGTGCTTACGTAACCGGCCCGCTGGGCGGCTACACCGCCAACAGCAAGGGTGAACGCTTCATCGAGTGCGACTACTGGAGCGGGCAGATGATGTGGGAGTTCCACCAGGAGCTCGAAGGCGGCAACGGGCCGGTGTTTCTCAAGCTCGACCACCTGGCCGAGGAGACCATTCAGAACATCGAAGAAATCCTGCACAGCAACGAACGCCCCAGCCGTGGCCAGTTCCATGCCGGACGCGGCACCGACTACCGCCAACACATGGTCGAGATGCACATCTCCGAGATCGGCTTCTGCTCTGGGCATTCAGCTTCGGGCGTTTGGGTCAACGAGAAGGCCGAGACCAGCGTCAAGGGCCTGTATGCGGCCGGCGACATGGCGGCCGTGCCGCACAATTACATGCTCGGAGCCTTTACCTATGGCTGGTTCGCCGGTGTGAATGCCGCGCAATACGTGGCCGGGCGCGAGCTGGCCGAGGTGGATGTGGCCCAGGTCGAGCGTGAGCGGGAGCGGGTATTTGCGCCACTGCAGCGCGAGCACGGCCTGCCGCCAGCGCAGGTCGAGTACAAGTTGCGGCGCATGGTCAACGACTACCTGCAGCCACCCAAGGTGACCAAGAAGATGGAAATCGGCCTGGCCCGGTTTGCCGAAATCGAGCGCGACCTGGCCCAGATGAAGGCCAGCAACCCCCACGAACTGATGCGCGCGATGGAGGTGGCGGTAATTCGCGACTGCGCCGAAATGGCCGCCCGTGCCTCGCTGTTCCGTGAGGAAAGCCGCTGGGGGCTGTACCACCATCGGGTCGATTTCCCCGAACGCAACGATGGCGAGTGGTTCTGCCATTGCCACCTGAAGAAGGGCGAGGACGGCGAGATGACCAGTTTCAAGAAAGCCATCGAACCCTACCTCATCGCCTTGGATGCCGACGAGCAGACTGCCTATGACCGCCTACGGCTCAAGGCCGATGCAGCATAGATGGCCATGCCGGACCATGTGATGCCAGAAGCAAAACAAGGGCCCAAGGCCCAGAGGAGCCCGTGATATGGCCTACCAGCCACAAGAAATCTTTTTCCGCAGCAGCGCCCCGGTCACCATCGACGAAGACCTATGTATCGCCGAAAAAGGCTGCACCGTGTGCGTCGAGGTCTGCCCCATGGACCTGCTGGCCATCAACCCGGCCACGCAAAAGGCCTATATGGCCTTCGACGAATGCTGGTACTGCATGCCTTGCGAGAAGGACTGCCCCACTGGCGCCGTGAAGGTCGACATCCCTTACCTACTGCGCTGAAACCTCTCGCAGACATTGACCATCCTCCGCTACGGATCGCGCCATGACTGAACGCCATACCGACCACCCCGACATCCTTGAACTGCTGCCGCGCCTTGGCGATGGCGATGCCAGCGTGCGGCGCATTGCCCTGATCGAACTGGCCGATCTGGAGATGCCGCAAGCACTGCCCTGGCTGACCGATGCGTTGTTGGTCGACCCCGCTGAGGCGGTTCGTGCCGAAGCGGCCCGGCTGCTCGAAGCGTGGGAGCACGCCGAAGTTGTCCAGGCCTTGTGTGCAGCCCTGACCGACCCTGCCGAGCCAGTGCGCCTGGCCGCCGCGCAGAGCCTGAGCGAGCTCAAGGGTCATGAAGCCGGGTTGCTGATTCTGCCCTGGGTCAGCCATGCCGACGCCTTTGTCCGGGCCAGTGCCTTGCGCGCACTGCGTGAACTGCGCCTGGAGGAGGCTGCCGTACCGGCGATGGTCGCACTGGAGGACGCCGATGCCACCGTCCGTCGCGAGGCCGTAGGCATTCTTGGGTGGCTCAAGCATGAGCCGGCATTGCCAGCGTTGACCCGGCTTGCCATGTCTGAGCCAGACACCGAGGCCCGTCGTGCGTCCGTCGCCGCCTTGGGCCTGGCTCGTGATGAGTCGGTGCTGCAGGCGCTGATCGCGGCGCTTGCTGACAGCGTCTGGCAAGTGCGTGAAGAGGCTGCCACGACGCTGGGCAAGATCGGCCAGCAGGCAGCGGGCGCGGCGTTGATCAAGTCGCTGGACGATGAATACTGGCAAGTGCGTCTGCGTGCGGCGCGCTCGCTCGGGCGCTTGCGTCATACGCCTGCCTTGGATGCGCTGGTCGTCCTGCTCGTGCATGCCATCGCTAACCTGCGTAAGGAGGCGGCGCTCGCGTTGGGTGAGCTGGGCCTTGGGGGGGCCTTGCCTGCCTTGCAGCAGGCTCAGGCCGACAGCGACCCGGAAGTACGCAAGGCGGTGCGTATCGCGTTGGCGCAGCTGCAAGGTACTTGCTGATGGATGTCCCCGCAGCGATCAGCCACCTGCGCAGCCTTGGCACTTTGCAGTTGCAGTGGGCCGAACGGTTGCAGCGCCTGAGCTACGCACGCCTGCGCAGTGCCTGCCCGTGCTCGCGGTGCAAAGCGGCGGCCCTCGAAGGGAGGATCAACCTGGTGCCTGACGATGTCCGGATCGAGCGTATCGTGCCTCAGGGTTATGGTCTGCAGTTGGTGTTCAGCGATGGGCATGACCGTGGGATCTACCCATGGTGCTACCTGCGCGAACTAGGTTGAAAAGAGGTGGTAGCGCACTGGCACCGTGCAGCCCGCTCGCGTTGGCTCAATGAGGATTCTTCCTGACTTGGGGAATCTTCACCGTGCTTCTAGATCTCGACCATTTCGCCCGCAGTCTGGCAGCCATTGGTGACGCCAGGGCCGTGATGAGCAAAGCCCAGGCTTACATCGACGCCTGGCCCGATCCTCATCGCCTGGCCCGGCAACACGCCGCTGCCTACTTGCTCGAACATACCGGCAAACCGCTGGACCCGGACAAGGTCTGGTGGCATGCATTCGATTCGGCCTCCACCGCTGCGACCACCACCGGGTGGCAGCATGCGGGGCCGCCGACACAATCCTTGCGCTTCACCGATCTGCTGATTCACAGGTTCGGCCTGGGTTTTCAGGTCGCGCCCGACACCTTGCCGGTGTATAGCGGGTTCTATACCCGGGGTAGCGATGCCGATGGGTATGGCGCCGACAATGAAGTCGCCCTGAAACCGACTGAGGTAATGGACGACCTGTGGCAGTTGGACTTCGCCTCCGAGGCCGCGGCGAGTGAAGAGCGCTTCTGGGGCAAGGAGGGGCTGGACTTTCCAATCCTGGCCCGGGCCATTTTCATCGCCCGGATCGAGGCGGGCGTAAAGGCAGGGTTGCTGCAAGCCGAAGACAGGCAGAACCTGCGTGACTGGCTCGGGCTCGAACCGGCAAAACCCGTCACGCTGGCTGCGTTGTCGCGTCCCGCGTCGGGCGATCTCATCAGTGTGCGTCATTTTCCGGAGCGCAACTGCCATTTGCTGACCCTGCAACATGCCTCTGGGCGGGTGGTGCTCTACACGCCGGCAGAGGAATCACCCTTGCGGGGCTTTGCCAACCAGCAGGCGATGGTCCGCTGGCTCTTCACACAGGTGAACGGGCCCAATGCATTGGCATGGCTGAGCGCGCTGTACCGAATGGACACGTTCACCGATGAACAACACAGGCACGCTGTGTTGCACGAAGTGCGCGAGCGCAGTGGCTCCTACACGACTCCCCGTTGGCCGTTCGGACAGGGGCAGGCGCTTGTCCTGCCCGACCTGTTCGACAGCCTGATGCTGTGGGTCAAGGGAGACCTGCGTGTGACCCTGCATAACCTGGTCAGCAATGCCGACCTGCGCAAGCAATTGTGGCGCGGCTACCTGGGCGCTTTCATCCAGGTGTTCGGCAGTTTCTCGCTGATGGCCTGGCCGCTGGGCCTGGTGATGCTAGGCGCTGGACTGACGCGACTGACACTGGACGTGGACACGGCAGTGCGAGCGCGTTCGAGCCAGAAGCGCCGTCAAGCCGTCATCGCTGCAGTGGGCGATGCACTGGTCAGTGTATTCGAGCTGCTGCACACAGCGTTCGGGCTCAAGGCGCTGATTTATCGTGAACCTCCGCACTTTTCCGGCTTCATGACCCGGTTGCTGCAACCGGCCCGGTCATCCGAGCGGATCAGGCGCATGTTGGAAGACCTCGACAGCAATCTGCTTGCCGTCGAGCCTGCGCAGGAGTCGATTCCACTGCAAGGGCTGAACATCGATGAGCAGGGACGCAGCTGGATCGTCATGGACGAAATGGTCCTACCGGTGCAGTACAACAGCAGTTGGTCCAGCTGGATGGTGCTGCGTGACCTCGATGACCTGGAAATACGCGAAACGCTGCTGGTGCGCCGAGGGCTGGACGGTCAATGGCGATTGTATGCGCCCGAAGGCGATCCCGATGCGCTGACGCGCCAGTTCTGGGACACCTACATGGAGATCGACAAGCCAATGAGCCAGCGGCTTTCAACGGCGTTGCTGGAGCGTCAGTCCGGTTTGCTGGAGCGTTCGGCTGTACCGACCTTTTCCGGGCACATGGCGCCTGTCGATGAGTTCGGTCATCACTACGTCGAGGTGCAGGGGCAGAGATCCTACACCTTCAGCCAGGAAGGCGAATTGCACAACGACCTGGCCATGGAGTACAGCAGCCACATGGCCAAGGTCAATGACCTGTTCAGGGGAGATCGCAGTCGACTGCAGGGGTATTCGGCGGCCTTGCTCGACCACTTCGTGACCACCCTTGTCGACTCACTGGAACAGCTACCCGGCAGCAACGCTTCGGTGCTCTGGCGAGGCAGCCGCGGCCAACGCGTGGCGCTGGGTGCGCGCTACCGCGAAGGCGCGATCCAGGTGGGGAATCTGCTGGTGGCCACGGACTTCACGTCATTCACCGAGAGCCCCTATATCCCGCGCCGCTTCATGCTGCCGAAGGAAGCCGCCGAACGACCACTTGCTGAGGTTGCCGCAAATTTCGATCCATACACCGTGCTGTATGAGCTGGCCGGCAGCGAAGGACTCAGCGGCACGCCGGTGGCGCCGTTCTCGTTGAACTGGCAGGAAGCGGAAGTGCTGTTCACGCCGGGGTCTACCTTCCGCATCGAAGGCATCCACGACGTTCAAGGCCAGCACTACCGCTTCATCAAGTTCAGCCTGCGGGAAGTCCCGCGGCGTGCCGGGGACGCTGCCTTCGAAATGCGCAGCGGCCAGCCATTCGACCGCCAGGCCTATGCCCAGAAGCTGGGAAACCCACCCTGGCTCGAACGGTTTTTCCCGCGCGAACAGTAGTCGTGGCCGCTAGAGGGCGATGAGTTCGGGGCGCAGGCCCTCCACGCGCCTGGCATTCGGTGTGACAGGGGCGTGATGGCCGGTGATCTGTTGCAGCACCTGCTCGCGCAGGCCGTGCAGCGCCACGCCTGTACGGTTGCGCGGGTGCGGCAGGGCGATGTCCACCAGCTGCTTGATACGCCCTGGCCGCGGCTGCAGAACCACCACGCGGTCTGCCAGGTAAGTGGCTTCTTCGGCATCGTGGGTTACCAGCAGGATGGTGATGCCGGCGCGCTCGCGAATGGCCAGCAGCTCGTCCTGCAGCTGCTGGCGGGTCAGCGCATCCAGGGCGCCGAAAGGTTCATCCAGCAGCAGGATCCTTGGGCTGGCCACCAGGCCGCGGGCAATCGCCACACGCTGGGCCATGCCACCGGATAGCTGGTGCGGATAGGCCGACTCGAAGCCGGTCAGGCCCACCAGTTGAACATGCTCGTGGACTCGTCTGGCGCGTTCGCCTTGGGTGAGGGGTTCGTTGACCAGGCCCAGGGCGATGTTCTGCTCCACGTTCAGCCAGGGGAACAAACGGTGCTCCTGGAACACGATGCCACGCTCGCCACCGATCCCCGTGACGGGCTTGCCGTCGATACGGATGTTGCCACTGTAGTCGGTGTCCAGGCCCACCAGCAGCCGCAGCAAGGTGGACTTGCCACAACCCGACGCGCCGACGATGGCGATGAATTCTCCCTGCTCGATCGACAGGTTGAAGTCGCGCAAGGCTTCGAAGGGCTGGCCGTCCACACGGAACGCCTTGCCGACGTTTTCGAAACTGACCAGCGACGGCGTGGCGACGGCCTGGTTGGCTGCTTTGAGGGTCGAGGGATTGAAAGCGTTCATGCGGTTCTCCAGCGCGTGGCGCGCGATTCGAGGCGTTGTCCGAGGGTGCCGAGCAGGGCGCCGACCAGGCCGATCAAAACCATCGCAGCCATGACCTGATCCATGCGGAACAGCTGCTGCGCGCCGATCATCAGGCTGGCAATGCCACCATCCGAAGGCATGAAGTACTCCGCGCCGATGGTGCCCAGCCAGGCGTAGATCAGCGACAGGCGCAGGCCGGCGAAAATGGCCGGGGCAGCGCCAGGCAGCACCAGCAGGCGCAGCCGTTGCCACAGGCTCAGGCGCAGGGTACGAGCGGCTTCGGCCAGCTGCGGCGAGAGGCTGGCGATGCCGCGTTGCGTGGCGATCAAGAGGGGGAAGAAGGCTGCCAGGCCGACGAACACGTGCTTGGCGCCTTCGCCCAGTCCGAAACAGGCCGTGAGCAGCGGCACCCAGGCGAACAGCGCCACTTGGCGCAATGCCGACAGGCTGGGGCTCAATACCCGCTCGGCAGGGTATGAAAGGCCCAGCAGCAAGCCCAACAGCAATCCGGCACTGCCACCGAGCAGCAATCCAGTCAGGGTACGTTGCAGGCTCAGCAGCATGGCGTGCGCCAGCGAACCATCGGCCAGGCCGGCGAGCAATGTGTGCAGTACCTCCAGCGGCGAAGTCAGGATATTCGTGTCGACCCAGCCCAGGCTGCTGCTGGCCTGCCACAGGGCAAGCAATGCCGCCGGCAGCAGCAGGCTTTGCCAGCCCCTGGGCACAGGCCCGCGCTGCTGTTCGCCTGTGGCGGGTTGCGGCCAGAACAGCAGGCGCTTCTCCAGGTTTGAAAAGCCGCGCTCCAGCAGGGCGCCGACCAGGCCGATCACCAGAATGCACAGCAGCACCAGGTCGAGCATGAACAGTTGGCGGCCCCATACCATCAGGTAACCGATGCCTTCGCTGGAGGCCAGCAGTTCCACCGCCAGCAATGAGGTCCAGCCGGTGGCCAGTGCCAGGCGTACGCCGGTGAGGAAGGCGGGCAGGGCGGCCGGCAGCAACAGGCGCAGGAACAGCAGATGCCGAGGCAGGCGCAACACGCCTGCGGCTTCGCGCAGCTTGGGTTGGGCGTCGCGCACACCCACCAGGGTGTGCAAGGTCACTGGCACCACCACGGCTTTCACCAGCACCACCAGCTTGAGCAGTTCACCGATGCCGAAGAACAACATGAACAGCGGGATCCACGCCAAGGTCGGAATCTGTGCCAGCGCCACGAAACTGGGCAATACCAGCGTTTGCGCGCGTCGCGAAGTGCCCAGCCAGGCCCCCAGCAACAAGCCACTGGCGATGCCTGCCAGCAGCCCCCAGAACAGCCGCTGCAGACTTATCCACAGGTGCCCCCAGAGCTCACCGGAACCGAACTCCACAGCACTTTGCCAGACCAGCGAAGGTGCCGGCAGAATCTGCTCGCTCATCCAGTGCTGCCGACTCGCCACCCACCACAACAGCGCGATCAGCCCAGGCAGCACCCAGGGAAGC
Source organism: Pseudomonas sp. KU43P (assembly GCF_033095865.1). Taxonomy (NCBI): domain Bacteria; kingdom Pseudomonadati; phylum Pseudomonadota; class Gammaproteobacteria; order Pseudomonadales; family Pseudomonadaceae; genus Pseudomonas; species Pseudomonas sp. KU43P. The sequence continues at coordinate 5,642,644 of NZ_AP019365.1, read as the reverse complement.
ACGCGCCCGCCAATGTAGAAGCGGCCTTGCGTCGCGAAGGGGCCGCGCCGCGGCCCCAGAAGGCTTGCCCGACCCTTGCTCAGAATTCCATTCATCGGCATCTCTCGGTACGTTTCATGGTTATGCACTTAAGGAATAAAAAAATCCATTAAGTGACATTCAAGAGATAAGAGCACGCAACCTCATCTCGCGTAAGCCCTTTGCCGTTGCGTTTTCCTCATATTTCACATGCGTATTTCGCAAGCCCACCGCAGAGCCGCGCGCTGTCTGATTTATGCCTTCTGGTTACTAAAAAATGAAGTTTTGATCTTTGTAGGTTCTAACCAGACCCGCCTAGCTTCTGGCTAAAGCGCCGGCCATCGCCGGTGGCAGCCTGCCAAGGAGCCTTCACATGAGAACCCCACTGCGCCACCTGATCCATGCCCTCGGGCTGGTCGGCCTGTTCACCCTCAATGCCCAGGCCGCCGAATTGGCCAAGCCAGAAAGCATTCGCATCGCTGTGCCCGACCTGAGCGCAGGCAGCAAGCACAGCGCCGGAGGCGTGGTCGATGTGCTGCGCGATCAGCAACTGTTGGAGAAGGCGTTCGCCAAGGACGGGATCCGCATCGACTGGCACTTCTTCAAGGGCGCGGGCCCTGTGATCAACGAGGCGCTGGCCAACGGCCAGGCTGATTTCGCCTACCTGGGCGATCTGGCAGCGATCGTCGGCAAGGCCAACGGCCTCGACACCCGCGTGCTGACGGCCGGTGTACGCGGGGTCAAGAGCTACCTGGGGGTAGTACCCGGTTCGGGTATCAAGACCCTGCACGACCTCAAGGGCAAGCGCGTAGCGGTTTTCCGCGGCACCGCGAACCAGCTGTCGTTCGCCAGCGCCCTGGCCAGTCAGGGATTGTCGGAGCGCGACTTGAAAGTGATCAACCTGGATTTCAATGCCGCCAACGCTGCCCTGGCCGCCAAGCAGATCGATGCCACCTGGGGCCTTTCCAGCCTGCTTTCGCTGCGTGAGCGGGGCCTGGTCGAGTTGCCGGTCAACTCCCGCGACCTGGAAGGCGCCGGCAGTACCCAGGCTGTGCTGCTGGGCACCGGCGAATTCATCGCCAAGTACCCCGAACTGGTCCAACGCCTGGTCAATGCCCAGGAGCGTGCCGCCAGCTGGGTGCGCGACGAACGTAACCGCGACGCCTACGTCGATCTGGTGGCCAGCAACGCCAACTGGCCGCGCAGCATCCTCGCCGACGACCTGGCTCAGGAAAACCTCGCCCACTACTTCGATCCACGCCTGGATGCCGAATTCGTCACGCAACTGCAACAAGGCGTAGACCTGGCCGCCAAGGAGCGCCTGATCCGCCGTAGTTTCCAGGTGTCCGACTGGATCGACACCCGCTTCCTCGATGCTGCCTTGCAACAGGAAAAGGCCGTGCAGGCCGCCCGTTGAAACCTCACCCGACAATGACCGCAAAAGGACCACGACCATGAGCAATGCCGCACTGGCCACCGCGCCGCAAGCCTTCGAACTCGATATCCACCCTGTCGCCGGTCGCATCGGCGCCGAAATCCGCGGCGTCAAGCTGTCTGCCGACCTCGATGCCGCCACGGTCGAGGCCATCCAGGCCGCGTTGGTCAGACACAAGGTGATCTTCTTCCGTGGCCAGACCCACCTGGATGACCTGAGCCAGGAAGGCTTCGCCAAGTTGCTTGGCGAACCGGTCGCACACCCCACCGTGCCGGTGGTCGACGGCACCAGCTACCTGCTCCAGCTCGATGGCGCCGAAGGCCAGCGGGCCAACTCCTGGCACACCGACGTGACCTTCGTCGATGCCTACCCGAAAGCCTCGATCCTGCGCAGTGTGGTGGCCCCGGCCTCTGGTGGCGACACCGTGTGGGCCAATACCGCCGCGGCCTACCAGGAGCTTCCCGAGCCGCTGCGCGAGTTGGCAGACAAGCTGTGGGCGGTACACAGCAACGAGTATGACTACGCCAGCATCAAGCCGGACGTCGACCCGGCCAAGCTCGAACGCTATCGCCAGGTGTTCACCTCGACCGTGTACGAGACCGAGCACCCAGTGGTACGAGTGCATCCGGTCAGCGGTGAGCGGGCGCTCCAGCTTGGGCACTTCGTCAAGCGCATCAAGGGCTACTCGCTGGCGGATTCGCAGCATCTGTTCGCCGTGTTGCAGGGGCATGTGACACGCCTGGAAAACACCGTGCGCTGGCGCTGGGAAGCGGGAGATGTGGCGATCTGGGATAACCGTGCTACGCAGCACTATGCAGTGGATGATTACGGTACCCAGCCGCGTATCGTGCGGCGGGTGACGTTGGCGGGTGAGGTGCCGGTCGGGATCGATGGGCAGTTGAGCCGAACGACCCGTAAAGGCTGATATTGCCGGGGCCGCTTTGCGGCCCAGTCGCTGGCAAGCCAGCTCCCACAGGGTCGGTGGTAATCGATGTGGGAGCCGGCTTGCCGGCGATTTGGGGGCGAAGCGTCCGCCGATCACACCTCTGTATCACAGGCAATCAACTGCCTGACCATCCCCTGCGCCAATGGCGACAAGCCATACCCCACTCGGCTCACCACCCCATAGCGGGTAAAGAACGACTCTTCCTGTTCCGGCGCCAGATCCGCCAACTCCAGCGCCACCAGCCCTGCCTGATACGGCCGCAGGTTGGCACTGCAGGCAATGCCGATGGTGTCCGAGTTCATCACCACATTGAGCAGCGCATAACCATGCTCGCACTCCACCGTCGGCAGGAAGTCCTGCCGGCCGCTGAGGTCGCTGAGCACCTTGCGGATGTTCGGCGGGCGGAAGGTGGTGGCCAGCGGGTAGTCGAACAGATCCCTTGCATTGACCTGGCTGCGTGCGGTCAGCGGATGGCCAGCGCGACAGCAGAAATGCCAACGCTGGGCTGCCAGCTTGTGCACCCGGTAGTCCGGGTCGGACTCGAATTGGCGGGTATCGGCGACGAAGAATTCGATCTCCTCGGCGATCAGCTTGCGGTTCAAGGCCTGCCAGTTATCCACCTGGAAGCACGTGCGCGCCGCTGGGTACTCGGCGACGAAACGCGCCACCGCCCGAGGGACCAGGCCACCGGCCGGCGCCGGGCCGGAGCCGAAGCGCACAACGCCTGTAGTCGCACCATTGAACTGGTGAATCTCGTTGACCAGCTTGTGCGCCCCGTGCACCAGCCGGCGTGAATGTTCCAGTACCAGCAAGCCTTGACGGGTGGGCGAAAGCTCCTTGCTGGCGCGGTCGACCAGGCGACAGCCAACGTTGTGCTCCAGGGTCTGGATGCTGCGGCTGAATGCCGATTGCGACAGGTTCACCGCGGCCGCCGCAGCGACAAAACTGCGGTGCTCGACAAGGGCGATGAAGTGGCGGAGCTGGCGGAGGTCGATATGCATTTTCTACATGAAAACTTTCGGTCGAATGCAATTGATGAAGAGGGTGAGCCCCCTTATAAAGGGTGTTACTTATTCCACAAAATATGAATTACAAATATTTATATCACCTAAAAGAATATAAGCCCGACTGACCGCGATTCGGTTCCGCTAACGGAAATGCTCGCCCCAGGGCCCATGCCTCAAGGAGCATTTGCATGTCCCGAGTTTTCCATTGGCCGACGCGCGTGTCGTGGGCCGCCTTGCATCCTCTTGCCGCGGGCGTTTTGCTGGCGGCCTCCGGTGGCAGCTTCGCCGAAGAGCTGCCCAGCACCCCTGCCGTGGAACAGGACGCCAAACTCGGCACCGTCACGGTCAACGCCCGCCGCCGGGAGGAAACCGCGCAGGACGTGCCCACGCCGATCAGCGTGCTCGACAGCGAAACCCTGGAAACCCAGCGCATCTACCGTGTGCAGGATCTGCAACAGCTGGTGCCCAGCACCAACGTGGCTTATGTGCATGCGCGCCAGTCGAGCATCTCGATTCGCGGCCTGGGCAACAACCCGGCCAGCGACGGCTTGGAAGGCAGCGTCGGCATCTACCTCGACAACGTCTACCTGGGACGCCCGGGCATGGCGGTGTTCGACCTGCTCGACGTGGAGCAGCTTGAAGTGCTGCGCGGTCCGCAAGGCACTTTGTTCGGCAAGAACACCACGGCGGGAGTGCTGAACATCACCACGCGCAAGCCGACCTTCCACCGCGAGGGCAGCATCCAGCAGTCCATCGGTGAGGATGGCTACCTGCAGACCCAGGGCAGTTTCTCTGGGCCGATCAGCGACACCCTGGCCGGGCGCATCAGCGCCTATCACACCGAAGACGACGGTTACGTGAAGAACATCCACGACGGCCATGACCTCAACGGTGGCAAGCGCCAGGGCTTTCGTACCCAATTGCTGTTCAAGCCCAGCGAAACCTTCAACCTGCGCTGGATCGGCGAGTACAACGAGGAAGACTCCGATAACGGCATCCTCAGCCTGTACAGCACCGGGCCGACCATCAATGGCGTCAACCGCTATGAAACCCTGGCGGCCCAGGCCGGCGCGACGCTGGTGTCGGGCAAGCACCGCAAGGTCAACTTCGACGCCGACCAGCAGGTGACGGTGTTCCAGGGTGGCACCTCGGTGGAAGCCAACTGGACACTGCCCAACGACTTCACCCTGACCTCGATCACTGCCTACCGCTGGTGGGACTTCACCCCGCGCAACGACGACGGCCTCAACGAGCCGGTGTTCTACAGCGCTGGGGTATCGGTGCGTGACAAGCAGTACTCCCAGGAGATTCGCCTGGCGTCGCCAACCGGTGGGGTATTCGACTACGTGCTCGGCGCGTACTACTTCAAGCAGGACCTGGACAACACCTCCTTCACCTATTACGGCCCGAAGGCCGACATCTGGAACCTTACCCCGAGCGGCGCCCTGAACAACGTCAATACCATTGGCGACGGGCATATCGATACCGACAGTTACGCCCTGTTCGGTCAAGGCACCTGGCACATTACCGACCGCCTGGACTTCACTGCCGGCGTGCGCGGCACCTATGAAGAGAAAAGCGCCTGGGTGACCCGCGATGCGCCAACCGGTGGCGCGGCAGTGACCGGCGCCGCCGCTGCCGCGCGCCAGGGCAGGGTGGGGGCCTACGATTCGGGTGACCTGAACCAGTACAGTTTCAGCCCGTCGGGCCTGCTGGGCCTTAGCTATCGCTTCAACGAGCAGTTACTCGGCTACGCCACGCTCACCCATGGCGAGAAGTCCGGTGGCATCAACCTCACTGTCGGCGCGGCGCCGCGGCTGGGTACCGACTCGCTGCTGGTCGGCACCGAACGGGTCAACAATGCCGAAGTAGGGCTCAAGAGCACACTGTTCGACGACCGCCTGCAGCTTAACGCCAACCTGTTCTGGGCCGAGGTGCACGGCTACCAGGCCAACGTCTACGACGAGGCCAACCGCGTGCAGTATCTGGCCAACGCCGGCAGCGTACGCTCGCGGGGCCTTGAGTTCGAAGCCACGGCCCTTCCGATTCGTGGCCTGACGGTGAACTTCAACGGCTCGTGGAACGAGGTGCGCTACACCGACTACGAAGATGCCCCGTGCCCGCCCGAGGTGAGCCTGGCCAACGCCACTGCCACCTGCGACCTGTCTGGCCACCAGGTGGTCGGCGCCTCCAAGTACATCGCCAACCTCAACGGCCAGTACAAGTGGCAACTCGCCGAGCACATCGAGCCCTACGTCACCGCCAGCTACGCATTCCGCTCCAAGGCGGTGGGCACCATCGACGACTCCGACTACGGCCAGATCCCCAGCTACGCGCTGGTCAACCTGTCCACCGGCGTACGCCTTGACCAGGGCGACGGCGTGCTCGACCTCTCGCTGTGGGTGAAGAACGCCGGCGACAAGACCTATTTCACCAGCCTGTGGAACTCCGCCAACGGTGGTTATGCCGGCGTGCTCGGTACCCCGCGCACCTTCGGCGCCACCGCCCGTTACGACTTCTGAGCACAAGGAGCTTTGCCATGAATGCCAAGACCGAAACCCCCGTTCTACCTGAAGGCGCCTGCCTCACCGCCAAGGTGCCCGCGCAGGGTGAAACGTTGCTAGGCGATGTGCAGGTCAACCCCTATCGCCTGGCCCCGTTGACCGCCATCATCCGTGACGGTGGGCGCGCCTTGAGCGCGGCCCATGTCCGTGTGCTCGGCCGTGGCGAGCGCGGCGTGGACATCGCCTACGAGGTGTCCGACCGTTCGCTGTGGACCTACGGCGGTATACCGGTGTTCGGGCTGTACCCGGATTACGTCAACCAGGTGGAAGTGACCTACAAGCTCGACGGCGAGCGCATTCGCCAGCGCTACCAGATCTACGCACCGGCCGTGCGTCTGCCGGTTGTGGCGAACCAGACTGCGGCGCTGCCGGAGGTGGAGCCGGTCAAGGTCGCGCCCGGTTTCGAGAACCGCCTGTACCTGTTCAACCACCTGCAAGGCGACATCCCAGGGGGGCGCGCCTTCAAGTGGAATGGCCTGGGCGGCGCCGCCGAATGGGACCAGGTGGGCAACAACTGGATTGCCGATAGCAATGGCGACGTACGCTGGTACCTGGATATCGAGCAGATCCACGATTCCAACCGCCGTGATGCCCTGGGCGGCACGATGGGCTTCCACCAGACCCACGACGGCAAGCTGATCTGGGGCCAGGGCCAGACTTATTCCAAGTACGACCTGCTCGGCCGACGCATCTGGCAACGAAGCCTGCCCGACAAGTTCGCCGACTTCTCCCATGAAATCCGCGAAACCGCCAACGGCACCTACCTGCTGAGGGTCGGTACCAGCGACTATCGCCGCCCGGACGGCAAGCGCGTACGCTCGATTCGCGACCACATCATCGAAGTCAATGAAGCAGGAGACGTACTCGACTTCTGGGACCTGAACCAGATTCTCGACCCTTACCGCGGCGACCTTCTGGAAACCCTGGGCAAGGCTGCCTTGCAACTGCCTGAGGGGGTGCAGAAGCAGGACGATCGGCTGGCCAACGAACTGGCTGAAGGCGACCTGCCATTCGGCGACACCCCAGGTGTGGGGACCGGGCGCAACTGGGCGCACGTCAATGCCATCGACTACGATGCAGATGACGACAGCATTATCGTTTCAGCGCGTCATCAGGGCGTTGCGAAGATTGGCCGTGACAAACAGGTGAAGTGGATTCTGGCCTCGCCTCAGGGCTGGCCGCAGCGTTTGCAGGACAAAGTACTCAAACCGATCGCCAGCGAAGGCTTCGACTGGTCCTGGACCCAGCACACTGCCTGGCTCACCGGCAAAGGCACCCTGACCGTGTTCGACAATGGCTGGGGGCGCGACTTTGCTCCGACGAAGATCAGCGGCAACTACAGCCGGGCGGTGGAGTACCGGATCGACGAGGCCAAGGGCACGGTCGAGCAGGTGTGGGAGTACGGCAAGGAGCGCGGCGACGAGTGGTACAGCCCGGTGACTTCGGTGGTGGCCTACCGGCCGGAGACCGACACTCAATTCATTTATTCGGCTTCGGTGAACTTCCTCACGCCGGAGAAGCTCACCACCACGGTACTCAACGAGGTACGCCGGGGTACCCAGGAGGTGCTGGTAGAGCTGAAGGTGCACAGCCGCCAGCCGGGCAGTGTCGGCTACCGGGCGCTGGTTATCGACCTGGCCAGGGCCTTCTGATTCATTCCCTTCGGGAGGGCCGTCGGTCCTCCCTTCACATTTCTTTCAGTTCGTTCGTCTAACCTGTACTGGCCCTATCGCCGGCAAGCCGGCTCCCACAGGTATCGGGTAGGGTCTCTGTGGGAGCCGGCTTGCCGGCGATGGGGACAGCGCATTTTCGGATAGGCTGTTCAACCATTCGTTCTTTTTTTCGAACAGCCTATTGTCCTACACCCCAGCATCCCCTTAGCATTCGTTTGAGATTTCAAACGCTCGATGCCCTGTAGTGGGCGCTTTTCAATAATTCAACAATTCGGGAAGCCGACATGCAGCTCAAAGACGCTCAGTTGTTCCGCCAGCAAGCCTTCATCAACGGTGAGTGGCTGGATGCGGACAGCGGCCAGACCATCAAGGTGACCAACCCGGCCACCGGTGAAGTCATCGGTACCGTGCCGAAGATGGGCACCGCGGAAACCCGCCGCGCCATCGAAGCCGCCGACAAGGCCCTGCCGGCCTGGCGTGCACTGACCGCCAAGGAGCGTTCGGCCAAGCTGCGTCGCTGGTTCGAACTGATGATCGAGAACCAGGAAGACCTGGCTCGCCTGATGACCACCGAGCAAGGCAAGCCACTGGCCGAAGCCAAGGGCGAAATCGTCTACGCTGCCTCGTTCATCGAGTGGTTCGCCGAAGAAGGCAAGCGCATCTACGGTGACACCATCCCGGGCCACCAGCCAGACAAGCGCCTGATCGTCATCAAGCAGCCAATCGGCGTTACTGCGGCCATCACCCCGTGGAACTTCCCGGCCGCGATGATCACCCGTAAAGCCGGCCCGGCCCTGGCCGCTGGCTGCACCATGGTGCTCAAGCCTGCTTCGCAGACCCCGTACTCCGCTCTGGCCCTGGTCGAGCTGGCCAACCGTGCCGGTATCCCGGCTGGCGTGTTGAGCGTCGTGACCGGCAGCGCTGGTGAAGTCGGCGGCGAGCTGACTGGCAACTCCCTGGTACGCAAGCTGTCCTTCACCGGCTCGACCGAAATCGGTCGCCAGCTGATGGAAGAATGCGCCAAGGACATCAAGAAAGTTTCCCTGGAGCTGGGTGGCAACGCCCCGTTCATCGTGTTCGACGACGCCGACCTGGACAAGGCGGTCGAGGGCGCGATCATCTCCAAGTACCGTAACAACGGCCAGACCTGCGTCTGCGCCAACCGTATCTACGTGCAGGACGGTGTCTACGACGCCTTCGCCGAGAAGCTGGCCGCCGCAGTTGCCAAGCTGAAGATCGGTAACGGCCTGGAAGAAGGCACCACCACTGGCCCGCTGATCGATGGCAAAGCTGTCGCCAAGGTCCAGGAACACATCGACGACGCCGTTTCGAAAGGCGCCAAAGTGCTGGCCGGTGGCAAGATCATCGAAGGCAACTTCTTCGAGCCGACCATCCTGGTTGATGTGCCGAAGTCTGCCGCTGTCGCCAAGGAAGAGACCTTCGGCCCGCTGGCGCCGCTGTTCCGCTTCAAGGACGAGGCCGAAGTCATCGCCATGTCCAACGACACCGAGTTCGGCCTGGCCTCGTACTTCTACGCCCGTGACATGAGCCGTGTGTTCCGTGTTGCCGAGGCTCTGGAATACGGCATGGTCGGTATCAACACCGGCCTGATCTCCAACGAAGTCGCGCCGTTCGGCGGCATCAAGGCCTCGGGCCTGGGCCGTGAAGGTTCCAAGTACGGCATCGAGGACTACCTCGAAATCAAATACCTGTGCATCAGCATCTGATGCGCTGAAGGTTTTACCTCTGCCAGCGGGGCGCGAGAGCGACGTCTCGCTGGCCTTTTTGACATCGCAGTACCTGGTGGCCAGGGCTCTTCCGACAGTCGATCAACGAATACTGTTCAGAGGCACACCCAGCCACCCCCGAGTAAAAGCGCCGCTGATCGGCGCAAATGAGGGCATTATGAGCAAGACCAACGAATCCTTGATGCAACGTCGTGTAGCCGCCGTCCCACGTGGCGTTGGCCAGATCCACCCGATCTTCGTCGACACCGCGAAGAACTCGACCGTGATCGACGTTGAAGGCCGCGAACTGATCGACTTCGCTGGCGGCATCGCCGTACTGAACACCGGCCACCTGCACCCGAAAGTGGTTGCAGCCGTGCAAGAGCAGCTGACCAAGGTCAGCCACACCTGCTTCCAGGTGCTGGCCTACGAGCCTTACGTCGAGCTGTGCGAAAAGATCAACAAGCTGGTTCCAGGTGACTTCGACAAGAAGACCCTGCTGGTGACCACCGGCTCCGAAGCCGTCGAGAACGCCGTCAAGATCGCCCGTGCCGCCACTGGCCGCGCTGGCGTGATCGCCTTCACCGGCGGCTACCACGGCCGTACCATGATGACCCTGGGCCTGACCGGCAAGGTCGTTCCGTACTCCGCTGGCATGGGCCTGATGCCAGGCGGCATCTTCCGCGCCCTGTTCCCGAGCGAACTGCACGGTATCAGCGTTGACGACGCCATCGCCTCGGTCGAGCGCATCTTCAAGAACGACGCCGAGCCACGCGACATCGCCGCGATCATCCTCGAGCCGGTACAAGGCGAAGGCGGCTTCCTGCCAGCGCCGAAAGAGCTGATGAAGCGCCTGCGCGAGCTGTGCGACAAGCACGGCATCCTGCTGATCGCCGACGAAGTACAGACTGGCGCGGGCCGTACCGGTACCTTCTTCGCCATGGAACAGATGGGCGTCGCGCCTGATCTGACCACCTTCGCCAAATCCATCGCTGGCGGCTTCCCGCTGGCCGGTGTGTGCGGCAAGGCCGAATACATGGACGCCATTGCTCCAGGTGGCCTGGGTGGCACCTACGCCGGTTCGCCGATCGCTTGCGCTGCGGCCCTGGCCGTGATCGAAGTGTTCGAGGAAGAGAAACTGCTGGACCGCAGCAAGGCTGTCGGCGAGCGCCTGACCGCTGGCCTGCGCCAGATCCAGGAAAAGCACCCGATCATCGGCGACGTCCGTGGTCTGGGCTCGATGATCGCTGTGGAAGTCTTCGAAAAAGGCACCCACACCCCGAACGCTGCTGCCGTCGCCCAAGTGGTTGCCAAGGCGCGTGACAAGGGTCTGATCCTGCTGTCCTGCGGCACCTACGGCAACGTCCTGCGTATCCTGGTTCCGCTGACCGCCGAAGACGCACTGCTGGATAAAGGCCTGGCCATCATCGAAGAGTGCTTCGCTGAACTCGCCTGATGTGACGCGCTTCATAAAAAAACCCGCCTAGGCGGGTTTTTTTTGTGCCCAACAAAGGCCCATGACGCTATGGTTGTGGCAGGACTTACCTTGGAAGCTGCGACGGATTGCGTGTCAGGGATATTCAGGAGTTGGCCATGAGCGCTGCAGACCCCGCCCCACCTAGCGTATTGATTGCCGAAGGCGACCCTTGGGTACGCGACATGCTGCGTGAAATGCTGCTCAGCGTGCGCTGCGACGCCCGGCTACAAGTCTGTGCCGACGGCTCCCAGGCGCTGTCGGCCCTGGCCAGCAAACCCGACCTGATCATTGCTGCGCGTGAGCTGGCGGGTGTCGACGGCCTCGACCTGCTGCGCAAGGTACGCGCCAAAGGGCCTAGCCTGCCGTTCATCCTCATGAGCAACCGCAGCGACAGCGCCAGTGTGCATGAAGCGCTGCCACTTCACCCCACGGCTTACCTGAGCAAGCCGTTGAACATGGACAACCTGCGCAAGCGCCTGGAAGAACTGCTGCTGGCGGTGGGCGAAGAAATCGCCTGCCCGGTGCCGCCGCTGCAACCGGGTGCCAGTTTGCCGGCCTTTCTTGAACAGCGCCGGGCCAATGCCGATGGCGGCCCGCTGTTCGCCGACGTGCAGCAGGCGATCAAACGCGCGCTCAACCCGCAGGGTCTGAACCTCAAGGTGCTGGAAGAGGAAGTACGCAGCGACCCGCAGGTCACCGCCGTGTTGATCGCAGCTGCCAATAGTGCCGCCCTGCACCGTGATGCGCCGGTGCAAACGCTGATGCAGGCGTTGAACAAACTGGGCAGCACCCAGAGCATGAACCTGATCCTGGGCCTGACGCTCAAGCGCAGTGCACGTCTGAGCGATCCATTGCTGGCACAGCAGGCCGCGCACTTCTGGAACCTGTCGCTGCACACTGCCGAGTACGCCCGTTCCCTGGCGCGTATGCTCGAACTGGATGAAGAGCGGTGCTATTGCGCCGGCTTGTTGCATTGCCTGGGGGACTTGGCGGTGTTGCGTTGCTTGCAGGAGTGGAGCCTGGCCGGTGGGGAGCTGGACGAGGCGCGGGTCAAGGTGGCGCTGGAGGACTTCGGTGCGGCGTTCGGTTCGGCCTTGCGCACCCGCTGGCGCTTGCCGTTGAGCCTACGCGAACTGATCGCGGCGATCTATCAGCTGGGCGGTGGGGTGTATTCGCGCGAGATCCTGGCGATGAACCTTGCCGGGCAGTTGGCGCGGCTACCGGCTGCTCAAGGGTTGGAGAAAGTGGCCAGCAACAAGACTGCGCGGTTGTTGAAGGTGGGGTTGCCGGAGTTGAGCCGGTTGCGCAAGGTGGAGGGGCCTGTGGATAAACCGCAGGAAGAAGCCAGTTCAGCGGTCATCGATAGCAAGGATGAAGAGCCGCCTGCGCCTGAAGAAAAGCCCCCCACCTGAGTCCCTGTGGGAGCCGGCTTGCCGGCGATGAGGCCGGAGCAGGCAGACCTGCACAGCCTTTGAGGGCCCTATCGCCGGCAAGCCGGCTCCGACAAATCAGCCGCGCACGATCTGATTCTTGCCCTGGCGCTTGGCCCGGTACATCGCCGCATCGGCCCGGGCAAACAAGCTGTCCAGCGACTCGTCTTCATCGGTAAGCCCTGTCAGCCCTTGGCTCACTGTCACCCCGTACGTCTGCTCGCCATGGCTGAAACTCAGCCGTTGAATCTCCCGCTGCAGCCGCTCGGCAATCTGCTCGGCAACCTGCGCATTGCAGCCAGGAAACACCGCTGCAAACTCTTCGCCGCCAATACGCCCGAACAGATCACCGCGGCGTAGTACGGCCTTGCCGCTGTCGGCGATGTGCTGCAGCACCTGGTCGCCTTCCTGGTGGCCGTAGCTGTCGTTGATCTGCTTGAAGTCATCGATGTCCAGCAGCAGGAACGCCAGAGGCGTGCCGTCTTCGCGGGCGCTATCGAAGGCCTGGCGGGCGCAATCGAAGAAGTGCCGGCGGTTGCTGCTCTGGGTCAGCACGTCGGTGGTGGCCAGGCGCTGCAATTCGCCTTCGAGGTGCTTCTTTTCGGTTATGTCCTCGGCAATGCCGACGATGATCACTCGGTCGCCTTCGCGCTGTTGGTTGATGTAGCACTTGTCGCTCAGCCAGCGCAGTTCGCCTTTGGCGTTGAGAATGCGGTACTCGCGGTCTTCAACTGCGCCCTTGAGCAGCACCTGGGCCAGGCTGCGTTCTGCGTATTCCAGGTCGTCGGGGTAGATGCTGTCGCGCCACTCGTTGTAGTCGGCCAGCACCAGGCTCGCCGGGCGGCCGAAGATGCGTTCGTAGGCGGGGCTGACGTAGAGCACCTGGCGAGTCTCCCAGTCGAACGCCCAGAGCACGGCGTTTACGCTGTCCAGCAACGAACTGTAAAGCTGCTCGCGCTCGCTCAGGCGGGCAACTTCACCTTGGGCGTGGAGCAGGGCAAGCAGGGTTTGCGCGGCTGCGGGGGGTGAGTTGCCGGGCAGGGATGAATTGATGTTCTTGGCCATGTGCACGGAGCGGTTCTCGACGGGAATGCGTGCGGCCACGAACCGGCCCGCCACGCGGGCGATGTGCCGAATTCGAGTGTGTTCGAGGGGGTGAAGTTCCGAGCTGGCACGCCCCAGAGCAGGGCGTGCCGATCAACGGCATCAGGTGCTGCTGGGGCGCAGGGAGTAGGTTTTCAGTTGCGCGGCGAAGTCGTGCAGGGCGTGGATGCCGCTGGCTTCGGCCTCGTGCACCCAGTCTTTCATCGCGGCCAGCATATCGTGGCCGTTGGCGCTGGTACGGGCCCAGATCTGCTGCAGGGCCAGGCGTTTTTCGTAGATGGTCTTGAGTGCCTGGCTGTGGGCAAGCATCGATTCGATGCGCACATGGTGGCGGTCCTGCAGCAGGCTGGTTTCCCGCGACAGCAGACGCTTGGCGCGGCGGAAACGATGGCGTACCGAGGTGTCTACCTTGGCCAGCTCCTGCTTGACCAGCGGGCCGATCACCAGCTTGCGGTACTGGGCCATGATCTGGAAGCGGTTGTTGAGGATGGCCATGGCGGTGTCCATGTCCAGGCTCGCCTTGCCCTCGACGCGGTGGGCGATGGGCGCCACGCGCTGCACCTTGGCCAGGCGCAGCAGGCACAGCAGGCGTATCCACGCCCAGCCCATGTCGAACTCCCAGCGCTTGACTGACAGCTTGGCAGAGTTGGGGTAGGTGTGGTGGTTGTTGTGCAGCTCCTCGCCGCCAATGATGATGCCCCAGGGCACCAGGTTGGTGGCGGCGTCGCGGCATTCGAAGTTGCGGTAACCCATCGCATGGCCCAGGCCGTTGACCACGCCGGCGGCCCAGAACGGAATCCACATCATCTGGATGGCCCACACGGTGATGCCCAGGGTGCCGAACAGCAGAAGGTCGATCACCGCCATCAGGGCGATGCCGCCGAGCTTGTAGCGGGAGTAGAGGTTGCGTTCGATCCAGTCGTCCGGACAGTTCTTGCCGTAGATGCGCAGCGTCTCGGGGTTGCGCGCCTCTTCGCGGTAGAGCTCTGCACCCTTGCGCAGCACAGTGCTCAAACCCTTGTGCACCGGGCTGTGCGGGTCGTCGGGTGTTTCGCACTTGGCGTGGTGCTTGCGGTGCACGGCCGTCCATTCACGTGTGTTCTGCGCCGTGGTCAGCCACAGCCAGAAGCGGAAGAAGTGCTTGAGCGCGCCATTGAGTTCCAGCGCGCGGTGGGCGGAATAGCGGTGCAGGTAGATGGTGACGCTGACGATCGTCACATGGGTCATCAGCAAGGTGACGCCGACCAGTTGCCAGACCGACAAGTCGAGTAGACCGTTGTACCACATAGGTATGGAAACCCTCGAGAATGCAGGGGAAAGGTCTGATTATCCCTTGGTAGGGAAATAAAACCAGTCACCCTTTCAGATAGGACGTCACGGCATGTTTCTACCTTTATAATGCCCCATCTTTTTTCATGGGCTTTTCCCCCCGACATGTCTGTTTCCGTTCGCGACGCCTTGCGCATGGCCGCGCTGTATGTGGTGTTCTCGTTTCTGTGGCTGGTGCTGGCCGAGCTGGTGCTGCACAGCATGAGCGATGATCCCCTGGCGTTGACCGTAGGCCGGCAGATCAATGTGATGGTGTGGGTGCTGGTCAGTGCCTTGCTGATCTTCTTTTCCCGCGCTCGCCTGCTCAATTTCATCGGTGTCGGAGCGCGCCTGCGGCGCGAGGATCGCGAGCGGCTGCGCATGGCGGCGGCCGTGTTCGACAGCACGCTGGAAGGCGTGCTGGTCACCGACCGCGACGGCCTGATCGTGCACGTCAATCGTGCCTTCATGCGCATCACCGGCTACCAGCAGGACGAAGTGCTCGGCCAACGCCCGAGCAAGTTCAAGTCGGGGCGCCATGGTGTGCCGTTCTACCAGCAGATCTACGCCACCCTGGCCGAGAAGGGCGAGTGGAGCGGCGAGATCTGGAACCGGCGCAAAAGCGGCGAGATCTACCCGCAGTGGCAGACCATCTGTGCCATCCGCGACGACAGCGGCGCGCTGACCCACTATGTGGCGGTGTTCAGTGATATCAGCGCGATCAAGCATTCCGAGCAGGAGCTGGCCTACCTGGCCCATCACGACCCGCTCACCGGCCTGCCCAACCGCTTGCTGTTCAACGACCGTGTTGAGCAGGCACTGGCTGCTGCCCAGGCCAACAAGCGCGGCTGCGCCTTGCTGCTGCTCGACCTCGACCATTTCCAGAGCATCAACGATGGCCTGGGCCATACCATCGGCGACCAGTTGCTCAAAATGGTGGGCGATCGCCTGCGCGATCTGCTGGGCAACGGCGTGACCCTGGCGCGCCTGGGCGGTGACGAATTCGGTGTGCTGGCCGAGAACTGCCAGGAGATCGGCCAAGCCGGCAAGCTGGCACAGAGCATCATCGAACGTCTGCGCGAACCGTTCAAATTCGAAGGGCATCGGTTGTTCATCAGTGCCAGTGTCGGCATCAGCTTGTTCCCCAGTGATGCGCTGGGGGCCGAGCAGTTGCTGCGCAACGCCGACTCGGCGCTGTTCAAGGCCAAGACCAATGGCCGCGCCTGCTACGCGCTGTACACCGAAGAGCTCACTGCCCATGCCCAGCATCGGGTGGAAACCGCAGGCGAACTGCGCCGGGCGTTGGAGCAGGATGAGCTGCGGGTGTTCTACCAGCCGGTTTTCGACCTGTTCAGCGCCCGCATGGTGGGTGTCGAGGCGCTGGTGCGCTGGCAGCACCCGATGCGCGGTCTGGTGCCGCCCGGTGAATTCATTCCGATCGCCGAGCGTACCGGGCTGATCGCCGAGATCGATGCCTGGGTGCTGCGCCAGGCGTGCCGGCAGATGGTTCAGTGGCAGGAAGATGGGCGCAAGCTCGACTTTGTCGCGGTCAACGTGTCCAGCCGCTTGTTTGGCCAGCGCGATCTGTATCTGCAGGTGGCCGAAGTGCTTCACGAAACGGGGCTGAACCCGGCTTGTCTGGAACTTGAGGTGACCGAGAGCGCGGTGATGGAAGACCCGGAGGTGGCGCTGGAGCAGTTGCACCGCCTGCGTGAACTGGGCCTGAACCTGGCGATCGACGACTTTGGCACGGGCTATTCGTCACTGCTGCGGCTCAAGCGTTTGCCGGTGCAGAAACTGAAGATCGACCAGGGTTTCGTCGCCGGGCTGCCGTTGGATGATGACGACATCGCGATCGTGCGGGTGATCATTGCATTGGCGCGGAGCATGGGCATGCAGGTGCATGCCGAGGGCATCGAGCAGGCGGAGCAGGCGCGGTTTCTGCTGGAACAGCAGTGCCAGCTCGGGCAGGGGTACTGGTTCGGGCGGCCGGTGCCGGCCGAGAATTTGCGTTGGGGTTGAGGGCCATCGCCGGCAAGCCGGCTCCCACAGGTTCACCACAGCCCCAAGCATTGCGCTGTCTCCTGTGGGAGCTGGCTTGCCGGCGATGGCCCGCGAAGCGGGCCCAGTCCTAGCGCTTGTTCAAGCCCTTGGCCAAGCGATCCCCTCCCAGCTGAATCAACGCCACAAGCGCCACCAGCATGGCAATCACGGTCAGCATGATCTGGCTGTCGAACCGCTGATACCCGTACCGGTAGGCGATATCCCCCAGCCCACCTGCACCAATCGCCCCGGCCATGGCCGACGAGTTGATCAAGGTCACCAGGGTAATGGTGAACCCACCGACGATCCCCGGCAGCGCTTCGGGCAGCAGCACATGCCAGACGATGTGCCAGCGTCGGCAGCCCATGGCCTGTGCGGCTTCCACCAACCCATGGTCCACTTCACGCAGGCTCACCTCGGCAATCCGTGCGAAGAACGGCGTGGCGGCGATGGTCAGCGGCACCACCGCAGCCCACACGCCGTAGGTGGTGCCCACCACCAGGCGGGTGAAGGGGATCAGCGCGACCATCAGGATCAGGAACGGGATCGAGCGGAACAGGTTGACGAAGGCGCCCAGCACCCGGTTCAGCAGCGGCGCCTCATAGATGCCGCCCTTGTCGCTGGTGACCAGCAACACTGCCATCGGCACCCCCACCAGCAAGGCGATCAAGGACGACACGCCGACCATCAGCAGGGTGTCGAGCAGGCCTTCGAGCAGGCGATCAAACCACATGGCCCAGTACCTCCACGTCTTGTGCCCAGCGGCGGGCGCGTTCGAGCAATTGATGGGTGTCGTGGGGGGAGCCCTGCACCGACAGGATCAGTTGCCCGAGGGCACGCTCACCAATGGTTTCCACACCTCCCTGGAGCAGGCGCACTCGCCCGCCGAGGTCGTGGAACACATCCGACAGTGGTGGTTCGCCGAACACGCTGAGCTTGAGCACCAGCGCACTGTCACGGCCTGCGGGGCTAGCCCGCAGGCGTGCCTGAAGCCCGGCTGGCAGCTTGGTTTGAAGCGGTGCGAGCAGGGTCCGGGTGACTTCGTGGCGAGGCGTGCCGAACACCTGCCACACCTCGCCGTGTTCCACCACCTGGCCGCGCTCCAGCACAACCACTTGATGGCAGATGTCGCGTATCACCGCCATTTCATGGGTGATCAGTACCACGGTCAGGCCTAGACGCTGGTTGATGGTGCGCAGCAGTTCGAGGATGGAGGCCGTGGTTTCCGGGTCCAGCGCCGATGTGGCTTCGTCGCACAGCAGGATCTCAGGATCGTGTACCAGAGCGCGGGCGATGCCCACGCGCTGTTTCTGGCCACCGGAAAGCTGGGCCGGGTAGACGTGATGCTTTTCCTGCAGGCCGACCAGCTCCAGCAATTGGCGAACCTTTTGCTGACGCTGCGCCTTGGTCACGCCGGCCACCTTCAGTGGCAGCTCGACGTTCTGCCATACGGTCTTGGCCGACATCAGGTTGAAATGCTGGAAGATCATGCCGATACGCCGACGCAGCGCCACCAGGCGGTCTTCGTCGAATGGCGCGATGTCCACCTGGTCGATCAGCACGCGGCCCTGGCTGGGTTGCTCCAGGCGATTGATGGTGCGCAGCAGTGACGATTTGCCCGCGCCGCTGCGGCCGATGATGCCGAAGATTTCGCCGCGGCGGATATTCAGGTCGATGCCTTGCAGAGCCGGCTGCTCCTGGCCCGGGTAGGTCTTGCCGAGGCCGATGAAGCGCACATGGGCTTCATTGACCTCCGGGCGCAAGGCCTGCTCCCGAGCCGGTGGCGGCGCGGTTTGAGCGGTGGGCGCCTTGAGGGCGCTGGCCTGGCTCATGTCAGCCTTCCCAGCCGGCTTGATAAAGGCTGCCATGGGCCTTGTTCAGCGCCGCGCGCACGGCCGGCGAGTGCTGGTAGATGTCGACGAACTTGGCCACGCGCGGGTCGTTCTTGCTTTGCGGGCGGATGACGAACTGGATCACGTACTCCTTGTTCTCCAGGCCGTCGAACAGCAGCGCCGAGGTGGCCTCGAAGCTGTTGGCCAGGCGGATGTAGGCGGGGTAGCCCTGTACCAGGTCGGCATCGTCATAGGCGCGCACCAGTTGCACGGCCTCCACCTGGAGAATCTTCAGCTTTTTCGGGTTGGCGACGATGTCGTCTTCGGTGGCCTTGTAGCCGACCCCCGGCTTGAGCGTGATCAGCCCGGCCTTGGCCAGCAGTTGCAGGCCGCGGCCACTGTTGATCGGGTCGTTGGCGATGGCCACGCTGGCACCTTCGGGCAGTTCGGCGAAGCTTTTGTACTTCTTCGAGTAGAGGCCGACGTTGTTGATGATGCCGGGGGCGAAGGGCACCAGGTTGAAGCTGGCAGCGGCCTTGGCGTTTTCCAGGAACGGGATGTGCTGGAAGTAGTTCACGTCGATGTCGCCACTGTTGAGGCTGACGTTCGGCGCGATCCAGTCGCTGAACTCGATCAGCTTCACTTCCAGGCCTTGCTTGTGAGCTTCTTCCACCGCGGCTTCCAGCGGGATGGCGAAGGCAGCGGTGGTGCCGACCTTCAGCGGTTCGGCGGCGGATGCGCCGCTGGCAAGGCCCAGAGAGAGGGCAATGGCCGCGACGGGCCGGAACAGTTTCTCAAGCATGGTGTGCAACTCCAGTCGGGGCAGAGGTTTGGCGATAGGTCGAGCCGGTGTGCTCGGCGGGCAGGTGCGGGTGGCGGGTGTCGAACAGCTTTTCGCGCAGGGTGCCTTCGGCGTACGCGGTCTTGTAGCGGCCGCGCTGTTGCAGTTGCGGAACCACCAGGTCGATGAAGTCTTCGAAGCTTTCCGGCGTGACGGTGCGGGTCAGGTTGAAACCGTCCAGGCCGGTTTCGTCGATCCAGGCGATCAGCTGTTCGGCGACCTGATCGGGCGCGCCGACCAAGGTCACGTAGCGCCCGCCCAGGGCGTGCTGCTCCAGCAGGCGGCGGCGGGTCCAAGCGTTATCCTGCAACTGGCGGGTAGCCGACTGGATGGCGTTGCCCTTGCTGGCGCCGATTGGTTCATCCAGCCCATAGGCGGCGAAGTCGATGCCGGTGGACGCGGCGAAATGCGCCACGCCGGCTTCCGGGCTGGCATGACGCAGGTATTCGGTGTACTTGGCCTGGGCCTCGTGTTCGGTGGGGGCGACGATCACCGTGATGCCCATGAACACCTTGACGGCCTGCGGGTCGCGCCCGGCGGCCTGGGCGGCGGCGCGTACCTTGTCGACCTGGGAGCGGGTCGCGGCCTTGTCCTGGCCGCTGATGAACACGCACTCGGCATGGTTGCCGGCGAAGGCCAGGCCGCGTGGCGAGCTACCGGCCTGGAACAGCACCGGGGTGCGCTGCGGCGAAGGTTCGCACAGGTGGTAGCCCTCGACCTTGTAGAACTCGCCGTGGTGATGAACCTTGCGTACCTTTTCCGGCTCGGCATATACCCGCCGTGCGCGGTCCTCGACCACGGCATCGTCCGCCCAACTGCCTTCGAGCAGCTTGTACAGCACCTGCAGGTATTCATCGGCCTGGTCGTAGCGGCGGTCGTGTTCCGGCTGCTGCTCCAGGCCCATGGCACGGGCGGCGCTGTCGAGGTAGCCGGTGACGATGTTCCAGCCGACCCGGCCGTTGCTCAGGTGGTCGAGCGTGGACAGGCGCCGGGCGAAGAGGTACGGCGCCTCGTAGGTAAGGTTGGCGGTGAGGCCGAAACCCAGGTGGCGGGTGACTGCGGCCATCGCCGAGACCAGCAGCAGTGGGTCGTTGACCGGAAGCTGGATCGACTCCTTCAGGGTCACGTCCAGCGACTGGCCGTAGATGTCGTAGGTGCCGACGATGTCGGCGATGAACAACCCGTCGAACAGCCCGCGCTCGAGCAGGCGCGCCAGGTCGGTCCAGTAGTTGAGCGACTTGTATTGGGTCGAGGTGTCCCGTGGATGGGTCCACAAGCCGTGGTTGATATGGCCGATGCAATTCATGTTGAAGGCATTGAGCAGGATTTGCTTGGCCATCAGATGGTCCCCCGGCGTGGTGGGTTTACGTCGTTGAGGTAGAAGTTGCCGATGGCGTGGTACTTCCAGCGCACGGGGTCGTGCAGGGTGTGCACGCGGGCGTTGCGCCAATGGCGGTCGAGGTTGTGTTCGGCCAGGGTGGCTTGGCTGCCGGCCAGCTCGAACAGCGTGGTGCCGGCGGCGAGGGCGATTTCGGTGCTGATCGCACGGGCTTCGGCCACGGCGATGGAGGCTGCGGCGACGGTGTGGGCGTTGCTGTCGGCCTGGGCGCGGTCGAGGTATTCACCGGCGCGTTCGAGCAGGGCCTCGGCGGCGTGCAGGCGAATGCTCAGGTGGCCGAAGCTTTTCAGGGTCAGTGGGTCGTCGCTGGCTTTGTCGAGGCCGGAATCGACCCATGGCCGGCTGCGTGTGCGCACGAAGTGCAGGGCGTCTTCATAGGCCGCGCGGGCGATACCGGTGTCGATGGCGGCGTGGAGGATCTGCGCCAGCGGGCCGACCGGTGTGGGGCGCTCGAAGGCTGACTGGAAGGGCACCACGTCTTCGTCGCGTACCCGCACATTGTCGAAGACCACCGAGCCGCTGCCGGTGGTGCGCTGGCCGAAGCCGCTCCAGTCGTCGATCACGTGCAGGCCATGGCTGTCGGCCGGCACGAAGGCCAGGTGCTGCACGCCTTGCTCGTCGATGACCGAGGTGGGGATGCGCTGGGCGTAAAGGGCACCGGTGGCGTAGAACTTGCGGCCGTTGATGCGATAGCCGCCAGCGTCGCGGGTCAGCCGGGTAGTGCGGTCATGGGCGGTCCTGGTGCCCAGCTCGGCGAGGGCGTTGCCCAAGCGTTGGCCGGCCAGTACTTCGGCGTAGAGGCGTTGCTGCTGGGCAGATGTACCGTTCACCCGCAGCACTTCCAGAGCGTAGAAGTGGTTTTGCGGGATCTGCCCGAGCGAGGCGTCGGCCTGGGAAATGCGCGCTATGACCTTGGCCAGGGTGACGTTGGACACCCCGGCGCCGCCGAAGGCCTTGGGTACGCTGATGGCCCACAGACCGCTGCGGGTGAACAGGTCCAGTTCGGCGTGCGGCAGGCGCCGTTCGCGGTCGCGCAGGGCACTGTCGCGGCGCAGTTGCTGGGCGAGCGCTTCGGCGATGGTGAGGGCTTGGGTGTCGCTGGTGATGATCGATGTTGTCATGGTGTTCTCCGGGCCCTTGGGGTCGCAGTTCGGCCCAATCGCTGGCAAGCCAGCTCCCACAGGTACAGCGCTGATCTCAGGTTGTGTGAGCTCTCTGTGGGCGCCGGCTTGCCGGCGATTGGGCTGCATAGCAGCCCCAAGGCCGCAAATCAGATCCAGGAATGCCGCGCCGGCAAGGCCCCGTTGAGGTAATAGGCACCCACCGCGTGATACTTCCAGCGCACCGGGTCATGCAGCGTGTGCACGCGGGCGTTGCGCCAATGGCGGTCGAGGTTGAATTCGGCAAGTGTGGCGCTGCTGCCGGCCAGCTCGAACAGCTTTTCACTGGCTTGCAGGGCGATCTCGGTGGTCAGCACCTTGGCCTCGGCCACCGCAATCGAGGCCCGGGCTGCCGCCGCAGCATCGATCGGTGCGGCACTGACCTCGTCGAGCACCCGCGCAGCCTTGCGTAGCAGCGCCTCGGCTGCATGCAGCTCGAGTTTCAGCCGGCCGATGTCGGCAATCACATAAGGGTCGTCGCCGGCACGGTCTACCTTGGCCTCGATCCAAGGCCGCGATTTCTCACGCACGAAATGGATGGCGTCGTCGATCGCCGCCTCGGCGATGCCGGCATCGATGGCGGCCTGGACCAACTGCGAGCCGGCGCCTTGGATATTCGGCACGTCACGCTGGCGCCAGTTGTCGATCACCAGTTCCGCGTCGACCGGGACTTGGTCGAGCAGCACAGTACCGCTGGCGGTGGTGCGTTGGCCGAAGCCCGACCAGTCGTCGACGATACGCAGCCCTGGCGAGCCCCGGCGGACGAAGGCCAGGCGCTGGCGGCCTTCGTCGTCCAGGGCCTTGACCGCGACCCAATGGGCGAACAGGGCGCCGGTGGAATAGAATTTCTCACCGCTGATGCGATAGCCGTCACCGGTGCGAGTGATGCGGGCCTTCAGGGTCAGGGTGTCCTTGGTGCCGCGTTCTGGCCCGGCATTGCCGATGCGCCAGCCGTCGAGCACGCTGCGGAAAATCACCGCCTGTTGCGCCTCGGTGGCGGCGACGCGCAGCAGTTGCAGCAGGCCGAACTGGTTCTGCGGGATCTGCCCCAGCGCCGGGTCGGCGGCGCTGATGAGGCGAAACACCTCGGCGATGGTCTCGAACGAGACGTCGGGGCCGCCATGGGCCTTGGGCACGCTGATGCTGCCCAGGCCGCTGCGTGTGAACTGTTCGATCTCGGCCCAGGGCAGCTTGCGCTGCTGGTCGCGGCGAGCAGCTTGCTCACGGGCGACGTCGGCCAGTTCTCGGGCGGCCTGCAGGGCTTCGGCGTCATTGCGCAGGACCTTGGCCGGCAGCAGCAGGGGCGAGCTGTCGAGGTCGCTGTGGAATTGGGTTTCTGGCAGGGTGGACATCAGTACCGAACCTCACAAAGTGGATGCGTCGCTTCAGCTGATGGCGACAAACGTTTGCTGGTCCGGTGGTCCGGTTTATATACCCTAAAGGCTTATTAAATGTTTATGAACTAACCTTTTGGAATATATATAGAAGTGGGTTTTTGCTGAATGCAGCTGGCCCTATCGCCGGCAAGCCGGCTTCCACAGGAACACCACTGCCCTTGAGAACAGTGGTGCACGTGTGGGAGCCGGCTTGCCGGCGATAGGGCCAGTGAGTTATTCCGAAGCCGCAGTCCCGAGGAATTTGCGCAAGAACTGCCGGGTCCGCTCTTCCCTGGGGTTGGCGAACAGCGCCTTGGCCTCGCCCTGCTCGACGATCACGCCCTTGTCGAAGAAGATCACTCGATTCGCCACATCACGGGCAAAACTCATCTCGTGGGTGACGATGATCATGGTGCGCTTTTCTTCCGCCAGCCCACGGATGGTCGCAAGTACTTCGCCGACCAGCTCCGGGTCGAGCGCCGAGGTCGGTTCGTCGAACAGGATCACTTCAGGCTCCATGGCCAGGGCACGGGCAATGGCCACCCGCTGTTGCTGGCCGCCCGACAGGCGCCTTGGGTAGGCGTCTTCCTTACCGGCGAGGCCGACCTTGGCCAGCAAGCGCTTGCCCAGTTCGATGGCCTGCTCGCGGGGCGTCTTTTTGACGATCACCGGCCCTTCGATGACGTTCTCAAGCGCCGTGCGGTGGGGAAACAGGTTGAAGTTCTGGAAGACGAAGCCGGCCTGCTGGCGCAACCGGCGTATCGCCCCTTGCTGGCCACCCAGTGGGCGGTTGGCATCGATGCTGATGTCGCCGATGCGAATGCGCCCGGCGTCCGGGGTTTCCAGTAAGTTGAGGCAGCGCAGGAAGGTGGTCTTGCCCGAGCCGCTGGGGCCGATGATGGCTACCACTTCGCCAGGCTGCACGGTCACATCGATGCCGTTGAGCACGGTCTGGCCCTTGAACTGCTTGGTCAGGCCTTCTACGACAATCATCTTCAGTGCTCCTGGTCATGCTGGTTGACCCGCGCTTCCATGCGGTTCTGGAAGTGCGCGAGGATGCTGCAGAGCACCCAGTAGATCACCGCCACCGCCAGGTACATGGTGAACACTTCGAAGGTGCGTGCGGTAATCAGCTGCGCCTGGCGGAACAGCTCGGGCACCTGGATGGTCGCCGCCAGGGCGGTGTCCTTGACCAGCGAAATGAAGCTGTTGCCCAGCGGCGGCAGCGCGGTACGCAGGGCCTGAGGCAGGATCGCCCGGCGCATGGCCTGGGTACGGGTCATGCCGATGCTGGCGGCGGCTTCCCATTGGCCTCGGTCGATGGAGGAGATCGCTGCACGGAGGATCTCGCAGATGTAGGCGGCCATGTTCAGCGACAGGCCGATCAGCGATGCCGGGATCGGGTCGAGCTCGATGCCGATCTGCGGCATGCCGAAGTAAATGACGAACAGCTGCACCAGCAGCGGTGTGCCGCGAAAGAACGACACGTAGACCCGCGCCAGCCAGTTCAGCGGCAGAATCTTCGACAGCCGCATCAGCGCCAGGGCAAAACCCAGCACCAGGCCGAAGAACATGCCGCCGACACTCAGCAGCACCGTATAACCCGCGCCCTTCAGCAAGAAGGGCGTGGAGTCGACTACCAGTTGCAGGCTTTCAGCGATCATTTGGTGACGTCGGCACCGAAGTATTTTTCGGACAGCTTGGCCAGGGTGCCATCAGCCTTGAGCTTGTCGATGGCCTTGTTGATGGCCTCCAGCAGTTCCGGTTCGCCTTTGCGCAAGGCCACGCCGCTTTCCAGGCGTGAGAAGGCATCGCCGGCAAGCTCAGTGTCCTTGGCTTTCTGCGCGTATTCCAGCGCGGCCAGGCGGTCGATCAGGATGGCGTCGATGCGGCCGTTGCGCAGGTCGGCGAACTTGCTCGGGTCATCCTCGTAGGTACGCACTTCGGCTTTCGGTACGTCCTGCTTGACCCACTGTTCGTAGTTGGTGCCCAGGCCCACGCCGACTTTCTTGCCGGCCAAGTCCTGCGCGGTCTTGATGTTGAGCTCGGCAGCCTTCTTCTTCAGGACCAGTGCCTGAATGCCGGAAACGGTGTAGGGCTCGGAGAAGTCGTACTTCTTCTTGCGCTCGTCGGAGATGGTGACCTGGTTGACCACCACATCCAGGCGCTTGGACTCCAGCGCAGCGAGAATGCCGTCCCACTTGGTGGGCTGGATCTTGGCCTTGACCCCAAGCTCCTTGGCCAGCAGCTCCGACAGCTCGACCTCGAAGCCTGCCAGCTTGCCGTTTTCATCCTGGAAGCTGAACGGCGGGTAGGTGCCTTCCAGGCCGACGTTGATCACGCCTTTTTCCTGGATGGTCTTCAGTTGCTCGCCGGCAAATGCCTGGCTGAGCAACCCGGCGCCCAGCAGGATCGCCAGGCTGGCGTTGAGAAGCGGTTTGGCAAATTTCGACATGTCAGGCCCCGCGCTTGTTGTGGAAGTAGTGGGTGGCGACTATAGAGTTGGCTTGATAGGCCAGGAAATAATAAAAACTTATTTTCTTATGCGCTTTCAATAAAAAGTTCAGCTACAAGCAGGGTTGAGGGTAGGCGACGATGCCCGGTTCGTCATCGCTGCTTATGCCTGACTTAGCGCAGGATGGAATAAAGCGTTGTTTTTTCCAAGGGACGGATTTGCCGTAGAGTGGATTGCAAAATACCGATTGCCCCACTGGCAGGAGAACACCGTGAGCGAACAACCATCTTCGGCGCATTGGCAGTTGCACAGTATTGTCAGCGGCCTGCGCGGCGCCCGTGAGCAGTGGCGCAGCCGCAATGGCCGCAGCATAGGAGAGCAGGGCGGGCGAGAATTGCCGTCGCGCGAAGCCATGCGCCAGATTCTCGAGCAACTGTGCGGCGCATTGTTCCCGATGCGCCTGGGCCCGGTGGACCTGCGCGAGGAAAGCGAAGACTTCTACGTCGGCCATACCCTGGATGCTGCGCTCACCGCGCTGCTGGCCCAGGCCCGCCTCGAACTGCGTTATGCCGCACGGCAGAGCAAGGGTGAACTGGCGACCGTGGATGCCCAGGCCCTGCGCCTGATCCAGGATTTCGCGGCGGCGCTGCCGGCCCTGCGGGTGATGCTCGATACCGACGTGCTGGCGGCCTACCACGGCGACCCAGCGGCACGCAGCGTCGATGAAGTGCTGCTGTGCTACCCGGGCATCCTGGCGATCATCCATCACCGCCTGGCCCATCACCTGTACCGGGCCGGCTTGCCGTTGCTGGCGCGGATCAGTTCGGAGCTGGCGCATTCGGCCACCGGCATCGACATTCACCCCGGTGCGCAGATCGGCCCGAGCTTCTTCATCGACCACGGTACCGGTGTAGTGATTGGTGAGACCGCGATCATCGGTGAGCGTGTGCGTATCTACCAGGCCGTGACTTTGGGCGCCAAGCGCTTCCCCAGCGATGAGTCGGGGACGCTGCACAAGGGCCTGGCGCGGCACCCGATCGTCGAGGACGATGTGGTGATCTATGCGGGGGCGACGATCCTGGGGCGGATCACGATCGGCAAGGGTTCGACCATTGGCGGCAATGTGTGGCTGACCCGCAGTGTGCCGGCCGAGAGCAACATTACCCAGGCGAACCTGCAGCTGGATTGCCAGGACAAGAACTGAGTTCTTTGCTGGCCTTGCTGGCCCTATCGCCGGCAAGCCGGCTCCTACAGGTAACCCCGCCGAAGCTGAGTGCAGTGGGGTACCAGTGGGAGCCGGCTTGCCGGCGATAGGGCCGCTACAGGCATGCACCGATCAGCACCCCGGTTCGCATTGAAATCCGATCCATGTTTAACTTGAACGCTTGTTCAATGAAAAACGCTGGTCCGCTGCCGGTGTTCAACAGGAGGATTCCTTTGCTGAACCCGTTCATTCCGAACCTCACGTCAATCGACGAGGTGCATGCTGCATGAGTGCACCGACCCCTTCCCTTGCCGCCGACAAAATCCGCATGAACCCTCCGGTGTTCTACTTCGCGGCAAGTTTCATCCTCATCTTCGGCCTGGTAGTCATCGCCTTCCCGCAAGCCGCAGGCGAATGGCTGCTGGCAGCACAGAACTGGGCGGCCAACACGGTCGGCTGGTACTACATGCTGGCCATGACGCTGTACCTGGTCTTCGTGGTGGTCACCGCGTTGTCCGGCTACGGCAAGATCAAGCTCGGTGCCGACCACGACGAACCCGAGTTCAGCTACCTGTCGTGGGCCGGCATGCTGTTCGCCGCCGGCATCAGCATCACCCTGTTCTTCTTTTGCGTCTCCGAACCGCTGACTCACATGCTCCAGCCGCCGCAAGGCGAGGCCGGCACGGCCGAGGCAGGGCGCCAGGCGATGCAGATCCTGTTCCTGCACTGGGGCCTGCATGGTTGGGGCGTGTTCGCCTTCGTCGGCATGGCGCTGGCCTATTTCGCCTACCGCCACAACCTGCCGTTGGCCCTGCGCTCGGCGCTCTACCCGCTGATCGGCAAGCGTATCAACGGCCCCATCGGCTATGCGGTGGATGGCTTCGGCATCATCGCCACAGTGTTCGGTCTGGGCGCCGACATGGGCTTTGGTGTGCTGCATTTGAATGCTGGCCTCGACTACTTGTTCGGCATCAGCCACAGCCAGTGGGTGCAGGTGCTGCTGATCGCCTTGATGATGGGCGCGGCGGTGGCCGTGGCAGTCGCCGGGGTAGAGAAGGGCGTGCGGGTGATGAGCGACATCAACCTGTTCCTGGCCTGCGCGCTGCTGCTGTTCGTGCTGTTCGCGGGGCCTACCCAGCACCTGTTCAATACCTTGATCCAGAACCTCGGCGACTACCTGGGGGCTTTGCCGCGCAAGAGCTTCGACGTGTACGCCTACGGCGAGAACCGTGACTGGCTGGGTGGCTGGACGGTGTTCTACTGGGCCTGGTGGATTGCCTGGGCGCCATTCGTTGGGTTGTTCATCGCGCGCATTTCGCGCGGCCGCACCATCCGTGAGTTCGTCTTCGGCGTGCTGCTGATTCCGCTGGGCTTCACCCTGGCGTGGATGTCGATCTTCGGCAACAGCGCGCTGGACCAGGTGATCAACCACGGCATGACCGCCCTGGGCCAGTCGGCCCTGGACAACCCTTCGATGAGCCTGTACCTGCTGCTGGAAACCTACCCGTGGAGCAAGACAGTCATCGCCGTGACGGTGTTCATCAGCTTCGTGTTCTTCGTCACCTCGGCCGACTCCGGCACGGTGGTGCTCTCGACCCTGTCGGCGAAGGGCGGTGGTGCCGACGAGGACGGCCCGAACTGGCTGCGTATCTTCTGGGGCGTGATGACCGCGCTGATTACCAGCGGGCTGCTGTTCGCGGGTAGCATCGATTCGCTGAAGTCGGCGGTGGTACTGACGTCGCTGCCGTTCTCGCTGATCCTGCTGTGCATGATGTGGGGGCTGCACAAGGCCTTCTACCTGGAGAGCCAGCGGCAGATCGCGCAGATGCATTCGCTGGCGCCGTTCGCTCAATCGCGCCGTGGCCGCGGTGGCTGGCGCCAACGCTTGAGCCAGGCGGTGCATTTCCCGTCACGCGACGAGGTGTACCGCTTCATGGACGACGTGGTGCGCCCAGCGATTGCCGACGTGCGCGAAGTGTTCGAGCAGAAGGGGTTGGTGCTGGTGACCCAGGATGACCCGAGCCATGACAACGTCAGCCTGAAGGTCGGCCATGGCGAGGAACAGCCGTTCATCTACCAGGTGCAGATGCGTGGCTACTTCACGCCGTCGTTTGCGCTGGGCGGGTTGGGAACCCAGGAGTTGAAGAACCGCCGCTACTACCGGGCGGAAGTGCACTTGAGCGAAGGCAGCCAGAATTACGACCTGGTGGGCTACAGCAAGGAGCAGATCATCAACGACATTCTCGACCAGTACGAGCGGCACATGCAGTACCTGCATCTGGTCAGGTAGGCGCAATCGCCGGCAAGCCGGACCCCACAGGATTTGTAGCGCTGCACTTTCCTCTGTGGGAGCCGGCGTGCCGGCGATTGGAGGCCAAAGGCCTCCCCAAGGCCCTTCAGAACGGCGCATCCCCAAGGATGGTCGCCCGGTGCATCACCCGCCGATTCGGCCGGTAGTCATCCACGGCAAAATGCTGCGTCACGCGGTTATCCCAGAACGCCACGTCATTCTCCTGCCAACGCCAGCGAATGCTGAACTCCGGTCGCGTCGCATGGGCAAACAGCAGTTTCAGCAATGCCTCGCTCTCCCATTCGCTCAACTCGTTGATCCGCGTAGTGAACCCTTCGTTGACGAACAACGCCTTGCGCCCGCTCACCGGGTGGGTGCGCACCACCGGGTGTGACAGGGGTGGATTCTTGCGCCGGGTCTCCTCCCAGCGCGCCAGGTCCTCTGCCGTGGTACCGAAACGCTCCAGCGGGAACGACTTGGTGAAATCATGGGTGGCGCTGAGCCCATCGAGCATCTCGCGCAGCGGCGCCGACAGCGCTTCGAACGCGGCGATGCCGCTGGCCCATAGGGTGTCGCCACCAAAGGCTGGCAGTTGCTTGGCACTGAGTACCGCGCCCAATGCAGGGGTCGGCAGGAAGGTCACATCGGTGTGCCACACGGCGTTGTCGCGCACGTCGGTGACGGCGGTGTCGAGCACCAGCACCTGTGGGGTTTCCGGCACGTTGGGGTAGATCGGGTGAATGTGCAGGTCGCCGAAACGCGCGGCGAAGCGCGCTTGCTGCTCTGGGTTGATCGGCTGGTCGCGAAAGAACAGCACCTGATGCTTGAGCAGCGCCTGTTCGATGGCGTCGCGCTGCTCCAGGCTGATGTCGCGGCTGATGTCCACGCCGCTGATCTGGGCGCCTAGCGCCGGGCTGAGTGGGGTTATGGTCAGGCTCATGGCTTTTCTCGTGCTAGGCGCCGGATTGCCGGCGTGATCAGTCCAGTTCAGTGGCTTTGCCCGTGCCAGGGCACCAGCTTGCGTTGCAGGGCGCGCAGGCCCATCTCCAGAGCGAAGGCGATCAGGGCGATCAGCAGGATGCCCAGCACCACCACATCGGTGACCAGGAACTGCGCTGCCGACTGCACCATGAAGCCCAGGCCGCTGGTGGCGGCGATCAGCTCGGCGGCGACCAGGGTCGACCAGCCGACCCCCAGGCCGATGCGGATGCCGGTGAGGATGTCGGGCAATGCGCTGGGCAGGATCACATGGCGAATCAGTTGAGCCCGGGTGGCACCCAGCGACTGCGCGGCGCGCAGCCTGGCTGGGTCGACGGTGCGCACGCCGGTGGCGGTGGCGATGGCGATCGGGGCGAAGATCGCCAGGTAGATCAGCAGCACCTTGGACAGTTCGCCGATGCCGCACCAGATGACGATCAGCGGCAGGTAGGCCAGTGGTGGGATGGGCCGGTAGAACTCGATCAGCGGGTCGAGGATGCCGCGGGCCACCCGGTTGTAGCCGATGGCGATGCCGACCGGGATGGCGGTGAGGGCGGCGGCGGCCAGCGCCAGGCCGATACGGCCAAGGCTCGCGCCCAGGTGCTGCCACAGGCTGGCGTCCATGTAGCCCTGGGTGAGCAGGGCCCAGCCCTTGGCCAGGATATCGCCTGGCGAGGGCAGGAACAGCGGCTCGATCCAGCCGGCGGCGGTCACCAGCCACCAGGCCAGCAACAGGCTGGCCAGGGTCAGGGTGCTGATCCAGCGGGTGGACAATGGGCGGCTGGCTTTCACGGCTGGCCGGGCGTGGGCGTCGCGCTTGCCGACGACCGGCAGATCGATGCTGCTCATGCGGGCTCCTGCAGGCTTTGGCGTTGAGAGAACACCCGCGCCAGCACATGCTCGCGGGTTTCGATGAAGCGTGGGTCGGACTTGATCGCCCGAGCGGGCTCGCCAGCGGCGTAGCGCTGGCCGAAGTCCAGTTGCATGCGCTCGACCACGCGCCCTGGGTTGGGGGCCAGCAGCACCAGTTCGCTGGCCAGGAATACTGCTTCTTCGATGTCATGGGTAATCAGGAACACCGGCTTGGCCGTGCGCTGCCACACCTGTAGCAGCAACTCCTGCACCTGTTCACGGGTAAAGGCATCGAGCGCGCCGAACGGCTCGTCCATCAGCAGCACCCGTGGGTCGGCTGCCAGCGCACGAGCCAGCCCCACGCGTTGTTTCTGGCCGCCGGACAATTGCCAGATGCGCCGTTCGCCGAAGCCGTCGAGGTCGACCAGGGCCAGCATTTCGCGGGCCTTGGCTTCACGTTCGGCCCGCGGAACGCCGGCCAGTTCGAGGCCGAAGGCGACGTTGCCCAGCACGTTCTGCCACGGCAGCAGCGCATCGTCCTGAAACACCACGCCGCGCTCGGCGCCAGGGCCTTGCACCGGCACGCCATCGAGGCTGATACGCCCGCCGCTGGGGGCGACGAAACCGGCGATCAGGTTGAGCAGCGAGGTCTTGCCGCTGCCCGATGGCCCGAGGGCCACCAGCAGTTGGCGAGGCCCCAGGCTCAGGTTGATGTCGGCCAGCACCGGGGTGTTGGCGCCGGGGTACTGTGCGCTGATGCGCTCCAGTTCGAGCAAGGCCATGACAGGCTCCGGATCAGGTTCAGTTAGGCAGGAATTTGGCGCTGACGTAGGGCGAGTAGTCCGGCAGTACCGCGTCGACCTTGCCCTGTTGCTTGAGGAAGGTGGCGGTGTCGGTCAGTGCCTGGGTGGTCGGTGCGCCCAGGGCGTTGGCCTGGTCGGCAGCCAGCGGGTAGACGTTGCCTTCCAGCAGGACCGGAATGTCGCTGGCCTTGGCGCCGGACAGCTTGACCAGCTTGGCCACGTTGTCCTTATTGGCCAGCCAGGCTTTAGGGTCTTTGCGGTAGTCGGCGTAGGCGTCGAGAGTGACCTTGGCGAAGGCCTTGACCACGTCCGGGTGCTTCTCGGCGAAGTCCTTGCGCACGATCCAGGCGTCGAAGGTCGGTGCGCCTTGCTCGGCCAGTTCGCCCGAAGTGATCAGCACCTTGCCGTTCTCCTTGGCCACACCCAGGGCAGGATCCCAGACATAGGTGGCGTCGATGTCGCCGCGCTTCCAGGCAGCGATGATCGCCGGTGGCGCGAGGTTGAGGATCTGCACCTTGGATGGGTCGATGTTCCAGTGCTTCAGCGCAGCCAGCAGGCTGTAGTGGCCGGTGGAAACGAACGGTACGGCGACCTTCTTGCCGACCAGGTCTTGCGGCGACTTGATGCCGTCACGGGCGACCAGCGCTTCGCCTGCACCAATCTGGGTGGCGATCAGGAAGGTCTCCACCGGCAGCTTGCGGGTGGCGGCAGCGGCCAGCGGGCTCGACCCGAGGTAGCCGATTTGCACATCGCCGCTGGCGACCGCAGTGATCACATCGGCGCCGTTATCGAACTTGCGCCAGGCGATGTCGGCCTTGCTGGCTTTTTCATAGGAGCCATCGACTTGGGCCACTTTGGCGGGGTCGACGGTGGTCTGGTAGGCAACGGTGAGGTCGGCGGCCTGGGCCAACCAGCTGGTGCCGGCGAGGGTCAGGGCGGCGAACAGGCGCAGCGGGGCATGCGGGATCATGGTGAACCTCTCGTCAGGCAATCGATGTGATGGATGGCGAGAAGACTAGATGATCTAAGAAATCAAAAATAAATAACTTTTTAGAATTAGCTTAGGAGCCAAATGCTTTAACGCGGGCGGGTTCGGAAATGGCGACTGGCGGAACAGCGGCGCGCTGCTAGTCTTTTTCCCCTCGTCAGGGGTGGTTGGCGGGCAGCTGGTCGGCAAACGTTTGCACATAACCTAAAGGTATGATTGACGGGGTCGATACAACTTCTGGCTGTAAAGGTTCGATCTATATTCCGTAAAAATCTTACTAATTCATAAAACGGTCATTTTGGATTTATAGGATTGTCATTATCCTGTAGCGCAGGTTGCGTCCTTAGACCAAAGTCGCGAAACGTTCAGAAACGATTGACTTACTGGTCACGCTTTGGGACTAAATCGCCCATCCACGGTGAGCGGGGCAGAAGACTCCGCCGCCAGAGATACACAAGAATTAGAACGTAGAGGAGCAAAACATGTACAAGTCAAGCCTGGCCGTGGCCGTGGCACTGGGGGTTTTCGCCCAAACTGCAGGCGCTGCCGGTTTCGTTGAAGACAGCAAACTGGCCCTGAGCTCGCGCACCATGTACTTCAACGACGATAACCGCGAAGGCGGTGCTGACCAGAACGAAACCGGTCAGGGCTTCAAACTCGACTATCTGTCTGGCTTTACCCAAGGTACCGTTGGTTTCGGCGTCGATGTACAAGCGCTGTGGGGCATTCACCTGGATGGTGGCCGTGGCAGCCGTCCTGATGCCAACAACAGCTTCTTCCCTAGCGACTCCGATGGCTCTGCTGTCCATGACTGGGCTCGCATTGGCGGTAACGCCAAGGCACGCTTCTCCAAAACCGAGGTTCACTACGGTAGCGCCCTGGCGCCGAACCTGCCGATCCTGGTGGCCAACGATGGCCGTCTGCTGCCGCAGACCTTTGAAGGCGGTACCCTCCAGAGCAAGGAAATCGACAACCTGACCATCAACGCCGGTCAGCTTACCCACGCGATGGGCCGTGCCTCGAGCAACCGTACTGGTCTTTCTGTCGCCGGTTCTGCTGTCGACAGCAACAAGTTCTACTACGGCGGTCTGGACTACAAGCTCACTCCAGACCTGACCCTGCAGTACTACTACTCGAATCTGAAAGACTTCTACAAGCAGCACTTCCTGGGTGCTACCCACGTCTACAAGATTTCCGATGATTCCTCGTTCAAGACCGACCTGCGCTATTTCGACAGCAGCAGCGATGGCAAGAACGGCGACGGCGGCGAGTACTTCTTCAACAACAACGGCGGTTATGCCAAGCATGCCGGCGAGATCGACAACAAGACCTGGTCCGCCATGTTCACCTACGCCCTGGGTGGCCATGCGTTGATGCTCGGTCATCAGCAGGTCAGCGATGATGGTGGTTTCGTCTGGCTGAACCAAGGTAACGTCGAAGACGGTAACGGTAACCTGGAAGGCGCAGGTGGCGCGAGCTTCTACCTGTTCACCGACAGCATGATCAACCAGTTTGCCCGTGCCGGTACCAACACCACCTTCGGTCAGTACAGCTATGACTTCGCCCGTATTGGTGCGCCTGGCCTGAAGGCTTCTATTGCGTATCTGCGCGGTACCGATATTCGCAACACTTCTGGCAATGGCACCTACCACGAGTGGGAACGTGACGCCCGTATCGACTACGTGATCCAGGAAGGCACCCTCAAAGGCTTGGGTGCTAGCCTGCGTCACGGTGTCTATCGCGGTGAAGGCCAAGCGCCGGTCGACAAGGACCAGACTCGCTTCATCGTGAACTACACTTACAACTTCCTGTAAGTAGTAGCTCTACCAGAAGCCTCGCCTAGTGCGAGGCTTTTTTGTGCCTGCCATACGGTATGCAAAACAGTTATAAATAAATCATTATTTATTCTTTTTGTTTTTAATCCGATACAGGCACATTGAACCTCACAAGGCCAGAACACAGCACAGGAGCCGCACCCCATGAGCCTCAAACTCGGCGACATCGCCCCCGATTTCGAACAGGATTCCAGCGAAGGCAAGATCCGTTTCCACGAATGGCTGGGCAATAGCTGGGGTGTGCTGTTCTCCCACCCGGCCGACTTCACCCCGGTGTGCACCACCGAGCTGGGCCTGACCGCCAAGCTCAAGGACGACTTCGCCAAGCGCGGCGTCAAAGCCATCGCGCTCTCGGTAGACCCGGTCGACTCGCACCACCGCTGGATCGATGACATCAACGAAACCCAGAACACCGTGGTCAACTTCCCGATCATCGCCGACGCCGACCGCAAGGTGTCCGACCTCTACGACCTGATCCACCCGAATGCCAGCGACACCCTGACCGTGCGCTCGCTATTCGTCATCGACCCGAACAAGAAGGTGCGCCTGACCATCACCTATCCGGCCAGTACCGGGCGCAACTTCAACGAAATCCTGCGGGTGATCGACTCGCTGCAACTGACCGACAACCACAAGGTCGCCACGCCAGGTAACTGGCAGGACGGCGACGAGGTGGTGATCGTGCCTTCGTTGAAGGACGAGGACGAGATCAAGCAGCGCTTCCCGAAAGGTTATCGGGCGGTCAAACCCTATCTGCGGCTGACCCCGCAACCCAATCGTTGATGAATTCCTCGTTGCATTGCTCTTAGCCATAGCAGGGATATTCGGGCCGTTTCTACGGCCCTTTTTTATGCCTGAAAGGGCCCCATCGCCGGCAAGCCGGCTCCCACAGTAAGTCAAAGGCAGGCCCCTTGTGGGAGCCGGCTTGCCGGCGACGGGGCCAGTGAAAACAAAAGACATTTATGGAATAAACAAATAAAAAAATATGATTTCTAGATATATAAACAGGCTGGTAATGTCACCCCAACAGCACACCCCTTAGCGCTGGACTTTACCCAGCCACCTTCGCTTCACCACCTTACTCGCCCGCCAACGAGGCAAGCAGGTGCAACCCGAACCCAATCGCACAGGAGAGCGCCATGCGCACAGTCTTCTTGCGTCGTGGTCTGGTCGCCCTGTTTGCGGCGGCTGTGTCCTTCGGCGCCATTACCCAAGCCCAGGCCGAGAGCCTGCGTATCGGTTACCAGAAATACGGCACCTTGGTGCTGCTCAAAGCCAAGGGCACGCTTGAGAAACGCCTGGCCGAGCAGGGCGTGCAGGTGCAATGGACCGAGTTTCCCGGGGGGCCGCAGCTGCTCGAAGGGCTGAACGTGGGCTCCATCGACTTTGGTGTCACCGGCGAAACCCCGCCGGTGTTCGCCCAGGCCGCCGGTGCTGACCTGCTCTACGTCGCTTACGAACCACCTGCGCCGCACAGCGAAGCCATCCTCGTGCCCAAGGGCTCGCCGATCCAGTCGGTGAAGGAACTCAAAGGCAAGAAAGTCGCCTTCAACAAAGGCTCCAACGTTCACTACCTGCTGGTCCGCGCCCTGCAAGACGCCGGCCTGAAGTACAGCGACATCCAGCCGGTGTACCTGCCGCCCGCCGATGCTCGCGCCGCCTTCGAGCGTGGCAGCGTCGATGCCTGGGTGATCTGGGATCCGTACCAGGCCGCCGCCGAACAACAGCTCCAGGCTCGCACCCTGCGTGATGGCAAGGACCTGGTCGACAACCACCAGTTCTACCTGGCCACCCGCAACTACGCGACCCAGCACCCGGCCGTGATCAACACCCTGATCGAAGAAGTGCGCGCCGTGGGTGAATGGTCCCAGGCCAACCCGCAGCAGGTCACCGACCAGGTCGCGCCGCTGCTCGGCCTGCCTGCCGATATCACCCTGACCTCGGTCAAGCGCCAAGGCTACGGTGCTGCCCCGCTGACCCCCGAGGTCGTGGCTGCACAACAGAAAATCGCCGACACCTTCCAGGCGCTCAAGCTGATTCCCAAGCCGCTGAGCATCAAGGACGTGATCTGGACACCCCCGGCCAAGGTCGCCAGCGCGCCTTGATCGATTTGCCTGCGCCGGGGTGTCACGTCACTCCGGCTTGAGCCACCCTTGAGGAGACAACTCCAATGAGCCTTAACATTTTCTGGTTCCTCCCTACCCACGGTGACGGCAAGTACCTGGGCACTTCCGACGGCGCCCGCGCGGTCGACCACGGTTACCTACAGCAGATCGCCCAGGCCGCCGACCGCCTGGGCTTCGGTGGGGTACTCATCCCTACCGGGCGCTCCTGCGAGGACTCCTGGCTGGTGGCCGCTTCGCTGATCCCGGTGACGCAACACCTGAAGTTCCTGGTCGCCCTGCGCCCCGGCATCATTTCGCCGACAGTGGCTGCGCGCCAGGCCGCTACTCTGGATCGCCTGTCCAACGGCCGTGCGCTGTTCAACCTGGTGACCGGGGGCGACCCGGACGAGCTGGCCGGTGACGGCCTGCACCTGAACCATCAGGAGCGCTACGAGGCCTCGGTCGAATTCACCCGCATCTGGCGCAAGGTGCTGGAAGGCGAAAACGTCGACTACGACGGCAAGCACATCCAGGTGAAGGGCGCCAAGCTGCTCTATCCGCCGATTCAGCAGCCACGTCCGCCGCTGTACTTCGGTGGTTCGTCCGAAGCTGCCCAGGACCTGGCCGCCGAACAGGTCGAGCTTTATCTGACCTGGGGCGAGCCACCGGCCGCTGTGGCCGAGAAGATTGCCCAGGTGAGAGAAAAGGCCGCCGCCCAAGGCCGCGAAGTGCGCTTCGGTATCCGCCTGCACGTGATCGTGCGTGAAACCAACGAAGAAGCCTGGGCCGCCGCCGACCGCCTGATCTCGCACCTGGACGATGACACCATCGCTCGCGCCCAGGCGTCGCTGGCGCGCTTCGACTCGGTTGGCCAGCAGCGCATGGCTGCCCTGCACGGCGGCAACCGTGACAACCTGGAAGTCAGCCCCAACCTCTGGGCCGGTGTCGGCCTGGTGCGCGGCGGCGCGGGTACCGCGCTGGTTGGCGATGGCCCGACCGTGGCCGCGCGGGTCAAGGAGTACGCCGAGCTGGGCATCGATACCTTCATCTTCTCCGGCTACCCGCACTTGGAAGAGTCCTACCGTGTGGCCGAGCTGCTGTTCCCTCACCTTGACGTGCAGCGCCCGGAGCAACCGGAAACCGGTGGCTACGTGAGCCCGTTCGGCGAGATGGTGGCCAACGACATCCTGCCCAAGTCCGTGTCGCAGAGCTGAGGGCGGGGCCATGAGTCGTGCAACGTCCTCCACCCTGGCCCAGCGCCTGGCCCCGTGGGCACTGCCGCTGGCACTGCTGGCGGTCTGGCAGTTGGCGGTTAGCGCGGGCTGGCTGTCGACGCGCATCCTGCCAGCGCCAAGCGCGGTGGTAAGTGCGGGGGTCGAGCTGGTGCGCAGCGGCGAGATCTGGTCACACCTGGCCATCAGCGGCTGGCGTGCCGGCCTGGGCTTCCTGATCGGCGGCAGCATCGGCCTGTTGCTGGGCTTCATCACCGGCCTGTCGAACTGGGGCGAACGCCTGCTCGACAGCTCGGTGCAGATGATCCGCAACGTGCCGCACCTGGCGCTGATTCCGCTGGTGATCCTGTGGTTCGGTATCGACGAGTCGGCCAAGATTTTCCTGGTCGCGCTCGGCACGCTGTTCCCGATCTACCTGAACACTTACCACGGTATCCGCAACGTCGACCCGGCGCTGGTGGAGATGGCGCGCAGTTACGGCCTGTCGGGCTTCGGCCTGTTCCGCCAGGTGATCCTGCCGGGTGCGCTGCCGTCGATCCTGGTCGGGGTGCGCTTCGCCCTGGGCTTCATGTGGCTGACCCTGATCGTTGCCGAAACCATTTCGGCCAATGCCGGTATCGGTTACCTGGCGATGAATGCCCGTGAGTTCCTGCAGACCGATGTGGTGGTCCTGGCGATCGTGCTGTATGCCGTGCTCGGCAAGCTCGCCGACCTCGCCGCTCGCGGCCTGGAACGTATGTGGCTGCGCTGGCACCCCGCCTACCAATTGGCGAAGAAGGAGGGCGCATGACCGTGCTCAAGGAACAACCGCCACGCCTGCTGCGAGGCATCCCGCTGGCAGCCAACGGCCTGCGCAAGACCTTCGGCCAGCGTGAGGTGCTGCGCGGCATCGACCTGCACATCCCGGCCGGCCAGTTCGTCGCCATCGTCGGCCGCAGTGGCTGCGGCAAGAGCACCTTGCTGCGGCTGCTGGCCGGGCTCGACCAGGCCAGTGCCGGTGAACTGCTGGCCGGCGCCGCGCCGCTGGCCGATGCCCGCGAGGACACCCGCCTGATGTTCCAGGATGCGCGCTTGCTGCCCTGGAAGAAGGTGATCGACAACGTCGGTCTGGGCCTGCGTGGCGACTGGCGCCAACGTGCGCTGGATGCCCTGGAAGCGGTCGGCCTGGCTGACCGCGCCAACGAGTGGCCAGCGGCGTTGTCCGGCGGCCAGAAGCAGCGTGTGGCCCTGGCCCGCGCACTGATTCACCAGCCGCGCCTACTGCTGCTGGATGAGCCGCTGGGCGCGCTGGATGCGCTGACCCGTATCGAAATGCAGCAACTGATCGAACGCCTGTGGCGCCAGCACGGCTTCACCGTGTTGCTGGTCACCCACGACGTCAATGAAGCCGTCGCGGTAGCCGACCGGGTGATCCTGATCGAGGACGGCGAAGTCGGCCTGGACCTCACCGTCGAACTGGCAAGGCCGAGGGCGCGTGGTTCGCACCGCCTGGCCGCGCTGGAAAGCGAAGTGCTCAACCGTGTCCTGTCGGCCCCGGGCACACCGCCCGCGCCGGACCCTGTAGCCCCTTTGCCCACGCAACTGCGTTGGGCGCACTGAATGACTCACTTACCAGACTGAAGCCAATAGCGAAGGAATCAAGCCATGACTATCAAAGCGATCAACGTACGTAACCAGTTCAAAGGCACCGTGAAGGAAATCCTCGAAGGCCCGGTACTGTCGGAAATCGACGTGCAGACGGCCTCGGGTATCGTGACGTCGGTGATTACCACGCGTTCGGTGAAGGAGTTGGAGCTGCAGGTGGGCAGCGAGGTGATTGCCTTCGTCAAATCGACGGAAGTGTCTATCGCCAAGCTGTGAGCAGTTAATGCCTGGGCTGCCATGCAGCCCAGGCGAGGATGCCGCGTCAGTCGCTGGCCGGGCGCAGGTTGTCGAAAATCCGGGTGGCTTGGGCTTCACTCAAGTTACCCCGCCAGGCCCCGGCACCGAGGTTTCTTTCACTCGGATGCTTCAAATGGCCTGCCTCAAGCCGCGTAAAGCCCTGCGTCGGCCGTTGACGAAAGTGGAAATGGGCATACCAGACGGGCTCCTTGGTGTGCTTGTCATTCACCCGATACTCTTCCAGGTATTCGATGGGTTGACCTTTGCGATCCACTTTCGCTTTCAATGTGCGCGACCAGGCTACTTCAACTTCTTGCTGTTCCAGCAGGTAATCCAGATGCCATACCGAAGGCTTGCCGGTCGCCTTGGTTTGCTCGATACGTAGCGTTCGACCCAGTGCGTCCAGTTCGTCGGCACTGGTGTCCAGACTTTTCACCAGGGTGTCGTGCTCACCAGTGATCGCCGGGCCAGCTTTTTCACGAATCCTTTTTGCAAGGAATCGTAGTTGCTGCGCGTAGCCCTGTGCGATGTCTTCAAGGTCGATGGGTATCGCATCCGGTGTCTTGTATTGGGGCAACCTGGCCCGGTGCTTGGGCACATCGTTCAGCCGCGCCTTGGCAATCTTCACAAGTTCCGGCAGCGACTGAGTCGGGGTAGCGCGTGCGGGCCGGATCAGCTGCCACGTGTTCGCATCGTTCTTGATGTAGATGGAATGCGCCTGCTGCGTATTGGGCCGGTTGATGTGCATGCGTATCTGCCCGTGTTCGCTGACCTCGCTACCGATGCGTGGCCCGTCCTCGGTTTCGAACAACCGCGGGCGGGTAGGGCCGCGATCGGGGTTGACGGCGGGGCGCGGGATAACGTTGGCCAGGTCGTCATCAATCTCCTTGATCAGTTGGCCCATGAGTTGGCGGAACGTTTGGGCTTGGTCCTTGGCTATGAGGGCCTGGAAGGTGTCTTCCCAGGCGGTGAGGTGGTTGAGGTAATGCTGGTAGTGCCTTTGGGCATTCGTCAGGAAATGCCGATCCTGAGCGCGGGTGAGGCCTGCCCTGGGCAATGCAAGATGGCTGAAGAGCGTGCTGCGCAAGGCACTACCCTGGTCGAGGTAAAGATCCAGAAAGATATCCCGGTTCACATTTTCGACAGCGTTGGCGTCGAACAGTATGTTTGAAAGGATCGAGGCCCGAGTCAGTCGCGCTTTGGCCACATCAAGCGTCAGGCCCGACGCGTCGGCGTTGTGCATGTATTGGGTCAATACGCTGCCCTGCAACTGCTTGCGCCGATTGTGGTGGCGAATGGCGATGCGCTCGATCATCGCCAAAGTGTCGGCCAGTTCGTTCTCTGCCACCTGCAGTTCTATCGCCAGGCGCTTGATCAATGGGGCGGCCGAGGCACTGGCGCTTGCAGTTCTCATAGCGTTGGATGCCTGCAGCACCCGCTCACTGGCAAGGAGAAAACGCCCAGACGCCAGATTCATGTCGAGAACGCTCATTTCATTGATGTTTTGCTCACACAAGCCAACGAACCTTCTGAAATCCGCCCTGTTCAGCGTTGCACGTTGCTCCTTGAGGCGCGCAATGCTGTGTTCGTTGTACGCGATGCTCACGTTGAGCTCGTCACTCAGTTGCTTGCGGGCATCGGCAATGGCGACGCGCTGCGCAGTGCTGAGCGCCTGCCCATCGATGTGCGGCTGCATGGCTGATCGGTAGGCTACCTGCTTTGTCTTCATGCTTGCGGCGATGCGCTGGAGCTCACCGTCTATCTCGCGCGCCAGTTCCAGCCCGGTCAGTTGTGGCCGCTGCCGGCCAAGCGCAGTACGCCAGATTGCAATGCCTTGTTCGAAGAGGTTGCTGAGTGCACCGCCGCCACCAGCAAGCCCGTTCTCGACCAGCAGGCCGCTCAGCCTGCCGGGGGTTTCCCATGTCCCCAACTCGCTGAGCTGCACGGCCTGACGGTAGCTGCGGACACCTTGCGGCTTGAGCCTCCAGGTCGCGTAGGTCGAGTCCCAACCCACGGCATACCAGGTGCTGTTTCGCGTTATGTAGTGCTGCTCAGTGCCCGCAAGCTTGAGCACACCTGTGCCTTTGGCATGGGTGGAGCGTTGTAGCGACCCCAGCGGCGGTTCGACTTCGTAACCGGCAAAAGGGTTAGGCCGCTGCTTGCGAATCCCGCCCAACGAGCGAAGCGGGTCGATCCGCTGACGTTGCAGCGTCAGTTGGCGTGCCGAGGGCGCAGGTTTGGCCGAGGCGCCCAGTAGCGCGAGCGAAACGATGGCATCGCTCATGGACTGCAGCACGCTGACCAAGTGCTGCAGCCCTTCCTCTTCGTCGCCACGGCCGAAGGCGCGGACTGCAGCATTCGCGGCATGCCAGCCATCGTATGCCGCTATTGCCGTACCCGCGCCCGGCACGAAGCAGAGCGCCAGTTTCAAACCCATGAAAAAATGATGATCAAAGCTGTCCGGTGCTGACAGCGTCACGTCGGCCTGGCTACGTGAGGTCGCGCGGTGATTGCGGATCCGTTCGCCCATGTCCAGGTGACACTGATGCGTGGGCATCGGTTCGCGGCGTGCCGGGCCAAGAGCGATGAATCTGATAGCGCTCTTCAGTGCGGTGTTGATGTAGCTTTCATGCTGGGTTGGGTCGCCAGCGTCGGCCTGCAGCGCCAGAAACCGGACCATCCTGTCGTCCAGCGCCATGCGTTGCAGTGCCTCGCAGGCCGCGTCGGCGCTTTCGTGCTGGCTGATGACGTGTCCGACGGGAGCGTTCGGTACGTAGAGCAGTACGGGGCCGGTGGTGCCCTTGATCACATAGGTGTCGGAAAGCCCTGCGCTATCGCTTGAGCCGTCGGCTGCCGTGTCGGGTCTGAGCATGAGGGTGTGGTAGGCAATGGTTCTGGAAGCCAATGCATCGACCTGTTCCTGGCAGAATGTTTCCAGCAGGTGTTGGCCATGGTTGTCGAGGCTGGTCGGCCTGGTCAGCACAAGCACCCTCAAGCAATCCTCATAAGGCGCACGAAGGGTTTCCTGGCGCAGTTGGGCGTGCCAATCGGATGCTTCCTTGGAACCTTGAAAAGTATCGACTATGTGCCTTTCGTAGCTGCCAGCCATGTCCAGCTGCTCGATCAGCTCAGCAATGTAGGCTGGCGTTACGTTGGCTCGCAGCAGGGCGTTGCCTGAGGGTTCGAACTTCACATTGGCGTCTTTGAGCAGCAAGCGCCGATTATCATCCAACGCCTGCAGCATGAATGTTTCCAGGGCAACATCGCTGCGCTCCTTGCTGTAGACCGGCACGACTATGGCGCTGGCACCGCCTGTGGCGGACTGACCGGCGACCTCTTTCTTGGTCGTGACGCTGTCGGCGATATCAAGGCTGATCTGCGGTATTTCCTGCAGCTTGAATGCGTTGCGCAGGTGTTGATGCAGCATGGCCCGCGAAAATGCTGCCTGCGTTGGCAGGCCCTTGAGCACCTTTCCCGATGCATACAGTGATACCTGCAATGCCTCCATTTGGGAGACGAGCTCAGCCCGCTGTTTGCTATCGAGGTGTTGCAGCGGCGCTAACTGTTGCTGGATATGGTCAGTACGGTTCTGTTCCGCAAACCGCGCCATGGCCTGGGCCCTGGCGCGATTCTCGCTGCTGCACAGGCGCTGCCGGGTCTGTTCGCGCGTAGCCTGGGCAGGCAACGCAGTGACGACAGCTTTCACGCAATCGTGCATGAAGTGCGAAAGGATGGGTGAGTGTATGAACGTGACCGCTGTTGAGCTGGCCAGGGCATCGAGCAGGCCTGAACTGTCTGTTGGAGCAGCCGATTCCAGCAGGGC
Organism: Pseudomonas sp. KU43P; assembly: GCF_033095865.1. NCBI lineage: Bacteria > Pseudomonadati > Pseudomonadota > Gammaproteobacteria > Pseudomonadales > Pseudomonadaceae > Pseudomonas > Pseudomonas sp. KU43P. The sequence goes on along the minus strand of NZ_AP019365.1, from coordinate 5,598,858 downwards.
ATCGGGCCATGCTCCCTGGAGCGTTGCCAGCAAGCGCCTGGCAAGCTGCCACTGATCATCGAAGGCCATGAGGCCGCCGCGCTGGCCGGGCCGGTAGAGCAGCAGCGAATCATCCTGTGTGTCGTCGTTGGGCGTGGCGCGAAATGTCATGTAGCCGCACAGCTGCCACTTGAGGTCGCCGGCGACCAGTTCCAGCGTGCTGGCTTGCACGGCCCGCCGCAGACTTGGCTCGGGCCTGTCGACGAGACTTTCGATCCATTCCAGGTGGGTGGGTGAAAGATCACCCAAGGTATTCTGCAAACGCGCTTCCTTCAGCAGGGCCTGACACAGCTTTTCGCTGATCAGCTCTTCCAGCGTCTCTTCCCCCTTGAGCACTTTCAAGTCCGCATCGGTTACCTGATCGGGTAGCTCAAGCAGTAGCAGGTCCAGTTCGTCCTGCGACTGGTTCAGCTGTTCCTGGCGTTCTCGCAGCAGGGTGAAGTTGAGCGATGTGGGGGAGGTGTCGCCGTCCAGGTATTGCCCCAGCAGCGCCTCCTGATGCTCGATCTGATCCTGGCGCCTGGCCGATGGCAGGTACTGCTCCAAGTGAGCGAAATGAACCTCTTCCTGCGCCATTGCCGTATCGGTCGCGGTCACTGCATCAATGGCAGCCTCGGTGGTTGGCGCGAGGGTTGCCAAGATGATCGAACTGCGTTTGGCTTCCCAGCGCTGCAGGTCGCTCCAGTCCAGCGGGTCGGTTTCACTCTGCTCACAGGCCTGGTCCAGCAGGTAGTCGGAAATGACCTGGCCTTGCCGCACATGGTCTTCCACCAGCGCGTCGAAGCCATCGGTTTCAATCGTTGTGACGATCACGTTGTCGCGTGTGCCGGTGGAAATGGGCGACCTTGGGTCCGACCAGAACCAGGAACGGTTGAGCAAGATCCAGTCACGCATGCTCTGAAGGCTGTCGAAGCGCAGGATGGCGTTGTTGATACTCGGCAGGTAGATCAACCAACCCGAATCGCCGGATTGCGGCGCCAGCGCCAGTGCAGCGGTACTGGTCAGCAGGGTTCCGGTAGGTAGTCGCCATTGCAGCTGTGCGTGGCTGAGCTCAGGCCGCCGGCCTTGTTTCCAGTCGTCGAGACCCAACTTGCCGATGCCGAATGCTATGTCCAGGCAGCTCAGGAAGTGTTGGCGCAGCAAGCTGCTCGCGTGTTTTTGCCGCGAGATGGCGGTACCTGGCATACGGCCTTGCCAGTAATTACGGGATGCCTGCAGGCTCAGCGCATTTACGACTGGATTGAGCTCGGTAATCCAGTTTTTGGCGGTCCATTGCGACCGTTGTGACGCTTCGTCGAAGCCCCAGGTGGCCCACGTAGAGAAGGCATTGCCGAGCACCGGGCTGGCGAGCAGGCGGGCGGCGAAGGTCAGCAGGGTCACTTGCCGGCCATCGTGGTGCAGGCCGCAGGCATCAGGGTTCAAATCGAGGTGGGCACGCAACGTTGTCCGCAGCGCATGCTGCAAAGTGGGCGCTCCGTCCAACAGCCGTCGCAGCTGTCTGGTGGTGTGCACCCAGGCGGGCTTGGCGGCCACCAGCAGATTACTCCTGCCGGCCAACTGTTGGTCGACGGTATCTGTGTCGGTAAGCAGTAATGCCTGGACATGGGCGTTTTGAAAGCTTTCGGGGGTAGGCATGGGCAATGGTCTCTTTGAGGTTGCACATTTGCAAATGCCTCATTGAAACGGTCGCTACGCCTTGCTCGGTGGTAAATCTATGTATTCAGCCGAGGGTGCGCTTGGGTAGGAAGGGCGGCAAGTAGAGTGCGAGGTAGGCCTCGAAAACGCGCATGCCTTCCTCTGCCATGCGAGGTGTGATCTGTTCGAACAACTGCATCGAGCGAGCATACACCCGGTCGCTCAGCTCCATGGCCAATGCGAAGACATCCACATCGCCCGGCATGGCCGGTAGCTGGAAATGTCGATCAAACAGCCTGTGCATGAGCTCGCCCAGCTCCATGTCGTGCTGGCGGTCGGCTTGTACCACTTCGCTCAGCCCATGCTGGGCCAGGATCAGCTGACGCGCTGCGGTGTCCTCGTTGTAGATGGCCAGCATGCGTTGTTCGACCAGCCGAGACAACGCGTGCCAGGTGGTGAACGCACTGCTGTCGATGGGCGCACTCAAGGCTTCGCGAAACGCTCGGTGCACATCCGCGGTCAGTGCTTCAAGCAAGGCCGGCACGCTGGCGAAGAAGTGGTACACGGACGATGGCGGAATCTGCGCCCGCTCGGCCACGCTGTAGATCGACAACGCGGCCACCCCTTGCCCGGCCAGCAATTCGCGAGCCGCCGCCAGGATCGCTTCGATCCTGGCCTGGCTGCTGGCGCGTGGCTTGCGTGGGGTGGCGCTGCGGTTCATCAGTTGCTGATCGCCAGGATGCTGGCCTGGTACGCACCGACGAACAGGTCGAAGTCGCCGACCTCCTGTTGCTCCAGGCGCGACTGCTCGGCCAGCGAGTCGCGGGCCAGGGTCTCGTAGGCTTGCTGACGCTCGGTGGGCAGCGGCTGCTCACGGAAGGTCTGGGCGTGCAGGCGGCTCTGGCGCAGGGAGAACTGCACGAAGCTTTCGTCATGCTCGGTCATGCGTGCCAGCACCTGCGCCGACGGCGTCAGCGAGATGTCTTCGACCTTGGCCTGCTGTTCGGCCAGCGCCTTGGCATGTTCGTCACCGCCGTGGGCGCGGTCGAGCAGGTCGGCCAGTTGGCCGATGCGCGCAATGAGCTCGCCGGCCCAGGCTTTCAATGCGATGGGCTGGCCATCACGGTGCAGTTCCAGTCCCGGCCGACGGCCTTCCTTGACCACGGTGAGGAAGTTGCTGGTGCACTGGCTGCATTCGCCGTTGTCCAGTTGCGGGCTCTCTTCCAGCGCGCAGAACAGCAGGAACGCATCGAGGAAGCGCGCCTCGGTCAGGTCGATGCCCACTGGCAGGAAGGGGTTGATGTCCAGGCAGCGCACTTCCACATACTGAACGCCACGCGAGGTCAGGGCCTGGATCGGCCGCTCGCCGGTGTAGGTGACGCGCTTGGGGCGGATGTTCGAGTAGTACTCGTTCTCGATCTGCAGGATGTTGGTGTTCAGCTGCACCCACTCGCCATCCACATGGGTGCCGATCTCGACATAGGGCGGGTAGGGCGTGCCGACGGCCTTGCGCAGGCTGTCGGTGTAGCTGTCCAGGTTGTTGTAGCAGGGCGTGAGGCCCGCCTGGGCATTGCTCTGGTAGCCCAGGTCGCTCATGCGCAGGCTGGTGGCGTAGGGCAGGAACAGGGTTTCGGCATCGAGCTCTTCGAGCTGGTGCGGGCGGCCGCGCAGGAAACCTTTGTCCAGGGCCGGCGAGGCGCCGAACAAGTACATCAGCAGCCAGCTGTAGCGGCGGAAGTTGCGGATCAGCGCGATGTAGGCCGAGGACTGGTAGTCGCGGGCGCTTTCGGTGCTGCCTTCGGCATCGCGCAGCAGGGGCCACAGGGCCTCTGGCAGGGAGAAGTTGTAATGGATACCGGCGATGCACTGCATGGTGCGGCCGTAACGCAGGGCAAGGCCCTTGCGGTAGACGTGCTTGAGCTTGCCGATGTTGGACGTGCCGTACTCGGCGATCGGGATGTCCTCCTCGGCCGGCAGCGTGCACGGCATCGACGGGCTCCACAGGTATTCGTCGGCGAGCTTGCTGTAGACGAAACGGTGGGTCTGTTCGAGGCTCTCGAGCACCTTGGCCGGGTCTGCCAGGGCTGGGGTGATGAACTCCAGCAGCGACTCGGAATAATCGGTGGTGATCTGCTCGTTGGTCAGCGCCGAACCCAATGCTTCCGGGTGCGGGGTCTGGGCCAGGCGACCTTCATCGGTCACTCGCAGGCATTCGCGCTCAATACCGTGCAGGCACTGCTCGAGCAGGGGAAGATTGGCGCCGAGCAGGCTCAGGCGGCGGTTGAGGAGGTCGCTCAAGATGGATTCCTTCACGCGTCAGTCGCCCCAATATGGGGGTAGGGATGACGGTCTACAAGGGTAGTTGGAAAAGGAACTGGCGTTGTCGCCTGGTTTACGCGGTTCCGGCACCGAATTCGGGTCCGCTTCGCGGCCCATCGCCGGCAAGCCGGCTCCCACAGGTGTCAGCAGCGCTGCAGACAAGGTGGGAGCCGGCTTGCCGGCGATGGGGCACGAAGTGGCCCCAAGCTATTGCCGAAAATACCGCAGATAGAGCTTGGTGAGCTAGAGAACCGCGAAGGTTCCTTGAGCTTTTGCCACGAGTTTGTCGCCTTGGACTACATCGGCGTCGACCACAAGCGTGCGACGCCCGGCATGCAGCACACGGGCGGTGCAAATCACCTCACCGTCGCTGACGGCGCGCAGGTAGTTGATCTTGCACTCGATGGTCACGCTCTGCTGGTCGAAACCATGGCTGGCCGAGCAGGCCAGGCCCATGGCGATGTCCACCAGGCTGAAGATCGCACCGCCGTGCAGCTTCTGGCCGCGGTTGCGCAAGTGCGGCTCCAGCGCCAGGGCCACCTCGGCAACGCCGGTGTCCAGGCGTTGTACGCGGCAGCCAAGCAACTGGCTGTAGGCGCTCTCGGTCAGCTCCTTGGGGATTTCCATCATTTCTTCTTCAGCTGCTTGGCGTTGGCGAACAGTGCCGCCATGGCGTTGTTGGCGGGGGCGGCGGTGGCCGTTTCACGCTGGCGTGGTGGCTGCTGCGGGCGGTTGCCGCCATTGCCACGGTTGCCGCCACGGTTGCCTTCGACCTTCTCGCCTGGGGTATCGCTCATGCGCATGGACAGGCCGACGCGTTTGCGCGGGATGTCCACTTCCATGACCTTGACCTTGACCACGTCACCGGCCTTGACCGCTTCGCGCGGGTCTTTCACGAACTTCTCCGACAGCGCCGAGATATGCACCAGGCCGTCCTGATGCACACCGATGTCGACGAAGGCACCGAAGTTGGTGACGTTGGTGACCACGCCTTCGAGGATCATACCCGGCTCCAGGTCCTTGAGGTCCTCGACGCCGTCCTGGAAGGTGGCGGTCTTGAACTCGGGGCGTGGGTCGCGGCCGGGCTTGTCCAGTTCCTGGAGGATGTCGGTGACGGTCGGCAGGCCGAAGGTTTCGTCGGTGAAGCGCTTGGGGTCGAGGCGCTTGAGGAAACCGCTGTCGCCGATCAGCGAACGGATGTCGCGGTCGGTGTCGGCGGCGATGCGCTTCACCAGTGGGTAGGCTTCAGGGTGCACGGCGGAGGCGTCGAGCGGGTTGTCGCCGTTCATGACGCGCAGGAAGCCTGCAGCCTGTTCGTAGGTTTTTTCACCCAGGCGGCTTACTTTCTTCAGCGCGGCGCGAGTGGCGAACGGGCCGTTGGCGTCGCGGTGGGCGACGATGTTTTGCGCCAGGGTGGCGTTCAGGCCGGAAATGCGGGTCAGCAGTGCCACCGAGGCAGTGTTCACGTCCACGCCCACGGCGTTCACGCAGTCCTCGACCACCGCGTCCAGGCCGCGGGCCAACTTCACCTGGGATACATCGTGCTGGTACTGGCCGACACCGATCGATTTCGGGTCGATCTTCACCAGTTCGGCAAGTGGATCCTGCAGGCGGCGGGCGATCGACACGGCGCCACGAATCGACACGTCGAGGTCCGGGAATTCGCGGGCGGCCAGCTCCGAGGCCGAGTACACCGAGGCACCGGCTTCCGACACCATGACTTTGGTGATCTTCAGGGCGGGGTATTTTTTCACCAGTTCGGCCACCAGCTTGTCGCTTTCACGGCTGGCGGTGCCGTTGCCGATGGCGATCAGCTCAACCGAGTGCTTGGCGCACAGCGCCGCGAGAATGGAAATGGTGCGGTCCCAGTCGTTCTTCGGGGCGTGCGGGTAGACCGTGGTGTGGTCCAGCAGCTTGCCGGTGGCATCGACCACGGCGATCTTGCAGCCGGTACGCAGGCCCGGGTCGAAGCCCAGGGTGGCGCGCGGGCCGGCCGGCGCGGCTAGCAGCAGGTCGTGCAGGTTGTGGGCGAAGACGTTGATCGCCTCGCCTTCGGCGTTGTCGCGCAGCTCGCCGAACAAGTCGGTTTCCAGGTGGGTGTACAGCTTGACCTTCCAGGTCCAGCGCACCACCTCGCCCAACCACTTGTCTGCCGGGCGATTGTGGTTTTCCAGGCCAAAATGGCTGCCGATCATCAGTTCGCATGGGTGCGAGGTGCCTGGCAGCTCTTCGCCGACCTTCAGCGAGGCGCTCAGCACACCTTCGTTGCGCCCGCGGAAAATCGCCAAGGCGCGGTGCGACGGGGCGTTGCGCAGCAGTTCGTCATGAGCGAAGTAGTCGCGGAACTTGGCGCCTTCTTCTTCCTTGCCAGCCACCACGCGCGCGCTGAGCACCGCTTCGTGCTTGAGGAAGTTGCGCAGCTTGTCGAGCAGGGCGGCGTCTTCGGCGAAGCGCTCCATGAGGATGTACTTGGCACCCTCCAGCGCGGCCTTGACGTCGGCCACGCCCTTGTCGGCGTCGACGAAGCGCGCGGCTTCGTTTTCCGGGGTCAGCTGCGGGTCGTTGAACAGGCCGTCGGCCAGCTCGCCAAGGCCCGCTTCCAGGGCGATCTGGCCCTTGGTGCGACGCTTTTGCTTGTAGGGCAGGTAGAGGTCTTCGAGGCGGGTCTTGGTGTCGGCCAGCTTGATCTCGCGGGCCAGTTCCGGGGTCAGCTTGCCCTGTTCCTCGATGCTGGACAGGATGCTGGCGCGGCGCTCGTCGAGTTCGCGCAGGTAGCGCAGGCGCTCTTCCAGGTGGCGCAGCTGGGTGTCGTCCAGGCTGCCGGTCACTTCCTTGCGGTAACGGGCGATGAAGGGCACGGTCGAGCCTTCGTCCAACAAGCCCACGGCCGCTTCGACCTGCTGCGGGCGAACGCCCAGTTCCTCGGCGATACGGCTGTTGATGCTGTCCATGTAAACCACCTGACAAGGATTGAAAGCCGCGCATTATACCCATCGAAAACGGCTTGCGGTGATGGCGCCCGGCCAGCGCCGATGGCCAGGAACTGGCGCCCGGGGAAAAATCTGCTAACAATGCTCACGTCACGCAGGGTAATGGCTACGCCATAATGCGCGGCGATATCAGAGGAGTTATTCATGACTGGCACCCCCAACACCGCTGAAGGTGACAAGATTCTCATCGTCGACGACGATCCCGGGCTCAGCAGCCTGCTGGAACGTTTCTTCACCAGCAAGGGCTATCGCGCCCGCGCGGTGCCCAACACCGAACAGATGGACCGCCTGCTGCAGCGCGAGGTGTTCAACCTGGTGGTGCTCGACCTGATGCTGCCGGGTGAAGACGGGCTGTCCGCGTGCAAGCGCCTGCGCCAGTCGAACAACCAGATTCCGATCATCATGCTCACCGCCAAGGGCGACGAACTCAGCCGCATCAAGGGGCTGGAGCTGGGTGCCGACGACTACCTGGGCAAGCCGTTCAACCCTGATGAGCTGATGGCGCGGGTCAAAGCCGTGCTGCGCCGTCAGGCGCCGAGCGTGCCGGGTGCTCCTGGCAGCGAAGACGAGTCGGTCACCTTCGGCGACTACGAGCTGTCGCTGGCCACCCGCGAGCTCAAGCGCGGTGAGGAAGTGCACATGCTCACCACCGGTGAATTCGCCGTGCTCAAGGCGCTGGTCATGCATGCCCGCGAGCCGCTGACCCGCGACAAACTTATGAACCTGGCCCGAGGCCGTGAGTGGGACGCCCTGGAGCGCTCCATCGACGTGCAGATCTCGCGCCTGCGCCGCATGATCGAGCCGGACCCGTCCAAACCACGCTATATCCAGACGGTCTGGGGTGTGGGTTACGTGTTCGTCCCAGACGGAAACGCTGGTAAGTGATGCTGCGCCGTCAATGAAAACACCGCTTTGGTTTCCGCAGAGTTTCTTTGCCCGCACCTTGTGGCTGGTACTGATCGTCGTCCTGTTCTCCAAGGCGTTGACCCTGGTCTACCTGCTGATGAACGAGGACGTGCTGGTCGACCGACAGTACAGCCACGGTGTGGCACTGACCTTGCGCGCCTACTGGGCTGCCGATGAAGAGAACCGCGACAAGATCGCCGAGGCCGCCGGGTTGATCCGGGTGACTGGTTCTGGCGTGCCCGAAGGCGAACAGCATTGGCCCTACAGTGAGATTTACCAGCGGCAGATGCAGGCCGAGCTGGGTGATGACACCGAAGTGCGCTTACGCATCCACGCGCCGCCGGCGCTGTGGGTCAATGCGCCGAGCCTGGGCCCGGGGTGGCTGAAGGTGCCGCTGTATCCCCACCCGCTGCGCGGGCAGAAGATCTGGAACGTGCTGGGCTGGTTCCTGGCCATTGGCCTGTTGTCGACCGCCTCGGCGTGGATCTTCGTGCGCCAGCTCAACCAACCGCTCAAACGCCTGGTATTTGCTGCCCGTCAATTGGGCCAGGGGCGTAGCGTGCGCCTGCCGATCAGCGACACACCCAGCGAAATGACCGAGGTGTACCGGGCCTTCAACCAGATGGCCGAGGATGTCGAGCAGGCGGGGCGAGAGCGCGAGCTGATGCTGGCGGGGGTTTCCCACGATTTGCGCACACCGCTGACGCGCTTGCGCCTTTCCTTGTCGTTGCTGGGTAGCGACAGCGAGCTGAGCGACGACATGGTGCGTGACATCGAGGATATGGACGCGATTCTGGACCAGTTCCTGGCGTTCATCCGTGATGGGCGTGACGAGCCGGTGGAAGAAGTCGACCTTGCCGACCTGGTGCGTGAAGTGGTGGCCCCCTATAACCAGCCGCATGAGCGTGTGCGCCTGTGCCTGGAGCCGATTCCACCGTTTCCGCTGCGCCGGGTTTCGCTCAAGCGCATGCTGGGCAACCTGATCGGCAATGCCTTGCACCATGCCGGCAAGGGTGTGGAGGTGGCTGCCTATGTGTCGGGTGACGAGAGTGCGCCGTATGTGGTCTTGAGCGTGCTTGACCGTGGCGCGGGGATTGACGAGTCGGAGCTGGAGACCATCTTCAACCCGTTCATTCGCGGGGACCGTGCCCGCGGTGGCAAGGGCACCGGTTTGGGCTTGGCGATCGTCAAGCGGATCGCGGCGCAGCACGGCGGCAATGTGGAGTTGCGCAACCGGTCCGGCGGTGGGATCGAGGCGCGGGTGCGGTTGCCGTTGGGGCTATTGTTGCCGCGCAATGCTGTTTGATTTTTGGTTGCCTGTAACGGCCCTATCGCCGGCAAGCCGGCTCCCACAGGTATCCCACAGGTCTTGAGCATTGTGGTGACCCTGTGGGAGCCGGCTTGCCGGCGATAGGGCCCTTGAGTCAACCCTTGCCCTTGGTTCGGGTCTGATTCGGCCCGCCATTCTTCTCTAGATGCTCGATGATCATCCCGGCCACGTTCTTGCCGGTGGTCACTTCGATCCCTTCCAACCCTGGCGAAGAGTTCACCTCCATCACCAACGGCCCATGGTTCGAGCGCAGGATATCCACACCCGCCACGCTCAAACCCATCACCTTGGCGGCGCGAATGGCCGTGATCCGCTCTTCAGGCGTAATCTTGATCAGGCTGGCGACTCCACCACGATGCAGATTGGAGCGGAACTCCCCTGGCTTGGCCTGACGCTTCATCGAGGCAATCACCTTGTCGCCGACCACGAAGCAGCGAATGTCGGCACCGCCGGCCTCCTTGATGTACTCCTGAACCATGATGTTCTGCTTCAGGCCCATGAAAGCCTCGATCACCGACTCGGCTGCCTGGGTGGTCTCGCACAGCACCACGCCGATGCCTTGGGTGCCTTCGAGCACCTTGATGACCAGGGGCGCGCCATTGACCATCTGGATCAGGTCGGGGATGTCGTCCGGCGAGTGGGCGAAGCCGGTGATCGGCAGGCCGATGCCGCGGCGCGACAGCAGTTGCAGCGAGCGCAGCTTGTCACGGGAACGGGCGATGGCCACCGACTCGTTGAGCGGGTACACACCCATCATCTCGAACTGGCGCAACACCGCGCAGCCGTAGAAGGTCACCGAGGCGCCAATGCGCGGAATCACTGCATCGAACCCTTCAAGCGGCTTGCCGCGGTAGTGGATCTGCGGCTTGTGGCTGGCGATGTTCATGTAGGCCCGCAAGGTATCGATCACTACCATTTCGTGGCCACGCTGGGTACCGGCTTCGACCAGGCGGCGGGTGGAATACAGACGCGGATTGCGCGACAGCACAGCGATCTTCATGCAGCACCTGTGACAGGGGAAAGGGTGGCCGGAAAGGCCGGTTTGTCTTGAACGTACTTGAGGCCCGGGTTGACCACCAGTTGCCCGTGAATCAGCGCCTTGGAGCCGAGCAGGAGCCGGTAACGCATGTTCTTGCGGCAAGCCAGGGTGAATTCGACTTCCCACACCCGGTCGCCCAGTGCCAGTGGCGTACGGATGACGTAGCGGGTCTGGGCGTGGCCGTTGGAGCTCTTGATGGTTTTCATGGTGACCAGTGGCGCTTCGCACCGGCGGTGGCGCAACTGCACCACCGAGCCCAGATGGGCGGTGAAACGCACCCAGGCCTGGCCGTCGCGCTCGAATGGCTCGACATCGGTGGCATGCAGGCTGGAGGTGCTGGCGCCGGTGTCGATCTTGGCTCGAAGGCCCGCCAGGCCGAGGTCGGGCAGAGCGACCCACTCGCGCAGGCCGATCACAGTCAGATGGTCAAATGTCTTCACGAAACACACCCTGCGAATGAGGTGGTGAACTGTAAGCACGATGGGGACTTTTTGCATCCGATGGTTACGGTAGTACAGTTCGATTAAAGACAGAATTCGAGGAAACGAGATGGCACAAAAAGCCGAAGACGACGACAAGGTTCGCCTGGATAAATGGCTGTGGGCGGCGCGCTTCTACAAGACCCGCGCATTGGCCAAGGCGGCGATCGAGAGTGGCAAGGTGCATTGCCGGGGCGAGCGTTGCAAGCCGGGCAAGGAACCACGTGTCGGGGATGAGTTCGTTTTGCGTACCGGCTTTGATGAACGCACCGTAGTCGTCAAGGCGCTGTCGGTGGTGCGCCGTGGCGCACCAGAGGCGCAGACGCTGTATGAGGAAACCGAAGAGAGCGTACGCCGTCGTGAACAGGCGGCAGACATGCGCAAGGCTGGTGCGCTGGGGATGACCACTGACGGCCGGCCGAACAAGAAGCAGCGGCGGCAGATTCACCAGCTGCATGGCAGTTTTGATTGAGGGGGGCCGCTTTGCGGCCCAATCGTCGGCAAGCCGGCTCCCACAGGGGGCCGCAACACCAAGGACTATGTGGGAGCTGGCTTGCCAGCGATGGGCTGCAGGGCAGCCCTGACGGGCTAACGTTCCACCGCCAACCGCCCGACCAACGGTAGCTTGGCGGCCAATTCAAACAGCGGTGCGGTCCAGCGCAGCAGCAGTGCACTGCCTTTGGCCGCCAACGGTGTATGGCAACTCCAGCCCAACGCCAGCACCGCCATCAGCAAACCACCGATATAGTCGTCCTGCCCCCAGTGCGCACCCGCCACCAGCCGTGGCAGCATGAACAGGAACGCCAGGCCCCAAATCACCAGGTACTGGCCCACGCGGCGGCTGAACAGGCTCATGAACAATGCCCAGATCAGCAGCACCGAGGCGTGATCGCCAGGGAAGCTCTTGCTGGAGCGGTCTTTCAGTTCCCAGGCTTTCTCCAGGTTCGGATAGTAGTCGCTGAGGTGCACGACGTTGTCGAGCACCATGGACGGGCTCACATGTTGCCAGCCGGCAGCATCTACCCACTTGGAAAACAGCGCGCGAATCACCACTAATAGGATTAGGGTGACGAGAAATCCGAAAAAGGCCTCTCGCACCTGGCAGGCTTTGAACACCCAGTCGCCACGGATAAGCACGGTGAGAAGGATCAGGCCAACGGCGATGTCGAACGGCCGCAGGCTGCCGACCGTCCAGATGTAGCGCCAGAGCGTGTTGTCGGCCAGTGGTGAATTGAGGCTGTGGAACAGCCATTCGTCGAAAGTCAGGCACAGGATCTGGCCAATGGGCCATAACCAGAAACACAGTAGAGCGATGGGTAGCAGGGTACAGGCTGCCAATGGGCCCCAGGACCACCTTGCTTGGAACAGTGGTCGATTGTCCATAAAATACCTCTATTGCCAACAGGATTCGGAGCGCCTTGCAAGCGCTCTCCCACGGGGCTTTGCAGTAAGCCGAAACCCCGTGTAACTATTTTGTCATCATTTTTCAGATAGCCAAAACCTATGAGCGATTTGCCGGATACCGATTTCACCCAGCGTTTCATCTTCGACGACCGCGATATCCGCGGCGAGTGGGTAGCGCTGGACGACAGCTACGCCGCGGTGCTGGCGCGTCACCAATACCCACAGCCAGTGGCTGCAGTGCTCGGCGAGCTGATGGCCGCCACGGCATTGCTGGTAGGCGCGATGAAGTTCGACGGCCTGCTGATTCTGCAGGCACGTTCGGCGGGGCCGATCCCGCTGCTGATGGTGGAGTGCTCCAGCGAGCGCGATATCCGTGGCATGGCCCGCTATGAAGCCGACCAGATCCCGGATGGCGCGACGCTGGCGCAGCTGATGCCCGACGGCCACCTGACCCTGACCATCGACCCGGTCAAGGGCCAGCGTTATCAAGGCACCGTCGAGCTCGACGGCGCCAACTTGTCGGAATGCTTCACCAACTACTTCGTCCAGTCGCAGCAGACCAACACCCGTTTCTGGCTCAACGCTGAAGGCGGCAAGGCGCGTGGTCTGCTGCTGCAACAGCTGCCGGTCGACCGCGAGCGTGATGAGGAAGACCGCGAAAACAGCTGGCAGCACGTGGTCGCCCTGGCCAGCACGTTGAAGGCCCAGGAGTGGGCTGAAGACAACGAAACCCTGCTGCACCGCCTGTACCACGAAGACGCCGTGCGCCTGTTCGATATCCAGCCGCTGCGGTTCAAATGCAGCTGCTCGCGCGAACGTTCCGGCAATGCGCTGGTCAGTCTTGGCGAGCACGATGCCAAGCAGTTGGTCGAAGAATGCGGCGGCAAGGTGGAGATCGATTGCCAGTTCTGCAACGAGCGCTATTTCTTCGATGCCAGCGATGTGGCGCAACTGTTCGCGGGTGGCGGCACCGACACGGCCTCAGAAACTCGCCACTGAAACGGTTAATCGTAGGTAAATCTCTTGTCTAATTGCGCAAAAGCGCAGTTACGACAGGAGGGGCCTACTTTTTTTGGGCGTTTCTGGCATAATCCGGCCACTTTTTTCGCTGTAGTAGTTTTTTCGAGACAACTACAAAACGTTTGGAGCACTCGGCCTCGGGCCGGATGGGGTATCTCATGACGCAAGCCAACAACACCGTGTACACCGACCTGAGCGTCGATGAGCTGGTTAAAGAAGCGCTGTCCCGCGGTGAAGGCGTGCTGGCCGATACTGGCGCACTGGTAGTCGAAACTGGCCACCGTACTGGCCGTTCGCCGGCTGACCGTTTCATCGTCGAAGAACCTTCCACCCAGGCTGCCATCGCCTGGGGCCCGATCAACCGCAAGTTCCCGGCCGACAAGTTCGATGCCCTGTGGGACCGCGTCGAGGCGTTCAACAACGCCCAGGATCACTTCGTTTCCTACGTTCACGTAGGGGCTGCCGCCGAGCACTACCTGCCGGTGAAGATGACCACCCAGACCGCCTGGCAGAACCTGTTCGGCCGTTGCCTGTTCATCAACCCGGAGCAGTTCAACCCGGCTGGCCGCGACCAGTGGCAGATCCTCAACGTCGCCAACTTCGTGTGCGAACCAGAGCGTGACGGCACCAACTCCGACGGCTGCGTGATCATCAACTTCGCTGCGAAGAAAGTGCTGATCGCTGGCATGCGCTACGCCGGTGAAATGAAGAAAGCCATGTTCTCGGTGCAGAACTTCCTGCTGCCGGCCGCTGATGTGCTGCCGATGCACTGCGCAGCCAACATTGGCGAAGAGGGCGACGTGACCCTGTTCTTCGGCCTGTCCGGCACCGGCAAGACCACCCTGTCGGCCGACGAAAGCCGCTACCTGATCGGTGACGACGAGCACGGCTGGGGCGAAGGCGTTGTCTTCAACATGGAAGGCGGCTGCTACGCCAAGTGCATCGACCTGTCCGAGAAGAACGAGCCGGTCATCTGGAAAGCCATCAAGCACGGCGCCGTGCTGGAAAACGTCGTGCTCGACGGTAACAAGCACGCCGACTACGCCGATGTCAGCCTGACCCAGAACAGCCGTGCCGCCTACCCGCTGGAGCACGTCGCCAAGCGCGCCGAAGCCAACCTGGGTGGCGAGCCGAACGCGGTCATCTTCCTGACCTGCGACCTGACCGGTGTTCTGCCTCCGGTTTCGATCCTGAACAACGAGCAGGCGGCCTATCACTTCCTGTCCGGCTACACCGCGCTGGTCGGTTCCACTGAAATGGGTTCGGGCGGCGGCATCAAGTCGACCTTCTCCACCTGCTTCGGCGCACCGTTCTTCCCGCGTCCGGCTGGCGAGTACGCCGAGCTGCTGATCAAGCGTATCAACGCCTTCGGCTCCAAGGTCTACCTGGTCAACACCGGCTGGACCGGTGGCGGCTACGGCGTTGGCAAGCGCTTCAGCATCCCGACCACCCGTGGCGTGATCGCCGCCATCCAGAGCGGTGCTCTGGTCGGCGCCGAAACCGAACACCTGGACATCATCAACCTGGACGTGCCGAAGGCCGTTCCGGGCGTCGAGACCGAGCTGCTCAACCCACGCAACACCTGGGCTGACAAAGCTGCCTACGACGAAGCTGCCAAAGGCCTGGCCAAGCTGTTCACCGAGAACTTCAAGAAGTTCGAGGTATCCGACGCCATCAAGGCTGCGGGTCCACAGCTGTAAGCTGAACCCGGCCGCAACGAGAAAGCCGCCCTTTGGGGCGGCTTTTTTGTGCCTGCCAGAGTCGTATTGCCGGTTCCGGCCCTATCGCCGGCAAGCCGGCTCCCGCAGGTACACCACAGCCCTTGTGGGAGCCGGCTTGCCGGCGATAGGGCCGCAACAAGCACCCACAAATCTGGAAATTCTGTTTCACTGATAGCAACCATCGCGATAAAACGAGCCTGCCAGATGAATGAGTCCCCCAACCGCGGCGCCTTCTCCCACTTCCACCCCATCCTCACCCGCCCTCAGGACAACGACCACAACGGCCACATCGCCGGTGCCACCGTGCACGGCTTTTTCGAGACTGCCATCCAGGCCTTCCTGGTCGAACAGGCAGAGTTCGACCTGCGCGAGGGGGCGCTGGCGGCCTTCGTGGTGAGCTCTGCGGCGGACTTCTACGCCTTGCCGGGCTTCCCGGATGTGCTCGAGGTGGGGCTGGGTGTGACGCGCCTGGCAGGGAGTACGGTGGAATACCGGCTGGCGCTGTATCGCCCGGGAGAGGCAGATGCCTGTGCGGCGGGGTCTGTGGTGCAGGTCTTCGTCGAGCGCGCCACTGGCAGGCCCGTGCCGCTGCCTGAGGGGCTGCAGATCATCCTGTCCGGTCTGCAGCTCGACGCGCAGGCATGAAAAAGCCCCGCTGGCGAGGCGGGGCTTTTCAATCCGGGGTGGTGCCCCGTATCAGTGGTGGTAGTGCTTGTGCTTGCGGTGGCCGTAGTGGCGACCACGGTCATAATGACGACCGTCCCGGTAGCCACGGCTGTAGTACTTGCGATCGTCGTGGCGCTCGTCTTCATCGGCCTTGTTGCCTAGGTAGTTACCCGCCGCGCCACCGATGCCGCCACCAGCGGCTGCACCAATGTAGCTACCGGTGGTGCCGCCCATCGAACGCCCGACCACGTTGCCACCTGCGGCGCCCAGCGCGCCACCAATGGCGGCTTCGCCACGCTGGCGCTTGTCGGCACCCAGGGCACCACCGGCCGCACCACCCAGACCGGCACCAATCGCGCCGCCGGTGCTACCACCAATGGAGTTGCCCACTACGGAGCCGAGTACCCCACCCAATGCGCCGCCAATGCCGGCCTCGGTATTGCCACCGGCCATGGCAACGCCGCTGAGCAAGCTGAAAGACAACAACAGAATCGAGGAGTACTTCTTCATCAACAGAGCCTCATAGGGATGACGAGGCGAATTTGAGGCTCCGAGATCCTTGTGGCAACGCAAATCCGACGAGTAGCACGAGTTGTACACAATTTTCTAAGTTATTGTTTTTGCGATGAAACTTTATCGAATATTGCAGGTCTGAAATATTTGTGACGAAGCCCTGACCCCCGTGGAACAGGGCTTTTTTCGTTTTTGGGTGGTGCTGCGACGGGCCTTATCGCCGGCAAGCCGGCTCCCATGGAAACAGCACAAATCATGAAAACTGTGGCGTCCCTGTGGGAGCCGGCTTGCCGGCGATAAGGCCCTTGAGCATTTACAAAATCCGCCCGTCGTCCCGCGCCCGCTCCAGTTTGATGGCAACGAATTTGGACGTCGGCGTATGGCTGCCCTCGCCAATGCTCTCCAGCGGAATCAACGGGTTCACTTCCGGATAGTAGGCCGCTGCCTGCCCCGCCGGAATATCGAACGCCAGCAACGTGAAACCGTGCACACGGCGCACGTGCTCATCCCCCCACAACGAGACGATGTCGACCTTCTGCCCCGGCTGGAAGCCCAGACGAATGATGTCGGCTTCGTTGGCGAACAGCACATCACGCTGGCCACGCACTCCGCGATAACGGTCATCCAGGCCGTAGATGGTGGTGTTGTACTGATCGTGCGAACGCATCGATTGCATGATCAAGTCCGGCAATTGGCCGCTGGCGCGCACGCGCTCGTCGAGCAAGCTGTCCGGCAGCAGGTTCGCCTTGAAGTTGGCGCGGCCCGAAGCGGTCTTCCACTCGCGGCTGGCGGCGCTGTTACCCAGGTAGAAACCGCCGGGTTGGCGCAGGCGCTGGTTGAAGCCACTGAAGCCGGCAATGGTGTCACCGATCAGGTCGCGGATACGGTCGTAGTCGGCCACCAGCCAATGCCAGTCCACCGGGTGCTTGCCCAAGGTGGCAGCGGCGATACCGGCGATCACGGCCGGCTCCGAGCGCATCTGCGTCGACAGCGGTTTCAACTGGCCGTTGGAGGCGTGGACCATGCTGAACGAGTCTTCCACAGTGACCGCCTGCGGCCCGTCGGCCTGCAGGTCGATATCGGTACGCCCCAGGCACGGCAGGATCAGCGCCTGCTGGCCGTGAATCAGGTGGCTGCGGTTGAGTTTGGTGCTGATCTGCACGGTAAGCGCGCAGTTGCGCAGGGCCTGGGCGGTGCGTTCAGTGTCAGGAGTGGCCTGGGCGAAGTTGCCGCCCAGGCCGATGAAGACCTTGGCACGGCCGTCGAGCATGGCATGGATGGCCTCGACGGTGTTGTGGCCGTTGTGCCGTGGCACCGGGAAGCCGAAGCGTTTCTCGATGGCATCGAGCAGCGCCAGCGGCGGGCGTTCGTTGATGCCCATGGTCCGGTCGCCCTGCACGTTGCTGTGGCCACGTACCGGGCACAGGCCGGCGCCGGGCGCGCCGATGTTGCCGCGCAGCATCTGCAGGTTGACGATTTCCTGGATGGTCGCCACCGAATGGCGGTGTTGAGTGATGCCCATCGCCCAGCACATGATCACCCGCTTGCCACGGCAGTACATGCGGGCAGCCAGTTCGATGTCGTCACGCGCCAGGCCGGATTGTTCCTCGATCTGCTGCCATGGTGTGGCGTCCACCGCCGCCAGGTAGGCGTCGACACCTTGGCCGTGTTCGGCGATGAACACATGGTCGAACACGGCGGACTCGCCCTTGGCCTGGGCCTCGCGCTCCCACTGCAGCACGAACTTGGCCATGCCGCGCAGCATCGCCATGTCGCCGCCCAGGGCTGGGCGGAAGAACGCAGTGTTGGTCGGGCGGTCGCTGTTGGTGAGCATTTCCAGTGGGTTCTGCGGGTGCTGGAAGCGTTCCAGGCCACGTTCCTTGAGCGGGTTGACGCACACCACCTGGGCACCGCGCTTCACCGCGTCACGTAGCGGGTCGAGCATGCGTGGATGGTTGGTGCCCGGGTTCTGCCCCCAGACGAAGATTGCGTCGGCATGCTCGAAGTCGTCGAAGGTGACCGTGCCTTTGCCGACCCCGACGCTTTGCCCCAGTGCCACGCCGCTGGCTTCGTGGCACATGTTCGAGCAGTCGGGGAAGTTGTTGGTGCCGTAGGCCCGCACGAACAGCTGATAGAGATACGCCGCTTCGTTGCTGGCGCGGCCGGAGGTATAGAACTCGGCCTGGTCCGGTGTGGCCAGCTTGTTCAGTTCGCGGGCGATCAGGGCGAAGGCAGCGTCCCAGGCGATGGGTTGGTAGCGGTCGCTCACCGAGTCATAGACCATCGGCTCGGTCAGGCGGCCCTGGTACTCGAGCCAGTAGTCGCTCTGCTGGCGCAGCGCGCTGACGCTGTAGCGGGCGAAGAACGCTGCGTCGACGCGGCGCTTGGTGGCTTCCCAGTTGACCGCCTTGGCGCCGTTCTCGCAGAACTTGACCATGCCGCTTTCGGGGGAGTCGCCCCAGGCGCAGCCTGGACAGTCGAAGCCGCCATTCTGGTTGGTCTTGAGCAGCGCACGGATGTTCTTCAGTGCGTTGTCGCTGCCGACCCAGGCCTTGGCCACGCTGCGCAGCGCGCCCCATCCACCGGCAGGGCCGGAGTAGGGCTGGTAGCGAGGGGAGGAGGCTGGGGCGTTGTCCGGAAGGTTCTGGTACGAGGTCACGGCTGTTACGACTCCGCCGCTGGGCTGTAAACCCGCGGTGCACTGTGTTTGGGCAGGTGAATGAGGTTGAGGTTGTGCTTGCGTGCCCATTGCAGGGCAAGGCCGGTCGGCGCCGACAGGCTGACCAGGGTTTGGATACCGGCGCGCAGCACCTTCTGGATCAGCTCCAGGCTGCAGCGGCTGGTGACGATGGCCAGGCCGCCAGTGGTGCTGATGCTTTGGCGCAGCAGGGCACCGATCAGTTTGTCCAGGGCGTTGTGCCGGCCAATGTCTTCACGGCCGAGCAGCAGTTCGCCCTGGTCGTTCATGAACAGCGCCGCATGCACCGCACCGCAGTGCTGGCCCAGCGGCTGGAAGGCATCGATGCGCTGGCGCAGGCCGGCCAGCCAATGCGCAGGCGGCAGCGTCGCGCCCGGCAGCTCGGCAAGTTCCGGCAGCGCCTGCTCCAGGGCCTCTACCCCGCACAGGCCGCAGCCACTGGTGCCGGCGAGCTGGCGGCGCTGATTCTTCAGGTTCCAGAACGCCCGGCTGGAAATTTCCAGGTCGGCGTACATCGCCGAACCGCTGCCGGAGAGTTTCAGGTCGTAGATTTCCGCCGTGCCTTCGACAATGCCGCTGCCGACGCTGAAGCCGACCGCGAAGTCTTCCAGGTCGGTGGGGCTGACCAGCATCACGGCCTGGTTGAGGCCGTTGTAGGCGATGGCCAGGGCGACTTCTTCGGCCAGCGGAGTGCTCGCCTGCTCGCCGTCGTCGAGCTGGACATAGTCGTAGGTATTGCTGGCAGCGGGCATGGCCAGAGGCGTGGAGGCCGCGCAGACCGGAGGTTTGCTGTTCATCGGGGCTGACTACCGGCGGCTATTTGATAGCACCAGCCTAGGCCGGTGGGCCGCGCACGTCTAATCGCTAGGGTCTATGCCTTGATAGAGCGCGTCGATGAGCTGCAAGGGCGGGGTGGGCAAAGCTGGCCTAGACTCCTTGCTCCGAAGGTAAACGTCAACAAGGAGCGCGTCATGAGCCTGTTCAGTTTCGTGAAGGAAGCCGGCGAGAAGTTGATCGACCTGCTGACCCCCGGCAATGCCAATGCCGAGGAGCAGTTGAAGGAGCACGTGAGCAAGGTTGGTTTGGGCAATCCCAACATCACTGCCACGGTGGAGGGCGACAAGATCATCCTCAGCGGCGAAGTGGCCAGCCAGGAGGAGAAGGAGAAGATCATCCTGGCGGCGGGCAATATCAATGGTGTGGCCAGCGTCGATGACCAGATTAAAGTGACCGGGCCGGTGGTCAAGGCTGCGCGGTTCGTTACCGTGAAGAAGGGCGACACATTGTCAGCCATTTCCGTGGTCGTGTATGGCAACGCTAACCAGTACAACAAGATCTTCGAGGCGAACAAGCCGATGCTGTCGCACCCGGACAAGATCTACCCAGGGCAGGTTCTGCGTATTCCTGACTGATAGACCTGCAGAGGCTTCATCGCCGGCAAGCCGGCTCCCACAGGTACTACACAGTTCCCTGATCCTGTGCTGTACCTGTGGGCTCCCACAGGTACTACGCAGTTCCCTGATTCTGTGCTGTACCTGTGGGCTCCCACAGGTACTACGCAGTTCCCTGATTCTGTGCTGTACCTGTGGGAGCCGGCTTGCCGGCGATGGCGGCCTTACAGACCCAGCAGCAGCTCGCGGTAGTCCTCGACTGCCGCGAACTCCTGGGTATCGCGCGGCGCCGCCTGGCTATCGGGCTGGCGCACCGCCAGCAGATGCGCCACGCCAAACCGCTGTGCACTGCGCAAGATGGCCAGCGTATCGTCGATGAACAGGCTGCGCCCCGGCTCGAAGCCGATATCCGCCTGCAGCGCATCCCAGAACTGCGGGCTTTCCTTGGGATACCCGTAATCATGCGAACTGATAAGCCGCTCGAAGTACGGTGCCAGCTCTACCCGCTCCAGCTTCAGTGACAGCGAATCGCGGTGGGCGTTGGTGATCATCACCACGCGCTTGCCGGCCTGGCGGATGGCTGCCAGAAAGGTATCGGCATCGGGCCGCAGGGCAATCAGGTCGGCAATCTCACGCTTGAGCTCGCGGATCGGCAGCTTCAGTTCGCGGCTCCAGAAGTCCAGGCAGTACCAGTTCAGGGTACCGGCATTGCGCTCGAACAGCGGCTGCAGCTCCATTTCCGCCATGGCCCGGCTCACCCCGTGCAGCTCGGCATAGCGTTGGGGCAGGTGATCGAGCCAGAAGCGGTTGTCGTAGTGCAGGTCGAGCAGAGTGCCGTCCATGTCCAGCAGGACGGTATCGATGGCAGACCAGGGAAGAACAGGCATGGGAAACTCTCGTTCAGTCGGCAAGCCACGGTATAGTAACCCGTTCACGCCAAGGAGCCGCCCCATGCGCCAGAAACCCACCGTCCTCAGCCGCGAAATCGTCGCCAGCAGCCGCCTGTTCCGCGTCGAGGCCGTGCAGCTGCGCTTCAGCAATGGCAACGAGCGTACCTACGAGCGCCTGGTTGGCCGCGGCAACGGCTATGGCGCTGTGATGATCGTGGCCATGCTCGACGCCGAACATGCAGTGCTGGTCGAGGAATACTGCGGTGGTACCGACGAGTACGAGCTGTCGCTGCCCAAGGGGTTGATCGAACCCGGTGAGGACGTGCTGGCTGCGGCCGACCGCGAGCTCAAGGAAGAAGCCGGGTTTGGCGCACGCCAGCTGGAGCACCTGACCGAGCTGTCGCTGTCGCCGGGCTACATGAGCCAGAAGATCCAGGTGGTGCTGGCCAGCGACTTGTACGAGGAGCGCCTGGAAGGCGACGAGCCGGAGCCGATGCGGGTCGACAAGGTCAACCTGCGCGAACTTTCGGCACTGGCCATGCACCCGCAGTTCACCGAAGGGCGGGCGCTGGCGGCGCTGTATCTCGCCCGTGACCTGCTGATCCAGCGTGGGCTGCTCGACGTATGAACGACCAGCAACTGATGCTCGAAGTGGTCAAGCTGGCCGGTTTGGCCGGCGAGGCGATCCTGCCGTTCTGGCGCGCCGACGTGGCAGTGACCAACAAAGCCGACGACTCGCCGGTGACCGCTGCCGACCTGGCGGCGCACCGGGTGATCGCCGACGGCCTACAGGCGCTGGCGCCGCATATCCCGGTATTGTCCGAAGAGGACTGCAATATTCCCTTGGCGACACGCGAGGGCTGGCAACGCTGGTGGCTGGTCGATCCGCTCGATGGCACCAAGGAGTTCATTGCCGGTAGCGAGGAATTCACCGTCAACATCGCCCTGATCGAAAATGGCGAGGTGGTGTTTGGCGTGGTGTCGATGCCGACCAACGGGCGCTGCTATTTCGGTGGGCGCGAGCTGGGTGCGTGGCGCGCCGAGGCCGGCAGCGATGCCCTGCCGATTCGGGTGCGCAATACGCCATCTGCCGATGGCCGCTTCACGGTGGTGGCCAGCCGTCGCCATTCCAGCCCGGAGCAGGAGGCGTTGTTGGCAGGTCTGAAGGCTGCGGTGGGAGAGCTGGAATTGGCGAATATCGGCAGCTCACTGAAATTCTGTCTACTGGCCGAAGGCAGTGCCGATTGCTACCCGCGCCTGGCGCCGACTTCGCAGTGGGATACCGCTGCGGCGCAGGGGGTGCTGGAAGGTGCTGGGGGCGAGGTGATCGACCTGGAGGGGCAGCCGTTCCGTTATCCGGCGCGTGAATCGCTGCTCAACCCGTTCTTCCTGGCGTTGCCGGCTGCGGCGGTGTGGCGCCAGGCGTTCATCGACCAACATATCAAGCGCTGATGGCAGGCCCGGCCTCATCGCCGGCAAGCCGGCTCCCACAAGGACTCCACAAGTCTTGAGAGCGGTGGAGTACCTGTGGGAGCCGGCTTGCCGGCGATAGGGCCGGTAAAGCCAGCAGATAACCATCAGCGGTGCAAGACGTACTGGCCGCTGAACCTTACCGCCGGCTCATCGCTATCGACATTGCTCACCGTGGTCTCCAGCGTCAGCCGCGCGCGCCCACGGCGCTGATACATCGTCACGAAGCGCTCCCAGGTCTTTTCGTCCGGCGCCGCACAGCGTGCCACCGCCGCACCGGTCACCGGCAGCGGATAGCTGATCTGCCCCTCCTGGATGACGATATGCCCGTCATCGATACCCAGCTCGCGCAAGCGCAGGTGCAGCCAGCCCCAACCCACCAGCACCGCGGCGCAGTACAGGCTGCCGCCGAACATGGTGCTCTTGTGATTGACGTTGGCGGCCAGCGGCAGCTGCAGGCGCAGGGTATGGGCATGCCAATCGATGACCTCCATGCCCATTTCACGGGTCAGCGGAATGTCGCCGTGCAGAACGGACTGCAGGTATTGACTATCGGAACTCATGGGCGGTTTTCCTCGTGGTCGTCGGGCCCGCTGCTGCCACCTTCAAAATGCAGGCCGTGTTTGCGCAGCTTGTCGTGCAGGGTCTTGCGCGGCACGCCCAAGGCTTCGGCGAGGCTGCGCATGGAGCTGTGTGGTTGGGCCAGTTCGGCGGCAATCAGCGAGCGCTCGAAGCGCTCGACCTGTTCGCTCAGGTTGCCCAGCAGTATCGGCGCGGCTGGCGGCGCGGCAGCGGCCACCTCGCCGTCGAGGGCCAGCTCCAGGCCGAGGGCGAAGCGCTCGGCGGCGTTCTGCAACTCACGCACGTTGCCCGGCCAGCCATGGCGCAGCAGCATGGCGCGTTGCGCCGGTTGCAGGCTGTTCGGCGGCAGGCCGTGGCGCTGGCTGGCGGCATCGGCAAAATGCTGGAACAGCACCAGGATGTCGTCGCCCCGTTCACGTAGCGGCGGGATGCGCAGCGGAGCCACGTTCAGGCGGTAATAGAGGTCGGCGCGAAAACGCCCTTGGTCGGCGGATTGGCGCAGGTCTTCCTTGGTGGCGGCAATGATGCGGATGTCCAGCGGTATCAGCTGGTTGCCGCCCAGGCGCTCTACCACCCGCTCCTGCAGCAGGCGCAGCAGCTTCACCTGCACGTCCAGGCTCATGCTCTCGATCTCGTCGAGGAACAGCGTGCCGCCGTTGGCGAATTCGAACTTGCCGATGCGGCGCTTCTGCGCGCCGGTGAAGGCCCCAGGTTCATGGCCGAACAGCTCGCTCTCCACCACCGACTCGGCCAACGCACCGGCATTGATGGCAACGAATGGCCCATCGCGCCGGCTGGACAGGTCGTGCAGGGCGCGGGCCACCACCTCCTTGCCGGCCCCGGTTTCACCGAGGATCAGTACGTCGGCGCGGGTGCCGGCCAGGGCTCCGATCTGCTCGCGCAGGCGCTGCATGGAAGGCGAATGGCCGACCAGGCGGGTGGCGAGTTGTTGGCGGTCGCTCAGGGCCAGGCGCAGGCTGCGGTTGTCCAGCACCAGGCGGCGCAGGGCCAGGGCGCGGCGCACGCTGTCGAGCAAGGCATCGCTGGCGAAGGGCTTTTCCAGGAAGTCGTAGGCACCGGCGCGCATGGCCTGTACGGCCAGGGGCACATCGCCGTGGCCGGTAATCAGCAGCACTGGCAGTTCACTGTCGCGGCCATGCAGTTGTTCCAACAGCTGCAGGCCATCGATACCGGGCATGCGGATATCGCTGACAACCACGCCCGGCCAGTCAGGTTCCAGGCGCTCGGCAAGGCCTTGCGCGTCTGCCATCGCCACCACCTTGAGCCCGGCCAGGTCGAGTGTCTGGCTCAGGGCCTGGCGCAGGTGCGGGTCGTCGTCCACCAGCAGCACCTGGGCCTGGCTGTCGATCTGTGTCTCGGTCGTCATGCCGAGGGGTCCTCCGAGGGTTGCAGGTTGGCGCCGGGCGCGGCCACGCGTAGTTGCAGGGTCAGCAGGGCGCCACCTTCCGGGTGGTTGGCCAGCAGCAGTTCACCGCCCAGGGCGCGCATCAGGCTTTCGCAGATGGCCAAGCCCAGGCCCAGGCCCTGGGTGCGAGTCTTGGTGGTGAAGAACGGCTCCTTGGCATGCTCCAAGGCCTGACGGCTGAAGCCTGGGCCGTTGTCGCGGATGTACAGGTAGACGTAGCCATCAGCGGTTTCGGCACTCAGCCACAAGCGGCGCGGGTTGGCCTTTTCGGTCAGGGCGTCGAGGGCGTTGGCCAGCAGGTTGCCGAGCACCTGGCGCAGGCGTGTTTCGCCGGCCTGCACCCACAAGGTGGCGTCCGGCAGGTCGCGCACCAGCTCCACGGCCATCGCTCGGCGGCGCTTGGCCAGCAACGCCAGGGCATCGTCCAGTGCCGGCTGCAGTGCCACGCTTTCCGGGGCGTGGCGGTCGCGGCGGGCGAAGGCGCGCAGGTGGGCGATGATCGACGCCATGCGCCCGGTCAGCTCGCCGATCAGCTTGAGGTTGCCGCGTGCATCTTCGGTGCGCTGATGGTCGAGCAGGATCTCGGCGTTTTCCGCGTAGCTGCGGATTGCAGCCAGCGGTTGGTTGAGCTCGTGGCTGATGCTTGCCGACATGGTGCCGAGCACCGACAGCTTGCCGGCCTGCACCAGTTCGTCCTGGGCGCGTACCAGCTCCTGCTGAGCATTTTCGCGTTCCAGCACGGCGTTCTTCAGCCGGGTATTGAGGCCTTCGAGGTCGGCGGTGCGCTGCGCCACGCGGTCTTCCAGCTCCTGGCGGCCACGGGCCTCGAAATCGATGCGGTCGATGTAGTGGCGGCGCCGTTGCATCACCAGGCCGGCCAGCAGCATCAATACCAGCAGCGTACCCCCGCCAATCGCCATCACCGTTTGCACCGAACGGTCGACCAGCGCGCGAGGAGCGAGCAGGCTGACCTGCCAGCCGGTTTCCTTGATGTCACGGGTTTGCGCCAGCCAGGCGTCGGGGTTCAGCACCAGGGGTTGCGGCGCCTGGGTGGGGTAGGGCTGGATGGCGATGATGGCCTGGCGCTCGGCCTCGGTCAGCGCACGGGTGGCCCGAAAACGCCAGTCGGGCCGCGAGGTGAGGATGACCACGCCGTTGTGGTCGGTCAGCAGCAACTGCTCCGGGGTGCGGCCCCACAGGGTTTCGGTGTGGTCGAGGTCGACCTTGACCACCAGCACGCCGACGATCCGCTCGCGGTCGTGCACGGCCGCAGCGAAGAAGTAACCGCGCTTGGCCGAAGTGGTGCCCTGGCCGAAGAAGCGCCCCAGGTGCCCGTCCATGGCTTCGATGAAGTATGGGCGGAAGGCGAAGTTGCGGCCGACGAAGCTATCGCGCTTGTCCCAGTTGGAGGCCGCCAGGGTATTGCCGCTGACATCCATCAGGTACATGACCTCGGCACCGGTCTGCTGGACGATGTCCTTGAGCAGGCGGTTGGCGTTGGTGACCGCTTCGAGTTTGAACGGGTCGGCCAGCACCGAGCGCAGCGCCGGCAGTTCGCCGAGAATCTGCGGCAGGGTTTCATAGCGGTGCAGGGTGCCGAGCAGGTTGGCCACGTACAGGTCGAGGGTCTGGCGGTTCTGCGAGGCCAGTTCGTCCTGGTAATAGCGTTCGGCAAGGTGGTGCAGTGGCCACAGCAGCGGGGCCAGGCACAGCGCCAGCAAGGCCAGGCTGCGCCAGCGGGGGCGGCGTGGGGGCGTCGGTTTTGCAATCATTGCGTAAATGCGCCAGAAGAGTCTGGCGCAATTATGCGCTACTTGAGGCAGTCGATCAGCGCTTGCTGCCACTGCGGCAGGCGGATGTCCCATTCACGGGCCAGGCGTGTGCAGTCCAGGCGCGAGTTGAGCGGGCGACGTGCGGGGGTCGGGTAGTCGCTGGTGGGGATGGGCAGCAGCTCAGCGCACGGCAGGCCGCGAGCCTTGAGCTGCTCGGCGATGGCCTGGGCGAAGCCGAACCAGGAGGTTTCGCCCTGGGCGGTCAGGTGATAGGTGCCCCAGGCTCCAGGCTGACCGGCCTGCCAGCGCTCGATCAGGGCGCGGGTACTGGTGGCGATGCTCGCTGCCCAGGTGGGTGCACCAATCTGGTCGTCGACCACACGCAGTTGCGGTTTTTCCTGCAGCAGGCGCTGCATGGTCAGCAGGAAGTTGCGCCCGTACAGCGAATACACCCAGCTGGTGCGCAGAATCAGGTGTTCGCCGTCCACGGCGGCAATGGCCTGCTCACCCGCCAGTTTGCTGCGGCCATAGATGCTCAACGGGTTGGGCTTGTCGGCCTCGGTGTAGGGCGTAGCCTTGCAACCGTCAAAAACGTAGTCGGTAGAGTAGTGGATCAGCAGCGCGCCGAGGCGCAGCGCCTCTTCGGCCAGTACGCGGGGTGCGTCGGCATTGATCGCGTAGGCGGCATCTGCCTCGCTCTCGGCCTGGTCCACTGCGGTATACGCCGCAGCGTTGATGATCAGGTTCGGCGCCAGCCGACGCAGCGGGTCGCGCAATGCTTCGGGGCGGGCCAGGTTGAGTTGGTCGCGGCCCAGCAGGTGGATTTCGCCAAGCCCGGCCAGTTGAGTGGCCAGCGCTTGGGCGACTTGACCGTTGCGGCCACAGACGAGAATTTTCATGGGAACAGGTCCGCGTCTGCCAGCCAGTCACCTGCCTGGTCCTTGGCCGACAGCAAGGGTGGTGTTTCCAGGCCCCAGTCGATGGCCAGGTCCGGGTCATTCCAGCGGATGCAGCGTTCGGCAGCGGGGTTGTAGTAGTCGGTGGTCTTGTAGAGGAAGTCGGCCGATTCGCTCAGCACCAGGAAACCGTGGGCGAACCCCGGTGGAATCCAGAACTGGCGGTGGTCGTCGGCATTCAGGCGGGTGGCCACCCAGCGGCCGAATGTCGGCGAACTGCGGCGGATGTCCACGGCCACGTCGAGCACTTCTCCTTGCGTGACCCGCACCAGCTTCCCCTGAGGGTTGTCGATCTGGTAATGCAGGCCGCGCAGCACGCCGCGCTGCGAGCGGGAGTGGTTGTCCTGAACAAAGCGCGCCTCCACCCCGCTCGCCTTGGCGAACTCACGGGCGTTGAAGCTTTCGAGGAAGAACCCGCGGCTATCGCCGAAGACCTTCGGTTCGATGATCAGTAAGTCAGGTATTGCAGTGGCGATTATGTTCATGGCGTTTTTTTGACCAGTGTGCTCAGAATTCGACCGTACCGGTCATGTGCAGTTTTGCCGCCCTTGGCCTTTTGCAGCCTAGATTGTCGATGGGTCTACGCGTTGACGCATGATCATCATTTCATCTTTGCCACTTGTTTATCGGCCTTGGCGGTGGCGAGATAAGCGAAAAGTAAAAGAGGTTTCATCTTCATGCCCCTCAGCACCCTGATCCAGCGTTCCAGCCTGCCCAGCCCTTCGCTCAGCGAAGCCCAGGCCCATGCCTTGCTGCAGGCGCATTACGACCTTGCCGGCAGCCTGTGCGCGCTGGGCAGCCAGCAGGACCTGAACTTCCGGCTGGACACGGGGCAGCGCCGCTACGTGCTCAAGGTTTGCCACGGCAGTTACGCCCAGGTTGAGCTGGAGGCGCAGCATGCCGCATTGGCGTACCTGCGCGAGCAGGGCGTGCCGGTGCCGGCCGTGCGTCCGTCTCGCGACGGGCAGGCCCTGCTGGCGCTGGACATCGACGGGCAACCGTTGCGGGCACGTTTGCTCGATTATATCGAGGGGCAGCCGCTGACTCGACTCAAGCACATGCCGGTGCGGCTGATCGCCGAACTGGGCGCGCTGTGCGCCAGCGTCGACAAGGCGCTCGCCGGCTTCGACCATCCTGGCCTTGCGCGTACCCTGCAATGGGATCCACAGCACGCCCAGGCCCTGATCGAGCACCTGCTGCCCGTGCTGCAGGACCCGGCACAGCGTGCGCGTATCGAGCAGGCCACGCGCCAGGCCAGCGAACAACTGGCGCCACTGGTGGGCAAACTACCGACACAGGCCGTGCATCTGGATATCACCGACGACAATGCCGTGTGGGCCCGCGATGGCGAGCGCCAGTGGCAGTTGCAGGGTGTCATCGATTTCGGTGACCTGTTGCGCACCTGGCGTATCGCCGACCTGTCCGTGACCTGCGCGGCGTTGCTGCACCACGCCGAAGGCGATCCGCTGCGCATTCTGCCAGCGGTGCAAGCCTACCAGGCCGTCAACCCGCTGAGCGAGGCCGAGCTGCGCGCCCTGTGGCCGCTGGTGCTCAACCGCGCTGCGGTGCTGGTGCTGAGCAGTGAGCAGCAACTGGCCGTGGACCCAGGCAACCAGTACACGCGTGACAACATCGCCCACGAGTGGGAGATCTTCGACACCGCCACCGCCGTGCCGTTTGCCCTGATGCAAGCTGCCATCCTGCAGGCAGCCGGGGTCGCGCCGAGCAGCCCCGACCTGGCCGATTGCGCACCGTTGCTACCAGAACTGGCCGGGCAGGCGATCAACCGGCTCGACCTGGGTGTGCTCAGCCCCCACTGCGAAGCCGGTAACTGGGAGCAGGCCGGTTTCGACCAGCACCTGCTGACCGCACAACCTGCTCCGACGTGCACCCTGCATGGGCAGTATCGCCTGTCGCAAACCCATATCGACCGCGCCGACGAACCGGCCACCTGTGCCTTGGGCGTCGAACTGCATGTGCCCAACGGCTCTGCGGTACAGGCGCCGCAGGCAGGCACCTGGCAGCGCCATGGCGAAGGCCGTGGTTGTTTACATACGCCGCAGTTCGCCTTGTGGCTGAGCGGCCTGGAAGAGACGCCGGCAGACGGCCAGGCCGTGGCCAAGGGCCAGATGCTGGGCAACAGTTGTGGTTTCCTCAGTGTGCAGTTGTGCCTGGACGGCACACTGCAGCCGCCTTTTTTCGCCACTCCATCCCGGGCCGCTGCCTGGCTGGCACTATGCCCATCGCCAGCGGCGCTGCTGGGCTTCGATTGCGACGCCGAGCCGCTGCCCGATCCCCAGGCGCTGCTGGCCCGTCGCGACGCCAGCTTCGCCCGCTCGCAGAAGCACTACTATGCGCAGCCGCCACAGATCGAGCGCGGCTGGCGCAACTATTTGATCGACATGCAGGGCCGCTCCTACCTGGACATGCTCAACAACGTTGCCGTATTGGGCCACGGCCACCCGCGCATGGCGGCCGAGGCGGCGCGGCAATGGTCGCTGGTCAACACCAACTCACGCTTCCACTACGCGGCCATCGCCGAGTTCTCCGAACGCCTGCTGAAACTGGCGCCCGAGGGTTTCGACCGGGTGTTCCTGGTCAACAGCGGCACTGAAGCCAATGACCTGGCGATTCGCCTGGCCTGGGCCTACAGCGGCGGGCGCGACCTGATCAGCGTGCTGGAGGCCTACCATGGCTGGTCGGTGGCCACCGATGCCATCTCCACCTCGATCGCCGACAACCCGCAGGCCCTGGAAACCCGCCCGGACTGGGTGCACCCGGTCGAGGCACCGAATACCTTCCGTGGTCGTTATCGGGGCGCAGACAGTGCCGCCGACTACCTGCGCGATGTCGATGCCAAGCTTGCCGACCTCGATGCCCGTGGCCGCCAGCTGGCCGGGATGATCTGCGAACCGGTGTACGGCAATGCCGGTGGTATCTCGTTGCCGGCAGGCTACCTGCAACAGGCCTACGCCAAAGTGCGTGCACGCGGTGGTGTGTGCATCGCCGACGAAGTGCAGGTGGGTTACGGCCGCCTGGGCGAGTATTTCTGGGGCTTCGAAGAGCAGGGCGTGGTGCCCGACATCATCACCATGGCCAAGGGCATGGGCAACGGCCAGCCACTGGGCGTTGTCATCACCCGCCGCGAGATCGCCGAGGCGCTGGAGGCGGAGGGCTACTTCTTCTCCTCGGCAGGCGGTAGCCCAGTGAGTTGCCGTATCGGCATGGCGGTGCTGGATGTGATGGACGAAGAAGGCTTGTGGGAGAACACCCGCGACACCGGCCGCTACTTCAAGGCGCGTTTGCAGGCGTTGGTCGATAAACATCCGCTTGCCGGTGCCGCACATGGTTCGGGCTTCTACCTGGGCCTGGAGCTGGTGCGCGACCGCCAGACCCTGGAGCCGGCCACCGAAGAAACCATGGTGCTGTGCAACCGCCTGCGTGACCTTGGCATTTTCATGCAGCCGACCGGGGATTACCTGAACATCCTCAAGATCAAGCCGCCAATGTGCACCACGCAGGCCAGCGTGGACTACTTTGTCGATAGCATCGACCGCATCCTGTCCGAAGGACTGTAATCACGGTGAAACCGCGGTTGTCGATTGTTATCGACAAACGCGGTTTTTTTATTCCTTAACGGTTGGTTGGTGAGCTTTAATTATCGATATATATCGGGTATAAAATCGCCATGCCTTCCCTTCTTCCCTGAGGTTACCGATGAAAACCCTGAACTCCACGCCTCGCGCCGACGGCTTCCACATGCCCGCCGAATGGGCGCCGCAAAGCCAGGTCTGGATGGTCTGGCCCGAGCGTTCGGACAACTGGCGCCTGGGTGGCAAGCCTGCCCAGGCTGCCCACGTGACCCTGGCCAAGGCCATTGCCCGCTTCGAGCCGGTAACCGTCGCCGTTTCCGCCGGCCAGTATGAAAACGCCCGTCGCCAGCTCGACCTGCCGAACATCCGCGTGGTGGAAATCAGCAACGACGACGCCTGGGTGCGCGACACCGGCCCGACCTTCGTGATCAACGACGCAGGCGAAGTGCGCGGCGTGGACTGGGGTTTCAATGCCTGGGGCGGTTTCGATGGCGGCCTCTACGCACCGTGGAACCGCGACGAGGAACTGGCGGCCAAGGTGATGGAAATGGAGCGCTGCCAGCGCTACCACACCGAGGGCTTCGTGCTTGAAGGCGGCTCGATCCACGTTGACGGCGAAGGCACCCTGATCACCACCGAAGAATGCCTGCTCAACCGCAACCGCAACCCGCACCTGAACCGCGAGCAGATCGAAGAGATCCTGCGCGAGCACCTGGCGGTGGAAACCATCGTCTGGCTGCCGGACGGCCTGTACAACGACGAGACCGATGGCCACGTCGACAACTTCTGCTGTTACGTCAGCCCAGGCGAAGTGTTACTGGCCTGGACCGATGATTCCAACGACCCCAACTACGCACGCTGCCACGCGGCTTATGACGTGCTGAAAAACAGCCGCGACGCCAAAGGCCGCGAGTTCGTGGTGCACAAGATGCCAATTCCAGGCCCGCTGTTCGCTACCGAAGAAGAGTGCGCCGGCGTCGACCACGTTGCCGGAAGCCAGGAGCGCGACCCGTCGGTGCGCCTGGCCGGCTCCTACGTGAACTTCCTGATCGTCAACGGCGGCATCATCGCGCCGAGCTTCAACGACCCGGCAGATGCCCAGGCCAGAGCGATCCTGGCCAAGGTCTTCCCGGACCACGAAGTGGTGATGATTCCTGGCCGCGAGCTGTTGCTGGGCGGTGGCAACATCCACTGCCTGACCCAGCAGCAACCGGCGCCGTTCAAGCGCTGAGACTGCGTCGAATGAAAAGGCCCGTCAGATGACGGGCCTTTTTTTTGGCGGGCGATATGCGGCACTGCAAATGGCATATGTTTTGTATTGATTTCATGGAGTTACTGAAGCACGTCGGATCTCCGTCTTGTAACAATCACTACGTAAATTAGCCGCTCACGGGCCCAGGGAGTACGTGTAGACATGAATGCAGCAAGTGAGACGGCTTTGCGCCCATCGTCAGTGAATCGCCAATCGCTCAGAATGCTGGCGCAGTGGCTGAAGCACCATGGAAGCAAAAGGGTCAGGACGACCGACCCACGACGTCTGCTTGACGGCCGCTATCCGCAGGGGCTGATCAGCGATGCGGAGCTGGAAGCACTGCTGGGTGTGTGGCACTGAAATCAGGGCAGGAGCCCGCCCCAATGCAAGACGCCACCGTGAATGCGGTGGCGTTTTTGTTTGTGCAATGCCTGTAGCGGCCCTATCGCCGGCAAGCCGGCTCCCACTGGAGCAGCGCAAGGCTTGAAACCTGTGGGAGCCGGCTTGCCGGCGATAGGGCCAGCGCAGACAACATCAGAAGCTGTAAGTCCCCGTCACCACCAGGCTACGCGGATCTCCTGGCTGAATCTGTGCCGCACTGGTCGCCGAGTTGTAATAGGTCTCCCACAGGAACAGCGCAAGGCTTGAAATCTGTGGGAGCCGGCTTGCCGGCGATAGGGCCAGCGCAGACAACATCAGAAGCTGTAAGTCCCCGTCACCACCAGGCTACGCGGATCCCCTGGCTGAATCTGTGCCGCACTGGTCGCCGAGCTGTAATAGGTCTCCCACAGGAACAGCGCAAGGCTTGAAACCTGTGGGAGCCGGCTTGCCGGCGATAGGGCCAGCGCAGACAACATCAGAAGCTGTAAGCCCCCGTCACCACCAGGCTACGCGGATCCCCTGGCTGAATCTGTGCCGCACTGGTCGCCGAGTTGTAATAGGTCTCCCACAGGAACAGCGCAAGGCTTGAAACCTGTGGGAGCCGGCTTGCCGGCGATAGGGCCAGCGCAGACAACATCAGAAGCTGTAAGTCCCCGTCACCACCAGGCTACGCGGATCCCCTGGCTGAATCTGTGCCGCACTGGTCGCCGAGTTGTAATAGGTCTCCCACAGGAACAGCGCAAGGCTTGAAATCTGTGGGAGCCGGCTTGCCGGCGATAGGGCCAGCGCAGACAACATCAGAAGCTGTAAGTCCCCGTCACCACCAGGCTACGCGGATCCCCTGGCTGAATCTGTGCCGCACTGGTCGCCGAGCTGTAATAGGTCTCCCACAGGAACAGCGCAAGGCTTGAAATCTGTGGGAGCCGGCTTGCCGGCGATAGGGCCAGCGCAGACAACATCAGAAGCTGTAAGTCCCCGTCACCACCAGGCTACGCGGATCCCCTGGCTGAATCTGTGCCGCACTGGTCGCCGAGCTGTAATAGGTCTCCCACAGGAACAGCGCAAGGCTTGAAACCTGTGGGAGCCGGCTTGCCGGCGATAGGGCCAGCGCAGACAACATCAGAAGCTGTAAGTCCCCGTCACCACCAGGCTACGCGGATCCCCTGGCTGAATCTGTGCCGCACTGGTCGCCGAGCTGTAATAGGTCTCCCACAGGAACAGCGCAAGGCTTGAAACCTGTGGGAGCCGGCTTGCCGGCGATAGGGCCAGCGCAGACAACATCAGAAGCTGTAAGTCCCCGTCACCACCAGGCTCCGCGGATCCCCTGGCTGAATCTGTGCCGCACTGGTCGCCGAGCTGTAATAGGTCTTGTCGGCAATATTGCTCAGCGCCGCCCGCACATCCCATTCCCGGGTACGGAAGCCAGCCAGCGCATCCCAACGCCCATAACCCGGCAACACCGTGGTGTTCTGGTTGTCGGCATAACGCTCGCCCACCATCGTCAACCCGGTTTCCGCATACCAGCCCAGCTCCGGTTTCCAGGTCACGAACAGGCTGCCGTTGCGCTTGGCCACGTCGTTGATGCGGTTGCCTTCCAGGCCGTTGTTGTCCTTTACGATGGTAGCGTCCTGCAGGCCGATACCGCCGCGCACGTACCAGTTGCCGACGATGTTGCCGGTGGCGGTCAGCTCCACGCCGCGGGAGCGCTGCAGGCCGCTCATCAAGGTGATTTCCGGGTTGTTCGGGTCACGTGTGCGGCGGTTGTACAGCTCCAGCTCATAGATGGCCAGGGTGGTGGTCAGGCGCTCGTCGAGCCAGTCGCTTTTCATCCCGATTTCTTTCTGCCGGGTCAGCTCTGGGCTTGTGTCATTGGTGTTGCCGGGCGCGCCCGGGGTGATGCCGATCAGGCCGCCGCCGACCGGCGAGAAGGTCTTGCTCCACGAAGCGTAGAACGAATGGTCGCGCCACGGCGTGTAGACCACGCCCAGGCGCGGGCTGGTGGTGTTGCTGTCCTGCTTTTCGGAGAGGTCGCGCACCTTGTTGGTGGTTTCCACTTCGAACTGGTCGAAGCGCACTCCAGCCAGGATCTGCCACTGATCGTTCAGGCGGATCTGGTCCTGCAGGTACAGGCCACGGCTGTCGACCACGGTGTGGTTGTTGCTCGATACCACCATCCTGCCGTTGTGCTGCAGGTCGCGGTTCGGGTTGTTCAGGTCCAGGCCGGGCACCGGCTTGCCGCCGGCCGAAACCGGCGCAGCGGTGTACAGCGTCGGGTCGCGGCGCTGGTGGCCGAACTCCAGGCCTACCAGCAGCGTGTGTTCCACGCCCCAGGTGGCGAAATCGCCTTCGGCCTCGAGGTTGTTGAACAGGTTGCGGGTGGTCAGGTCCTGTTGCCAGCGCTGGCGGGTGACCGTGTTGTTGCTGGCGTTGTAGCCGGTCGCGTAGGTGTTGTCGAAGTCGCTGTCGAGCTGGAACAGGCCGAGGGTGTGGCGCAGTTGCCAGGTGTCGTTGAGCTGGTAGTTGAGGCGCGAGCGCAACGACTGCGCGCGATCGTCGATGTAGTCGCGCTGGGTATCGCCGTAGGTGGTGCTACCGCTCACATCCGCCGGGCGCCCATTGACCCCGGGGATGCCACGGTCCGGGGTACGGTTGTAGCGGCTGTATTCGTACTGCACCAGCCAGTTCAGGTCAGGCGAGATCTGCCAGCTCATCGACGGCGCGAACAGCTGGCGGCTGCCGTCGACGCCATCGCGGAAGCTGTTGTTGTCCTGGTTGCCCAGGTTCAGGCGCAGGCTCACGGTATCGCTGGGGTCGGCGCTGAGGTCGGCGTACAGGCTGCGCAGGTCTTCGCTGCCGCCCTGGGCCTCGATGGAGGAGCGGCGGCCATGCTCTGGCGCCTTGCTCACCCGGTTGACGATGCCGCCCTGGCTGCCACGGCCGTACAACACCGCTGCCGGCCCCTTGAGCACTTCGACCCGTTCGATGTTGTGCAGGTCGCGAATGTACTGGCTGTCGTCGCGGATGCCGTCCAGGTAAAAATCGTTGCTCGCCTCGAAACCACGAATACGCACGCTGTCGAAGCGCGTGTCCGCGCCGCTGCTGACGTTGGGGATGCCTTCGAGCGCCTTGCCCAGCGTGTTGCTGCCGTAGTCCAGCACGTTGGCGGCCTTCACCGTGTCGATGGCCTGGGGTACGTAGCGCACCGGCGTAGAGGTGCGGGTGGCGGTGCTGACCTCCTTGACCCGGGGGTTGTCTTCTTCGCGCTCGCTGTCGGCGGTAACCGACAGCTCCGGCAGGGTCGTGGTGGCGGCGCTGGCCAGGCTGGCGCTGAACAGCAGCGAGAGGCCGAGCGTCAGGGGTGAAATACGGCAAGGGGCAAGCATGGAGGCATCCAAACCTGAGGCAGGTAAAAAGGGATGCGAATGGTAATGCTTGTTATTTACTGCCGCTTGCCTATTCGTAAAGACTTGTCTTTACGTTTGTATCACTTTGTTACTAGCACCTTGGTGTGAGCGCAGCATGGTAAATCGTGATTAGGATCAAATTGATATTTCTGACAAAAGATAAATTACCCACCGACCGCGTGAACCTGCATGGAAATGCACTGTTCCTCTGGGAGATTTTGGTTATATCGACCTGCATTTCACGACTTTTTGACATTTGTAATCGCACACGGCTAGGATTCGGCCAACGCCTGCTGGCCATGACATGGCCATGCTGCTGCACAAGGCCCGCCACATAAGCTTCGGCGGGCTTTTCAGTTTGGATCCGCAAAGCGTCGAACCTACGAAGGGGCGTTGGTTCCTGGCGTCATATTGCAGAGCGTTTTTGATTAGGAATAAGGAAAACAACATGTTGAAAACCAGGATCAGCCTGGTCGCCCTGGCGATGATCGCCGCGACCCAGGCCCAGGCCAACGAGCAGGCCGACAGCAAGGGCTTTATCGAGGACAGCCACGCAAACGTTCTCCTGCGTAACGCTTACATGAACCGCGACAAGAAGCACGGCACGAAAGACCAGAGCGAATGGGGCCAGGCATTCATCGGCAACTTCTCCTCCGGTTTCACCCAAGGCACCGTAGGTGTGGGCGTTGACGCCTTTGGCCTGTACGCCATGCGCCTCGACGGCGGCAAAGGCCGCAACGGCGCTGCCGGTATCGACTTCTTCAAAGCCAGCGACAGCGACCCTAAGAACTCGCCGCACAACCTGGCCCGTGGTGGCGCAGCCATCAAGTTCCGCGTCTCCAACACTGTGCTCAAGTACGGTGACATGATGCCTGCCCTGCCGGTGCTGCAGTACGACGACAGCCGTCTGCTGCCTGAGAGCTACACCGGCACCTTCATCACCTCCAAGGAGATCGAGGGCCTGGAGCTCAATGCCGGTCACTTCACCCAGGAAGCGCGCAAGAGCGCCGAGGGCCGTGACAGCGGCCACCTGAAGTCGATCGATGTGTTCGGCGGCAGCTACAAGTTCACCGACAACTTCACTGCCTCTGCCTACACGTCCAATATCGAAGACGTGATGAAGAAGCACTACCTGGGCCTGAACTACGTCTTCCCGATCGCGGCAGACCAGTCCCTGACCCTGGACTTCAACGGTTACAAGTCGGACATCAACAGCAAGTACGTGCAGAAGGCCGACCTGACCGGTGACGACAACACCATCTGGAGCCTTGCGGCCACCTACGCGTTCGGCCCGCACTCGGTGACAGTGGCGCACCAGCGCAGCACCGGTAGCACTGGCTACAACTACGGTTGGTATCAGGACCGCGGCGGCGTCGGTGATGGTGGTTCGACCATTTACCTGGCCAACTCGTACTGGTCTGACTTCAACGCCGAGGACGAGCGTTCCTGGCAGCTCGCCTACGGCCTGGACTTCGGCGCCTTCGGCATTCCTGGCCTGACCTACAAGATCGCTTACGTGCGTGGTGACAACATCAACACCCACGGCTTCGGCGAAGGCAAAGAGCGCGAGATCTTCAACCAGCTGCGCTACGTGGTTCAAGACGGCCCTGCCAAGGACCTGTCGGTCAAACTGCGTGGCTCCTGGCTGCGTACGTCGGAAAGCGTTCGTCAGAACGGCTACTTCGACGACGGCAACGAAGTTCGCGTATTCGTCGAGTACCCAATCAGCATCTTCTGATACTGATTGGTTGTACCGAACAGCCCCGGCCTATGCCGGGGCTGTTTCTTTTCTGCGTGCTGGCGTCGCTGGCACCACAGCCATGTCCCCCGTCTCCGGCGCAAAGCTGTCACTGCGCGCCATCCGCCACATCCGCGCATAGAACTCGCTTTCAATCGAGCCACTGAGCAATTCGCCCGGCTTGAGGAATTGGTGCAGGTCCGAAAACAGGCTGATCTCGCTGGTGCTGATGCGCCGCGCCAGGTGCTTGGGCTTGAGCTCCGACGGGTGCTCCAGGCCAGCGGCCGCGAGCATCTCGGCCAAGGCGTGCAAGGTATTGCGGTGGAAGCTGGCGACCCGCTGTGCCTTGTCCGGCACCACCAGTGCGCGCTGGCGCAACGGGTTTTGGGTGGCCACGCCGGTCGGGCACTTGTTGGTGTGGCAGCTCTGCGACTGGATGCAGCCGATGGCGAACATGAAGCCCCGCGCCGAGTTGACCCAGTCGGCACCGATGGCCAGCACGCTGGCGATATCGAAGGCACTGACGATCTTGCCCGCTGCCCCGATACGGATGCTCGAACGCAAGTTCAAGCCCACCAGGGTGTTGTGCACGAACATCAGGCCTTCACGCATGGGTACGCCCATGTTGTCGCTGAATTCGCGCGGCGCCGCGCCGGTGCCGCCTTCCTTGCCATCGACGACGATGAAGTCGGGGGTGATGCCGGTCACCAGCATGGCTTTGGCAATGCCCATGAATTCCCACGGGTGGCCCAGGCAGAACTTGAAACCCACCGGTTTGCCGCCCGAAAGCTCTCGCAGGCCGGCGACGAAATTCAGCAACTCGATGGGCGTGCGGAACGCGCTGTGCGCGGCTGGCGAGATGCAATCCTCGCCCTCACGCACACCACGGGTGGCCGCGATTTCCGCACTCACCTTGTGCCCCGGCAGAATGCCGCCATGGCCCGGCTTGGCGCCCTGGCTGAGCTTGATCTCGATCATCTTCACCTGCGGGTCGCTGGCCTGGGCGGCGAAGCGCTTCGGGTCGAAGTGCCCGTCTTCGGTACGGCAGCCAAAATAGCCGCTGCCGATCTCCCAGATCAGGTCGCCGCCGTGCTCACGGTGGTAGGGGCTGATGCTGCCTTCGCCGGTGTCGTGGGCGAAACGGCCCAGGCGCGCGCCCTGGTTGAGTGCGGCGATGGCATTGGCGCTGAGGGCGCCGAAACTCATTGCCGAGATGTTGAAGATCGACGCCGAGTAAGGCCGGCGGCACTGCGGCCCACCGATGGAGATACGGAAGGAGGCTGGGTCCGGCGTTGCCACCGGCAGCATCGAATGGCTGATGAATTCGAAGCCAGGCTTGTAGGCATCGTTGAGCGTACCGAAGGCCTTCTCGGCGCTTTCATTCTTGGCACGGGCGTATACCAGCGAGCGCTGCGAACGCGAGAACGGCAGCTTGTCGTCGTCGCCCTCGATCAGGTACTGGCGGATTTCCGGGCGAATGGTTTCGATCAGGTAACGGATGTTGCCCAGGATCGGATAGTTGCGCCGCACAGCGTGGTGGCTCTGGCGCAGGTCATTGAGGCCGACCAGGCTGAGCAGGGCGGTGACCACCGTCAGCGGCCACAACCAGGCATGCTGGGTGAGCAGCGGCAGACTGGCGAAGGTGAAGAGCAGGCAGGCGGCAAGGCAGGCGTAGCGGCTGGGTAGAGAGTGTTTCATGGGTCCATCGCAAAACAGGATGACCGGGCCAAGGATAGGCAAACTGGCCGGTGGGAAAACCTGGCGAATCGGTAAAACACTCTTACGGTTTGCGG
Source organism: Pseudomonas sp. KU43P (assembly GCF_033095865.1). Lineage (NCBI taxonomy): Bacteria > Pseudomonadati > Pseudomonadota > Gammaproteobacteria > Pseudomonadales > Pseudomonadaceae > Pseudomonas > Pseudomonas sp. KU43P. The sequence continues at coordinate 5,559,451 of NZ_AP019365.1, read as the reverse complement.
TGTTGCTGCTGGCCTCATCGCCGGCAAGTCGGCTCCCACAAGTAACGCGCAAGTCTTGAAGCCAGTGGTGTCCCTGTGGGAGCCGGCTTGCCGGCGAGTGGGCTGCAAAGCAGCCCTATCCGACCTCGGCGCGGGCGATGCTCAGCAGGTAGCCTTCGTTGCGCAGGGTGAGTATCTGCACGTCTGCGCCGGGTGCACGGCGCAGTTGCTGGCGCAGGCGGCTGATGCACATGTCCACCGAACGGTCGTCAGGGAGGTGTTCGCGGCCGAACGCGCTGCGCGTCAACCGATCGCGTGATAGCACACGGTTGCTGGCCGCCAGCAGTTCGCACAGCACTTGGTAGTCGGAGCGGGGCAGGGTCAGCGATACGCCATCGGGACGGGTGAGTTGGCGGGTGGCATGTTCCAGCGTGAAGCCGGCAAAGCGCTGTACGTCGGCAGGAGCATCCGGGCATTCGGGTTTAATGTGGTCGTCATCGACAACGACCGGCAAGGTCGTGCTCATCGGGTAAAACACCGGCAGGGAGGTCGTGGAGGATATGCCGGCTATCGTAACAAAAACCATCTGCAAATACGAAGTATTCACAAATGAGTATTCGGGGTTTGCCAGCCGTCCTACCCGTTTCACCCTGCAGATGCTCACCCAGGCTGCCCCAGTCCTCTCCAAGCAAACTCTACCGGTTGCATGGTCCGGTCCGCGCTATTGCCGCAAGCCCGCCAGCTCCCACAGTTACAGCGCTGGATTGAAGGCCTGTGGATATCCCTGTGGGAGCCGGCTTGCCGGCGATGAGGCCAGCCCAGGCAACACAGCTCTCCCTCCCTGCCCAGAAGCGCCCATGCCAACCCCCAACCCCAAATCCCAAGCCAGCGCCCTGCGCATCGGCGGCCTACAACCCCTGACCACCCTCGACTACCCCGACCACCTCGCCTGCGCAGTGTTCTGCCAGGGTTGCGCCTGGCACTGCCGCTATTGCCACAACCCCGAGCTGACCCTCCGCCGCACCGAGCCCGGCGTGCCCTGGCACGACGTGACCGACCTGCTCGATCGCCGCCAGGAACTGTTGCAGGCGGTGGTGTTCAGCGGCGGCGAAGCCACGCTGCAACCCGCGCTCCCTGCTGCCATGCGAGCGGTCCGCGAGCGCGGTTTCAAACAAAAAAGGCACACCTTTCGGTGAGCCTTTTTTGATACTGCCTATGGTGCGGCACCAGACGAACGGTTTCTAGCTGTGAGGGTAGGGGATTCGCGGGGTTGGAATTTGGTGGATTTTTTGGCGTACCTCATAGGGTAGCTATAAATAAATCAGCTAGTTATGGCGTTTGGTGGAATCGAATTGGGGTGTCAGCAGCCATTGTAGGCGTTGGTTTGTAGCACAAGGCATCTTTAGAAGTATCTTTATGGCCTACCACAGCCCTGAGAAAAGGCTTTAGGCAAGTTGTGTGTCAAGCATAAATAATGTTTTGCCGTTTACAAGTTTATGTGATCCTGCATATTAAGCGCTTTTACCCTATTTTTGGGGGTGCGCAGTTATTGACAGATTCAACAAAAAAAGGTGAAATGCCCCTACGATTGTGCGGAAATCCAAGGACGCGTTCGATGCGCCATTCTTTTTCAGGGATAATTGTCAGGTACTTATCTGATGAAGAGGAGCCCGTAAAGCACGGATCTCCTAAGTTACCGATAAAGGCCATCCCTCAGGAAGACAACCAACCCCACTCGAATACCGAAACCGTTCTAGACGATCAAGTCAGTGTCAGAGAGGTTTGGCTAGCGAGTACTAAGGCGCGGAAGACGAGGTTGATAGAACAACGTAAAAAATCAGGTGATCTCTGGGAAAGAGAACTTGAGGATGAACTCCATGTGAATTTGTGGGAAACAGGTCGTGATAGACTGTCTCCCTTCATGGATATTGGGCTTATGATCGGTAAGCGTGATGCTTATTCTGCGGTCGTGGTTGATTTTCCATGGAAAGTTGAACTGAAAGATGTAAGTGATCTTGGTTCGAGATTAAATGGCGAAAAGAGCGTTGCCGCGATTTTTAATGAGGTCGTTCACTATGACGGATTTGGTGAAGGCAACTACGCTAATATTAGTTTTAGAAAAGATGGGCAAGATGTTAAACCTTTCTCTTTGGTTCGCCTGAATACTCAGCTTTTTAAAGTTGAGCCTATTTTTCTGAGCGACGAAAACGTATGTACCCGGTTGACAATCACCTTACCTAGTCGTCCAGCTATTACGAATATAAAAGATCGCCGCGAGTCTGCCTACATTCGCTTTCGTATTCGAAATGTTCCACCTAGCGTATACAGTGTAGATTTTATCCAGAAGGATCGGGCGTTAATCAGTTCCAACACGGAAACTCGGATTATTGATTTTAGAATTAATGTGCGTCGCGGGGTGCCAGAAGAACTTCTGAGCGGCAACGACCGGTTGAAGTTTCCGAAATTTCAGAGAATTCATTGTTTTCTGACAACGATTCGAGATGAAGTATGCGTTTCTGATACGAAGGATTATAAGGGCTATCGTTCCCTCATGGACGAAGAGGTTTGGAACGAGTACATTCGCCTTGACAGCAGCGTGGGTATTTCTGAAGAGACTAGTGTTAGAAATTACTTGGGTTACCAATGGACCGCAAGCAAAGAAGGAGACTCCGTCAAGGATCTAATTGTCCTTGGCCGTTTTTCAAAGGTGCGATCTGACTACCTTTCGATAGCCCGCTTTGTCACACTTGTTGTTATTTTCGGAGCGTCGGGAAGTGCATTATGGGATATTAGCACGACTTGTATCGCTAAAGAGATACCTGACGGTTGCGGGCGGAAGGTGGCTTGGTTATCAATGTACTTGGCATTCGGATTTTTATTGATAGGTGCCCGGCCACTACTCGGACATTTGAAGAAAAAAGCCCTCAAACATTTAGGTCAGAAAAATTAGCTTTTGAGAGCAATTCGAGTTCTTTTTAAATACGGGCTCAGCTTCGATCAGTCCATTAAAGCTGAGCTCGTCTTTCATAGGGCGGTAATAATCATGATACTTTTTGGCTAATTCGAAACCATAGTATTTGAATAGCCTGCTAAAAACAGGTTTTTGCTCTTCTGCAATTGATAGCAAAGGCATGCTTGTGTTGAGTGTTTGGAATGAGCGCTCAAATAATTTCAATCCAACTCCAGTATTTTGAAATCTCGGCAGAACTCGTAAGCAGCACAATTTTTGCTCGAGACCATCATTCTTGACTATAGCTAATCCAGATAAACAACCTCGGCTATGCTCAAGAAGGATTGTTCGCTCGCCTGAAAGTAATCCAGGTATGACCTTATGGTCTAACCAAGTGTTAAAACTTGGATAGTAGCCTGAAAGATCGTGAAGATGACTAATGATAACGGGCAATACATGGTCGTACGCCCAAGGATTGGCGATCAAAAATTTCTGATCAACAGCTCTCAACGAGCTGGTGACCCAGTCTATATCCACCTCTCGCGACAAATTCATCATTAATATATCCTTATCCGAGCTCCAGTTCTCGCTGCTGTTCTCTCTCGTTAGGTTTAATATAGCAGAAAGATTGCGGCGGTGAGATTCCAACTCCTACATCAGACAAGTTTTTAGGGGACTCATATTGATGAACAGCTCCGACCGCGATTGCAATAGCTAGATCCTTTCCCTCGTAGTATCGATCAAAATATTTTTTATCGATGCCTGCCGAATTTTTGGTCCGTTCCCAAATTTTTGAAGGGGAGTCGCTATAAATTTTTAGAATCTCGAACTCCCCGACGACCTTTCCCACAGGTTTAGTTGCATAGATCACTACAGTTTTCACGTCGGTGTTCGTAAATGAAACTTTTCGAAATTCGAATTTTTTCTCACCACTAAGAATTTTATTAGCGTACTCAGGCTTGATGGATAATAATACTTTCATTAATTTCACCTTCTTTTGCAATCCATCTTAGCTGTTTCTCTGTAAGCTGGGTGAAATCCCATCGAGTACGGGTGCTAATCAGGCATTCTTCGATAAGCCGTTTGCGGATAATTCTTTTTTTCAGCGCTGCATTATATGTAAATTTTATTATATATGATTTTTGCTTATTAGTAAAATAGTCTTTGAGTTGTTCAATGGTGAAGATGCTATATGGTTTTGTGTATTTAATAAATTGCGCTTCGTTTTTGAAGGATTTTATCTGCCGTACTTCCTCGACTACGCCCAGTGAGGAAACGACGGAGCGATAATAGGCTTTACCTTTTCCATCATTGGTTCGATAAATCGCAACAATGTCACCGGGTTTCAAGCATTTTGTTCTATTTATTCCTGAAATGTATACTTTGTGTATGCTATTTGTGTGTGATACGTCCTCTAGGATATCGTGGCTTTCGCCATTGAGTATTGAGTCAGGTAAGAATGCTGAGTGGTATTCCGGGTAAATTGCGAGAAGGTAGAATTTTTTGTCGGCTAACTCAAAGTGGGGGAAGTCTCTAACGACGTGACCTGTCACTAGATTGAGGTCCCTAGTTAGGACATGTTCTGAGCCATTTATCGAAGTCTTACAGGCGCGCTTTTCGAAACCGTAGCGCTCCAATAAATTAATAAGGCCGGCATGCTTTTCAAAAACCGTCACATAAATGTAGTCAACTTTATGGCTCATCGCATGATCAAAAATTTTTTTGATAAATCTTTCACCAAGCTTTGTTCCGTGGGCATTTATCTTAAGTGTGCCTACCTTCAATGCTTTGCCAGGTGGAAGGGGAGGGGCGATGCTTGGATCCGGATCAGTCTCAAGCTTTAGATATAAAAAGCCGTCCATTCTTTTTCTAGAGTTGTGGAATACGTATGCTTCCTCACCAGCGTTTGCTTTTTTTGCGTACCAAGAGCAGAACTCGCTGTAGTCTTCTTTCAGGGAATTAAAAAAAGGATCGTTTCCATCTATTTCTGAGATTTTTTTGTGCTGCAAGCCTTTCACTTGATACTCCTTTATCGATGTGTATTGTGATGGCGTTATTTATTATTTTTCCAAGTAGGGGATTATGTCCCGATAATTTTTACTGTTGACTATTTTTAGTGGCGTCCCAGTTGCTTGGTGATAGGCGAGAGCATTATTTCTTTCAGAAATGATAAGCTCTTTTATGAGTTTGCGATCCCACTCCTCTTTGTCTCTTGCTTTTAGGCGTGATTCAATATCTTGGATGCTGGACTCAACTAGGATTATTTTATCTACGCTTAAATTGTCGAAGACCTTCTGCGGTAGAACGGTTATTCTGGTTTCGGAATCTAGCAGCGCGAAGTGACCGTCTAGTAATATATTGCGATGATTCATCTTGAGGTCTGCGACAGCCTCAATTAATATTTGTTGATTGCGCTCTATGTCCTGGGTCTCTTTCGAACTGTTCCAGGACGCACTCCCTCGACGTGCTCGAATCAGCTCACTTGCGCTGACGCTTAGATACCCTAAGTCTGCTGCTAGCCGAGAGCATATGGTGGTTTTTCCAGATCCATAAACGCCAGCTACAAATATGATCATAGAAACCTTCATGGTAGGGCAAAGGGAAATCAACCTTGAGAAGTCAACTGTTGAGTGCGTTTTCTTGGCCAGACTGTTTATGGTATCCGAGATGCAATCATTCGTTTTTGGACACTACCAATGTGTGCTGCCGGTGTCTATGGCAAAGCATTTCATCCGTTTAGCGTCATACCCACTGCCTCCTACTTTTACCTCTCGTTCTTTGTCCCACGTCATCCCGCCAAGAATGCTGAGTGTTATCAGGGATCAAGGCCCCTGCGACCTGTGGGGATGTCCTCTAGCGCGGGACTGGCGGCTCCTTACGACCGGGAGCAAGGGCATCTCATGATCTGACCTCCTGAGCACCGTTACCGATGGGCGGGTGGAGGCTGCATTGGCTGACGAGACCAGTGCCGCGAGATCCTGAGCCAGGTGCAAGCAGCAATGCGATGACCGGGGCATGCCTGACTGTCAGTCAGGTGCAATCCATTCCTTGGTCTGCGGCACCATCATCTACATGGCTGTTGCTGGTGACATCGGCGTTTGTCACGCCGATTGTCACGAGGGGGACTGCCGCAAAGCCTTGTGCTATCAGGGCTGCAGCAGTGTTAGAAGTGCCCGTCTCTTTCCACAGAAAGAGACGGGCACAGGTTGGCGCAATAGTCGGCCAAGCGGGTAGGTTGCTGCAGGGCAGCGAGTTACGGTGTATCTGGCGCACGAGCGCCATAGGTATAGGAGCATCCATCACATGGGTAGTGACCGGGCGAGCTGCCGGATGCGAATCGCCCTTGGGGAGAACCACCGCGGGAGCGGCGTGACCTTGAAGGCTCGGGTCACCTGGGGTGCTGTCAACGACAGCGTTTGCAACAACAGTTCTACGCCTGTGGATAGTTTTGGTCAACGCCCCATTCCTCGTGGCCTCTGGGGCTGTGCATGAAATTATCCACCGGTGGAAATCAGTGGTATCCAAAGGATTTGTGTCGACTTTTAGCTTTGCAAAGCGAGGTCCATTCAAACAGGGCGGCTTTGCAGCCCTGTTTGGATGGACCCGAATTAAAGAGCGGCCAGCGGTGTTCTGGAGGGTTCACCGACGATTGAATGCGCCACGCCCACTTGGCAAGGGAGTGATGTTGTCGCCAGCTGGATGGGCGAACTCATGTGGAGTGACATGCCCCGATCTGTTGGCATCGATGTAATTGCTCCACCACGCCATGATCAGCCGACGCTGCTCCAGAAATTCGGCCTTGTGGATATAGGCGGCGCGCACGCGATTGCGTTCCTTGTGGCTCATCTGCCGCTCAATGGCCGCGTCTGTCCACAGCCCTGACTCAAGCAAGGCGCTGCAAGCCATGGTCCTGAATCCATGTCCGCATACCTCCTTGGAGGTGTCGTAGCCAACGTTGCGCAGCACCTGGTTAACCGTGTTCTCCGACATTGGCTTCCAGTACTTGTGGTCACCGGGCAGCACCAGTTCGGAGAAGCGACTCAAGCCGCGCAGCCTCTCAAGGATCGCGATGACTTGGGGAGAGAGCGGCACCATCTGTATGTCTCCGCTCATCTTGGTACCACGAGTGGAATTGCGCACGCCGTCGATTTGCTTGCGGGTGTCCGGGATTTCCCACATCGCCCGTTGCAGGTCGAACTCATCCCAGCGCGCAAAGCGCAGTTCGCTGGAGCGCACGAACACGTGCAGCGTCAGCAATACAGCCAGCTTGGTTAGCTCACGGCCGTTGTAGTTGTCGATCCGGCTGAGTAGTTCGGGCAGGCGGTTGAGTGAGAGGGCAGGGCGGTGCACGGTACGCGGGGCATGAATCGACCCTGCCAGATCGAGCGCAGGATTCTGGCTGATCTGCCGTGCCCGCTTCGCGCCCCGCATGATCGTGGAGAGATAATTCTGCACGCGCAGAGCAACGTCCATGGTGCCGCGCTCTTTGATACGCAGAGTGATCTCAAGCAGATCATGGGTATCAATCTCAGCGATGGGGCGTTGGCCGATCAGGGGGAAGACGTGGGTGCGCAATCGGCTCATGACGGTCTTGGCGTGTCCCTCCGTCCAGCGCCGCGACATTTCGGCATGCCACTCCAGGGCGACGGTTTCAAAAAGCAGGGAAGCTCGTTGAGCAGCTAGCTTCGCTTTCTTCTTCTCTTCCATCGGGTCGAGGTTGTCGAGCAGCAGGGCCTTGGCTTCATCGCGCTTGGTCCTCGCGACGGCCAGCGAGATGATGGGATAGTTGCCGATGATCAGCGTGCCCTCCTTGCCGCTGGGCTTGAAGTAGCGCAATCGCCACGTTTTCACGCCGTTGGGTTTCACGAAGAGGTACATGCCGCCACCGTCGAATAGCTTGTAGGCACGTTCGCGAGGTTTCGCCGTACGGCATTTGAGGTCGCTGAGAGGAACGGCTAGGCGTGGCATAAGGGTACGTTCTCCATGCAGGCAAGACGCTGTACCCTAAAAATACCCCCCGGGGATGGGGTATTTTGTTGGATCCCGACGGAGGGTCCCGGAACGAAAAAACCCGCCAAAGGGCGGGTTTTAGGGGCTTCCAAGGCATTCGGTGGAACGCGATGGAGCTGGATATGGTGCCGGCACCAGGAATCGAACCCGGGACCTACTGATTACAAGTCAGTTGCTCTACCATCTGAGCTATACCGGCAATGGGGCGTCATTATAGCGATCGGATGGCGCCTGTAAACCACTTCCTTTCGATTGTGCGCAAATGAGCTAAGTCACCGGCCCGAAAGGGGAATTTTCCTACCAGCCGCGGTGGATGGTGTTGACGTTTGGTTCGGTCTTCGCGGGGTTGAAGAACAGCTTGTCATTGTCGCAGCCGCGCTTGCGGCACGGGGTTTCGACGCGTAGCGGCAGACCGTTGTCGCCGCCTAGCTGCATGCCGGGGGTATTCCAGTCCAGATTGCTGGTGTGGGGCGCCGGGGTGCTGCTGGCGCAAGCGCCGAGGGCCAGGGTGCAGGCCAACAGGATCAGGGGTTTGGCTCGGGTCACGATGTGAAAGTCCGGTAGTCCATTGTCGGTTCTGGCGCAACGCCAGAAGGTCGCGAGGCTGGTGGGCAGCGTGCGACGTAGCTTTTTAATCATTTGGGATGGGGATGATACACCGGCAGGGTGGCCGAGGGGGCAACGCTTTTGTGCTGGGGTGGCTGTTCTGGCCCTATCGCCGGCAAGCCGGCTCCCACAGGTGTTGTACCGCTCTCGAGGCTTGTGTTGTACCTGTGGGAGCTGGCTTGCCGGCGATAGGGCCATCAGCCAGTAAGGTAATTCTGAACCTAGAACCAAATGCTTCAGGAAAAGTGCATTTGGGAATTATCCTACGCACGCTTGCGAAGTTTCACTGTTGGCGGGGAAGTGGCCCAGGGATACCGTTCCCGGGTCGCCAATTTCTGGTGACCGGGCGTGAGAACCCGCTATGGAGTTACTGAGCTTGCTTTTATGGCAGTCGTACACGGGCAGACTTCGGTCTGGCCGAGCTTTGTAGCTCCCTCGGTTTTCTCACCCCGTGTATGACTGCCGCCTTGATCCGTGAGAAAGGTCACCGTGGCAGTTCAACCGGAGCTGCTGCCATGAAGAAGATTGTCCCCGATCCACCCCGCCAGAAAATCCTCAATACTCCATTTTTTTCGATCCACAGCGACATCACCCCGCCTGACGCGCTTGTCTACGCCACCGAGCTACTGTGCGGCGTCATCGACACCCTCGACGAATACTGCCACCTGCACGCTGGCGAACCCGGCCTGAACATCCTCGGTAACGCTGCCCACGCCACCGATTCGGCACGGGTGCTCGCCGAACATGCACTGGCACGCATAACCGCAGATAAGGGCGGGGAGTGAAGCCATGACCGGAAAAACCACAACCCTTCTGACGGCGGGCGCCGAAACCTTCCTGGAAGTCGGCAACCCACCCATCGACCTGCTGCGCGTTCAACCGGGCATTCCCCTGGACGATGCCTATGAACAGGTTTCAATCCTGCTGGGCTACATCAAGCACCTCGTTCGTGAAGGCGATATGGAAGACGACCACAAGCTGCTGGGTGCTGCTGACTACTTGAGTGCGCTGGCCAAGGCCCTGATGAACGATATCGAAATGGCCAAGAACCGCCTGCACTGAGCCTTTGCGCCTACGCACAAGAAAAGCTTATGCACAAGAGGCATCAAGTGTGTGCGCGAAAGGCATGCCGACTGACTCCACCGCTGGTCTTTGCGCAAACGCCTGTTTTTACTGGGCTTGGAGCGCCTGTAGGAATAACCGAAGGGCTTTAAATAGCGCTCGGCTTGATCCAGTCATCAAAAGCTTGTTCACAGACTTATCCACAGGTTGTACTGCGGCTATCAGTCGCGTTCGGCGAGCAGCAGCAGGTTGCGCGGTGTCAGTGGATATTCGCAAAAGGTGCCAACGCGAACGCTGTAGCCCTGTTCTTCGAGGAACAGGGCGCGGTCCAGCACTAGCCACATTTCCAGCGGTCGGCGGAACAGGTTGCGCAGCCGTTCGAGGTTGCGTACCTCAGCCAGGCGTTGCCAGCCTGCGGCTTCGAGGGCTGCCCAGTCTGGGGTGACGCTCAGCTCCAGCCCGCGCAGCTGCGCCAGGTCGCGGCAGTACTGCTCCAATGGCTTCTCCAGCCAAGCGACCGGCAATGAAGGGGTAGGCAGGTACTCATCGCACTGGCGTTGCTGACGCTGTAGCAGGTCGAAGGCCAGGCGCCGGGCCATCGAGCGGTCGCGCTGGTGCTTTACCCGCGCGCCGGCGGTCACGGTTTCGCTCAGCGGCAGGCCAAGGTCGTTCATCGACAGCCGCAGGGGCGAATGTTGCGCGGCTGTGGATAACGGTTGGTAGTGGTCGCCCGGGACGCGGTTATAGCAGCACGGGGCCACGGCCAAGTGGCGGCAGCCTTGCTGGCTGGCAGTGCGCAGCAGGTGCACGTGCAGCTCGCCACAGGCGTGCAGGGCGACCACGCTCTTGTCGCTGCCCAAGTGGCGGGCGCTGTCTGCGGCCATCACGTCCTGGTGAACATGGGTGGCGGGCAGATGGTGATGGTCACTCAGGGCTTGCCCGGCGCTCACCAGTTCGGCGTCGTACTCCAGGCAGGTCAGTTGCTGGCCGGGCTGTAGCAGCCGGCGGCCGAGGTGGCCTTTGCCCGCGCACCAGTCTAGCCAGTGGTGGGTCTGTTGGTGAAAGCCCAGGCGGCGGCTGAAGGCTTCGATCTGCTGCCATTTGCGGCCGGGGACGTTGACGTCGAGGCGGTGGCCGGCGGGTGGCAGGCCGATGTCGGGTAGGTCGCCCACGGCGGATAGCTGCTGGGCTTGCTGGGCCAGTTGTGGGAAGGGGGCTGGCAGGTCTTGTGGGTCGATGCTGGACTCGGCGTCGGCCAGGGGGCATTGGCGCAGGTAAGCGGCGAGTTCGGGGTATTCGGTTTCCCAGTCGAGGCGCAGGGCGGTGAATGGGCGGGGTTTCCACAGCTGCTGGTGGGCGCTCAGGAATTGGTCGAGGGCCTGGAAGCGGTTGCTTAGGTGGTGGCTGTGGAGGAAAGGGTGCATGGGAGGGGTGAGGTATGGGGTGGATTTTAGGGCCTTATCGCGGATGAATCCGCTCCTACGAGGACCGCGCGGGCCGGTGGTAGGAGCGGATTTATCCGCGATGAAGCCAGTGAGATCTCAACGCCCTTGGCAGGCGTCCACGCGCAACCAGCGCTCCAGCAGCTTGAAGCCTTGCACCAGCACGAACGAGATCACCAGGTAGAACACCCCGGCAGCGAAGAAGATCTCTACCGGCAGGTAGGTTCGGGCAATGATGGTGCGCGCCATGCCGGTCAGTTCCAGCAGGGTCACGGTACTGGCCAGGGCGCTGGCCTTGAGCATCAGGATCACTTCGTTGCTGTACGCCGGCAAGCCGATGCGCGCCGCACGCGGCAGCATGATGTAGAACAGTGTCTTGCCACGCGACATGCCCAGCGCCCGCGCCGCCTCGATTTCACCCTTGGGGATGGCCTGCAGCGCACCGCGCAGGATTTCGGCGATGTAGGCAGCGGTGTGCAGGGTCATGGTCAGCACGGTGCACCAGAACGGATCGCGCAGGTATGGCCACAGGCTGCTCGAACGCACCAGGTCGAACTGCGCCAGGCCGTAGTAGACCAGGAACAACTGCACCAGCAGCGGCGTGCCGCGGAAGAAGAAGATGTAGCCGTAAGGGACAGCGCGCACGTACCAGTGGCGCGAGGAGCGGGCGATGCCCAGCGGGATGGCCAGGATCAACCCGGCGACGACCGCGATGGCGACCAGCTCCAGCGTCAGGGTGGCACCCTGGGCCAGGCGCGGCAGCCACTTGATGATCACTTCCCAATTCATTATTCGGCCCTCGCAAAGCCGCGAGCGGCGCGTTTTTCCATGAAGTGCATGCCGGTCATGGCAACGATGGTCAGGCTCAGGTAGATGCAGGCGGCGACCATATAGAAGGTGAATGGCTCCTTGGTCACGGTCACGCCAATTTGCGCGTGGCGCATGATTTCTTCCAGGCCGATCACCGACACCAGCGCGGTGTCCTTCATCAGGATCATGAACAGGTTGCCGAGGCCGGGCAGGGCGATGCGCCACATCTGCGGCAGGATGATCCGCGACAGGATGCGCCCGTTCGACAGACCCAGCGCCAGGCCGGCCTCGCGGTGGCCTTTGGGGATGGCCAGGATGGCGCCACGGAACACTTCGGTGGCGTAGGCGCCGAAGCACAGCCCCAGGGCGATGACTCCGGCGGCGAAGGCGCTGAGTTCCAGGCCAGGCATGTTCAGGGCTTCGCCGAGGCTGTTCATCAGCCCGACGGTGCCGAAATAGATCAGCAGGACCCACAGCAGTTCGGGCACGCCGCGAACCAGGGTCGAGTAGAAGCCGCCAAGCCATTGCAGTGGCTTGATCGAGGACGTCTTGGCCAGAGCGCCGAGCAGGCCCAGGACCAGCCCCAGCAGCAAGGCGCAAAGCGCCAGTTTTACGGTCATCAAGGTGCCAGCCGCCAGGGCCGGACCGAATCCGTGCAGGTCGATATTCATGGGCAGGGTCGTTCTAAGGACCGGCACGCCCAAGGGCGTACCGGTCGGGGCGAATCAATAGATGCTGAACGGGAAATACTTGTCGTTGATCTTCTTGTAGGTGCCGTCGGCGACAATTTCCTTCAGTGCGGCATTGAGCTTGTTGCGCAGCTCATCGTCGCCTTTGCGAACGGCGATGCCGACCTTGTCGCTGTCGTTGACCGGCTCACCTTTGAACTCATAGTTCTTGCCGGCTTCGGACTTCAGCCAGTCGTAGTTGGCGTATTTGTCGGCGAGGATGGCGTCGAGGCGGCCGGAGGTCAGGTCCAGGTAGGCGTTTTCCTGGCCGTCGTACAGGTTGACCTTGAATTTGCCGTCCATGCCGCCGTGATCGTCCAGCCAGGTCGCAGCTTGGGTGGCGCGCTGGGTGCCGATGGTCTTGCCTTCGAGTGACTTATCGTCGGTCTTGAAGTCGACGTTCTTCGGCGCGATGAACTGTTGCTTGTTCGAGTAGTACGGGTCGGTGAAGTCAACGGACTCCTTGCGCTCGTCGGTGATCGACAGCGAGGAGATCAGGAAGTCGAATTTCTTCGCTTTCAGGGCCGGGATGATGCCGTCCCAGTCGGAGGTGACGACTTCGCACTCGACCTTCATCTTGGCGCACAGGGCGTCGCCGATGTCTTTGTCGAAGCCGACGACCTGGCCGCTGGCATCCTTGTTGTTGAACGGTGGGTAGGCGGCTTCGATACCCATGCGCAGTTTTTCTGCGGCCATGGCGTTGGCCGACATCACCAGGGTGGCGGCAGCTGCCAGGAGGAATTTCTTATAGGTCTGCATTCGTGTTGCTCCGTTAGCGGTGGCTGGACATGAATTGCTTGCAACGCGCCGAGGTCGGGTTCTCGAAGACCTGCTGCGGCGATCCTTGCTCTTCAACCAGGCCCTGGTGCAGGAAGACCACTTCACTGGACACCTGGCGGGCAAAGTTCATCTCGTGTGTCACCAGCAGCATGGTACGGCCTTCTTCGGCCAGTGCGCGGATAACGTTAAGCACTTCCTGGACCATTTCCGGATCGAGCGCCGAAGTTGGCTCGTCGAACAGAATGACCTTGGGCCGCATGGCCAGGGTGCGGGCGATGGCAGCACGCTGCTGCTGGCCACCGGAAAGCTGGGCGGGGTAGCTGTGGCGTTTGTCGTAGATGCCGACCTTGTTCAGCAGCGCCTCGGCGGCTTCGATGGCCTCGGCTTTGCTCTGGCCGAGCACGCGGCGTGGCGCCTCGATGATGTTGTCGAGGATCGACATGTGCGGCCACAGGTTGAAGTTCTGGAAGACGAAGCCGATTTCGCTGCGCAGGCGGTTGATCTGGCGATTGTCGGCAGCTATCAGGTCGCCGTTCTTGGCGGCCTTGAGCTTGAGCGCTTCGCCTGCAACGAGGATTTCACCCTGATGAGGGTTTTCCAGCAGGTTAATGCAGCGCAGCAGGGTGGACTTGCCGGAGCCGGACGATCCCAGGATGGAGATCACGTCACCGTCACGCGCGGTCAGCGAAATGCCCTTGAGAATTTCCTGCTCGCCGTAACGTTTGTGCAGATTGCGGATTTCCAGCGCGGGCGTGGCCTGGGCCATGTGCGGTCCTCATGTGTTCGGGTGCGTTCCCAGCTGTTGGCGGCCTTCCTGGCGTGCGCCAAGCTAGCATAGCGGCATCAGGGCGGCCAACAGGGTCGCAGGGGGCTCGGGGCAGTGGCGGGGCAGTTTGTCGCATCGCTGCAGTGCAACGTCGCGCAGATGTCCGCGAAGGTGTCGCCCAGCTCCAGAGCCTTGATGAAAAAAGGCGCGATGGTGCCAGTTTTGGGCAGGGCTGGGAAGCAATTTTGGCCTCGATCGCGGCTGAAGCCGTACCCGCTGACGCTGCTGCCCCTGTAGGAGCGGGCTTGCCCGCGATTGGCCCGCAAGGCAAAAGGTGATACCGCAAGGTTGCACTTTTTTGCTTTGCAATAGTGCAGAGGTGTTACCGAGGAGCACCTCTGGTGCATTTGTAAGTGGGTATTTCCGTAATCCCGTCTTTCCTGTCGGATTTGACGGCCTTTCGGTCAGGAGTTGGCCGAAAGCCCTGCAAGCCGCGTCCTTTACGCCCTGCCAGTCTTATCTGACGAATGCATTCAGCACATGGCCCGCTTATTGCCGTCTGGAAACCGCCGATTGCAGCGACGCCTAACTCACCCCTGGCGCGCTTCGTATTCAGTCGGGTGGTCCACTCCTTACAAAGGTAGTTTTATGAGCGGTAACAATTCCAATGACCTCGCTCAGGGGCTCAAACAACGGCATGTCACCATGCTGTCCATTGCTGGCGTCATCGGCGCCGGTCTGTTCGTCGGCTCCGGCCACGCCATCGCTGCTGCCGGCCCTGCCGTGCTGCTGGCCTATGCCGCTGCCGGTACCTTGGTGGTGCTGGTGATGCGCATGCTCGGCGAAATGGCCATCGCCTCGCCGGATACTGGTTCGTTCTCCACCTATGCCGACCGCGCCATTGGCCGCTGGGCTGGCTTCACCATTGGCTGGTTGTACTGGTGGTTCTGGGTGCTGGTCATCCCGTTGGAAGCCAACGCGGCTGCAGCGATCCTGCATGCCTGGTTCCCGGCAGTCGACCTGTGGGCCTTCTCCCTCCTTATTACCTTGGCCCTGACGGCGACCAACCTGTGCAGCGTGAAGAACTACGGTGAATTCGAGTTCTGGTTCGCCCTGCTCAAGGTACTGGCGATCATCGGCTTCATCGTGGTCGGCTGCGCTGCCATGTTTGGCTTCATGCCAAGCAGCCAGGTCAGCGGTGCCAGCCACCTGTTCGATACCCAGGGCTTCATGCCCAATGGCCTGGGCGCTGTGCTGGCGGCCATGCTGACCACCATGTTCTCGTTCATGGGTACCGAGATCGTGACCATCGCTGCCGCCGAGTCGAAAGACCCGGGCAAGCAGATCAGCCGTGCAACCAACTCGGTGATTTGGCGTATCTGCCTGTTCTACCTGGTGTCGATCTTCCTGGTCGTGGCCCTGGTGCCGTGGAACGACCCGGCGCTGGCCGAAACCGGTTCCTACCAGACTGTACTGAGCCGCATCGGCGTGCCGAACGCCAAGCTGATCGTCGACATCGTCGTGCTGATCGCCGTGACCAGCTGCCTGAACTCGGCGCTGTACACCTCGTCGCGCATGCTGTTCTCGCTGAGCAAACGGGGTGATGCACCGGCCGTTGCCCAGCGCACCACCAAGGCAGCTACCCCGTATGTGGCGGTATTGCTGTCGACCGCGGCGGCGTTCCTGTGCGTGTTCGCCAACTACGTGGCGCCGGCCCAGGTGTTCGAGTTCCTGCTGGCCAGCTCCGGTGCCATCGCGCTGCTGGTGTACCTGGTGATTGCCGTGTCGCAGTTGCGCATGCGCAGCCAGCGCGAGGCTCGCGGCGAGAAGATCGCCTTCAAGATGTGGCTGTTCCCGGGGCTGACCTGGGCGACCATTGCCTTCATCGTTGCCATTCTGGTGGTGATGGCCCTGCGTGAGGACCACCGTGCCGAGATCATCGCGACTGCGCTGCTGAGCATTGGTGTGGTAGCAGCGGGCTTGCTGGTGCATCGCAAGCGTGAGGCTGCTGGGCGGGTGGCGCTGGATAACTGATCCGCGCGGGCTGCAATTAAAAAAGGCCGCGCCCTGGGTAGGGCGCGGCCTTTTTGTTTGTCTGTGCCGGCCCTATCGCCGGCAAGCCGGCTCCTACAGGTACCCCGCAAGCTTCAGGGCGGTGAGGTTTTAGCCAAACTGCTTCTGCTGTTGTTGCTGCTTGGCTACCAGCTCGGAAGCGGCGATATAGGCTTCCTGGAACTCGTCGCTCTCCAGCCAGGCCATGGTGGTGTCTTCGTCGGCGCCATCAAGCCAGGTGCGGTAGGCGTTGAACACCAGCACGATGTAGTCGGTGGCGTGTTCTTCTTTGTGGCCCTTGAGCACCAGTGCCAGCAGCGGGTCGACCAGGAACACCGAGATCATCGCGACCAGGCTGGTTTCCTGTGCGGCTTTCATCTTGTTGAACAGCTCCTTGTAGCTGTCCGACTCCATGGCCTTGTGGAAAACCTGCTCGATGCTGGCGCTGTCACCCGTGCTTGCCTTGACCGCCTGGCCGCTGCGCACCATGCGGTTCTGCTTGGCCTTGCTGGCGGCGCGTTTGGCGCGTTTCTGTTGCTTGGTATTGGAGGCCATGGGGCGATTCCTTGGGTGTGTCCGAAAAGTGCGCGTATTGAAGCGCAGTTGCCTGGGAAACCCAAGTGTTGCTGACAGAGGCCGCTGTGCGGCCCATCGCCGGCAAGCCGGCTCCTACAGGTACAACGCCAAACCTGTGGGAGCCGGCTTGCCGGCGATGGGCTGCGCACGACCGACCAGTAGCTCATCCGGCGCTTGGGGTGAAGCTGCTGATCCTGCTGCAAAAATCACAGACAACAAAAAACCCGCACTAGGCGGGTTTCTTGTTGTCGCTTCGGGTAACTTTGCAACCACCAGAAGCTTGAAGGTGGTGCCCAGAGACGGAGTCGAACCGCCGACACGAGGATTTTCAATCCTCTGCTCTACCGACTGAGCTATCTGGGCGACGAGGTGAATTAAATAGATTTCCAGACCGCTCGTCAACGACTTTTTGAAAAAATTTTAAATTAATTCCGTCGCTTACGATTTCTGGGGTCATACGGCCGGTGGTACGTAGCCTTCCGCCTGGGCGTATTCTTCGCCGGCGAAAAACTTGTCCATCTCGCCTTGGAGGAACTTGCGGTCCTCGGCGTTCATCATGTTCAGGCGCTTTTCGTTGATCAGCATGGTCTGGTGCTTCTGCCAGTCGGCCCAGGCTTTCTGCGAGATGTGATCAAAGATGTCCTGGCCCTTGGCGCCTGGGTAAGGCGGGCGGTCCAGGCCTGGCAATTCTTCTTTGTACTTGCGGCACATCACGGTGCGGGTCATCGGGCATCTCCTGCAATCAGTTCGTCGGCCGCGCGTTTGAGCAGCTTCTTGACCGGGGCGGCGAGGCCCAGGCGCGGCGGGGTGGCGAGGTTATACCAGAGCCAGTCGGCCTCGGCCATGTGCTGGCCGACCGGGTCGACGCGTACCAGCCACGGCTCGATCGCCAGCTGGAAATGGCTGAAGGTATGGGTCAGGCCGTCAAGCGCGCGGCTCTCGGCCAGGCGCAGGCCGTGCTGGTAGGCGAGGTCGTCGAGTTGGCCGATGTCGTCCAGCTCGGGCAGGCTCCACAAGCCGCCCCAAAGGCCACTGGAAGGGCGGCGATACAGCAGGATAGCGCCTTCGTGGTTGGCCAGCAGCGGCATCAGCGTGCGCCGTTGAGGCAGCGCCTTGCGTGGTTTGGGCTCGGGGTAGCGGGTTTCTTCACCGTGCAGGTGGGCTTCGCAGCCGCGCTGCAACGGGCAGATCAGGCAACTGGGCTTGCTACGGGTGCACAGCGTGGCGCCCATGTCCATCATCGCCTGGGTGTAGTGGTTGGCACGCTGCTGCGGGGTGAAGCGTTCGGCTGTGGCCCATAGCTGGTTGGCGACCTTGGGTTCGCCGGGGTAGCCGGGCTGGGCGGTGTAGCGGGCCAGTACGCGCTTGACGTTACCGTCGAGAATCGGCGCACGGATGCCCATGCTGATGCTGGCAATGGCCCCGGCGGTGGAGCGGCCGATGCCGGGCAGTTCGGTGAGTTGCTCGACGCTGCGCGGGAACTCGCCGCCATACTGCTCCACGACCACCTTCGCGGCCTTCTGCAGGTTGCGCGCACGGGTGTAGTAACCCAGCCCGGTCCACAGGTGCAGCACTTCGTCTTCTGGTGCCTCGGCCAGCGCCTGCACGGTCGGCAGGGCCTGCATGAAGCGGTCGAAGTAGTTGAGCACGGTGCTGACCTGGGTCTGCTGCAGCATGATTTCCGACACCCACACCCGGTAAGGGGTGATGCCCTGTTGCCAGGGCAGGTCGTGGCGGCCGTGCTGGTCGTACCAGGCCAGCACGGCGCTGGAGAACTGCTCTGGGCTCATCGCTTGAACAGCCCCTTGAGCGTTTCTTTCAGTTCTGGGCTCACTTTGTCTCCGAGTTTTTCATCGAGCTTTTCATCGATCTTGTCTTTCAGGCGGTTGCCAGCCAACTTCGCTGCGACCTTGCCCAGGCCGTCCTGGTCCAGGCGGCAGGCCTTGGCACCCAGCTCCAGCGGGCCACGGCAGCGCAGCGGCACTTCGACGCCTGCGAAGCGTTCGTTGACCTGGCAGGCCGGGTCCGGCATGGCACGCTGGTCACCTTCGACGATCACGCCGACGTTGTAGTCCATGCCCAGTACGCGCAGGTCGAGGTCGCCGTGGCCGTTGACGGTAAGGCCGGGGATACGCGCCTTGAGGTCCGGATTGCTGGCTACGCCGTTGCGCACCACCAGGCTGCCGCGCAGCTCTTCGAACGGGGTGTCCTTGCCGCGGGGTTCGCCGCTGAGGGTCTTGCGGTTGAGGGTGGCGATGGCCTGGCACAGCTGCTGTTCCAGGTTGGCGTTGACCAGCACGCCATCGTTGATGGTGAAGTTTGCGCTGCCGTTGAGGGTTTCGACCAGTGCTTTCTGGCTGTTGCCAGTCGCGGTCAGGTCGCTGGTCAGGGTCAGCAGGCCCTTGACCGGTGGGGTCTGCTCCTTGCCTTCACGCTTGATGAAGTGCTCGACCGGCACGCGGTTGATCTTGGTGTTCAAGCCAACCTGCGGCACGGCAGGGCGTACGTCGACGCTGCCCTTGGCTTCGAAGCTGCCATTGTAGAGGCCGCCGCGCAGCCCTTGCAGGGTCAGCAGGCCGCCCTGGCCGGTGGCTTGCAGCTGGGCATCGCTGATCGGCAGTTTGTCCAGGGTCAGCGAACCGAAGGCTAGGTCGGCTTGCAGGTCGAGCTCGCGCAGGCGGTCTACCGGCAACAGCTTGTCGTTGCTCCACGCCACCTGAGTCGGCGCGTTGGGCAGTGGCGAGCTGCCGGGGTTGCCCAAGGCGGTGGCTTCCTGTTGCTGCACTTCGCTCTGGCGTGCGGCGGTGGCGCCCTTGGCCTCTTCGCTCTTGGCCGGCAGGTAACGGTCGGCGTCGAACTTGTCGCCCTTGAGCTGCAGGCGCAGGGCCTGCTTGGCGAAGTCTTCGACGGCCACGCGGCCGGTGAAGGTGCTGTCGTCCAGTTTTACCGCAAGGTCTGCCAGGGCCAGGCTGTTCGGGGTGCCCTGCAGGCGGGTCACCAGCTCCAGCTTGCTGAAGGCGGCCGGGTCATTGGTGGCGGGCAGGGTGCGGCCAATCCCGTCGAGGAAGGTGCGCAGGTTGAACTGCGCAATCGACAAGCCACCGCTGAGCTGCGGAGCCTTGTCCAGGTCGCGCAGGTTCAGCTCGCCGAGGGCACGCAGTTGGTTGGCCGAGATTTTCAGGCCGTTCCACGACGCGACGTTGGCAGCCATGTCGACCAACAGCTGGCCTTGAGCGGCGAAGGTCACGGTCTTGCCGCCGGTTGGCTCACCCGAGGTTTCGCCCGAAAGGCGCATGTCTTCGAAGTTGTAGCGCTTGAGCTTGCGGTCGAAGCGCAGTTCGCCGGCCAGTTCGGTGCGGGCCTTGAGGTTCGGCTGGCTGGCGCTGAGGAAGGCACTGGCCTTGAGCGCAATGTTGCTGCCCTCGTGAACCGGGCCGGTACTCAACTGGATGCTTTCAGCGCTGTAGCTCTTGCCGTTCTGGGCATCGGTGTACTGCACTCGGGCGTTGTTCACGGTGAGGCTGTCGATGTCGAGTTTGACTGCGCGTTCGCTGCCGCTTTCGGCGGGCGTGCCTGGTTGCTCCGCGGGGGCCGGCGCATTGGCGCTTGTGCCGCCCTGGGGCGGTAGTGGTTTGCCGATGTCTTGCCAGTTGCCGTGGCCCTGTTCGTCGCGGACCAGGGTCAGGTTCAGGCCTTCGACGCGTACATCGCTCATCTGCACTTCGCGGCGCAGCAAGGGCAGTACACGAACCGACAGGCCAAGCATCTGCAAGTCGGCAAAGGGCTCGGTGGGTTTGTTCAAGGTAGCGATGCTGGCGTCGTGCAGCTCCAGCCCCAGCCAGGGGAACAGGCTCCAGCCGATATCGCCATTGAGGGTCAGCTCGACATGGGCCTTGTCGCGCGCCAACTGGCGGATCTCGTCTTTGTAGTCGTTGGGATCGAAGAGGTGGGTCAGGGCGAAGCCCAGTGCCACGATGATCAGCAGCAACCCGAGAAGCCCCAGTCCCAGGATTTTGCCGAACGCTTTCATGGGCGAGTCCTTGTAGTCCGTTTTTGAATTTCAAGCGGTTGAGTATAGCGCCGCCGGGGTAGGCCCTGCGTATCCGACTAGAGATACAGGGCATTTCCTACTAATGAATGAGGTAGTGCGGCTTTCGACAGCTTGAAAGGTGTCAGTTCCGTCGGTGTGACAGTGCCGTTCTCTGCGCGGGCAAACCCGTTCCTGCAGGTGTCGGCAGAAATACCGTTTCAGCTGTGCAAAAAATAACGATATCAGATTGCTTTCATGGCACTTGATGCTGCTAACCTTGCGCCGCTTGCGTGGTGCGTCGCGACCGATTGTCGCGGGCGTTGCCGCTAACGGCCGTGTTTCGCCTTGTGTGCAGCCAGAAGAGCCGGGCATTCAATCCGCGGGCATCGTCTACCTACAAAAGGATCGAATCCATGAACAGCAGTATCACGGCAGGAGCCGCCGCCAGCGCGCCGGGCTTCTTGTCGAAGGAGCGCATCATCGCCCGCCCGGGCTTCAACCGCTGGCTGGTACCACCGGCAGCCCTGGCCATTCACCTGTGCATCGGCATGGCCTACGGCTTCTCGGTGTTCTGGCTGCCGTTGTCCCAGGCCATCGGCATCACCGCGCCGGTTGCCTGCTCGGCGGACATGGGCTTCATCGCCCGCCTGTTCAGTGCCGAGTGCGATTGGCCAATCTCGATGCTGAGCTGGATCTACACCCTGTTCTTCGTCTTCCTCGGCTGCTCGGCCGCCGTGCTCGGCGGCTGGCTGGAACACGCCGGCCCGCGCAAGGCCGGCCTGGTGTCGGCGCTGTGCTGGTGTGGCGGCATGCTGATTTCAGCGATCGGCGTGAAAACCCACCAGCTGTGGCTGATGTGGCTGGGGTCCGGTGTCATCGGGGGTATCGGCTTGGGCCTGGGCTACATCTCCCCGGTTTCGACCTTGATCAAGTGGTTCCCGGACAAACGCGGCATGGCCACCGGCATGGCGATCATGGGCTTCGGGGGGGGCGCCATGGTGGGAGCGCCCTTGGCGACCGCGCTGATGGGCCACTTCGGCAACGAGCATGAAGTCGGGGTATGGCAGAGCTTCGTCGCCATGGCCGCGATCTACTTCGTGTTCATGACCGCCGGTGCCCTGGCGTACCGTGTGCCGCCTACCGGCTGGAAGCCCGAGGGCTGGACTGCGCCGGTGAAGAAGGCCAACGCGATGGTCACCGATCGCCATGTGCACGTGAGTGTTGCATGGAAAACCCCGCAATTTGCGCTTATCTGGCTGGTTTTGTGCCTCAACGTGTCGGCGGGTATCGGTATTCTGGGCATGGCCTCGCCGCTGTTGCAGGAAGTGTTCGCCGGCAAGCTGCTGGGCAACGAGCTGACCTTCAGCGAGCTGAACGCCGCGCAACTGGCACAGATTGCCGCGATCGCTGCGGGCTTCACCGGCCTGCTGAGCCTGTTCAACATTGGCGGGCGCTTCTTCTGGGCCTCGTTCTCGGACTACATCGGCCGCAAGAACACCTACTTCGCCTTCTTCGCCCTGGGTGTCGGCCTTTACAGCCTGGTGCCTAACATGGGCCACTTGGGTAACGTGGCACTGTTCGTGGCGGCCTTCTGCATCATCCTGTCCATGTACGGCGGCGGTTTCGCCACCGTGCCGGCTTACCTGGCCGACCTGTTCGGTACGCAGATGGTAGGCGCCATCCACGGTCGCCTGCTGACTGCCTGGGCGGCGGCGGGTGTGCTGGGGCCGGTGCTGATCACCTACCTGCGCGAGTATCAGCTGGCGGCGGGCGTGGAGCGGGCAGCGGCTTATGACATGACCCTGTACATCCTTGCCGGCCTGCTGGTGCTGGGTTTCATCTGCAACATGCTGGTGCGGCCGGTGGCGGACAAGCACTTCATGAGCGATGCCGAACTGGCGGCCGAGCGGGCGCTGAGCCACGACAAGGGTGCCGACGGTGCGCGTTCGCTGGAGTGGCATGCCGCGCCGGGGAGCCTGCCGCTGGTACTGGTGGCCTGGGCGGTGGTAGTGATTCCGTTGGCTTGGGGGGTGTGGATTACCCTGCAGAAGACGGCGGTGTTGTTCCACTGAAGGGTATGACAGCTGGCTGATTGGCTGGCTGTGATGGCTTCATCGCCGGCAAGCCGGCTCCCACAGCTACTCTGCAACGCTCAAGATTGTGGGAGCTGGCTTGCCCGCGATGGGCTGCAAAGCAGCCCTTGCATCGCCATATGTCATCCGCGTTTCAAGCTGGCGCGATCTGGGCCTATAATGGAGCCCTTTTCGCCCAATGATTTTGCGGAGCTGGTGATGGTCGAACGTAAGGCTTCCGTCGAGCGCAATACCCTGGAAACCCAGGTCAAGTGCTCGATCAACCTCGATGGCAGTGGCAAGGCTCGATTCGATATCGGCGTGCCTTTCCTTGAACACATGCTCGACCAGATCGCCCGCCATGGGCTGATCGATCTGGATATCGAATGCAAGGGCGACCTGCATATCGACGATCACCATACCGTCGAAGACGTCGGTATCACGCTGGGCCAGGCATTCGCCCAGGCCATCGGCGACAAGAAAGGCATCTTCCGCTACGGCCACGCCTACGTGCCGCTGGACGAAGCGCTGTCGCGCGTGGTCATCGACTTCTCCGGCCGCCCCGGCCTGCAGATGCATGTGCCGTACACCCGCGCCACGGTCGGTGGTTTCGATGTCGACCTGTTCCAGGAGTTCTTCCAGGGCTTCGTCAACCACGCCCTGGTGAGCCTGCACATCGACAACCTGCGTGGCCACAACACCCACCACCAGATCGAAACCGTGTTCAAGGCCTTTGGCCGCGCCCTGCGCATGGCCATCACCCTGGACGAGCGCATGGCCGGGCAGATGCCATCCACCAAGGGATGCCTGTAAATGCAGACGGTAGCCGTAATCGACTATGGCATGGGCAACCTTCACTCGGTGGCCAAGGCGCTGGAGCATGTCGGCGCCGGCAAGGTGCTGGTCACCAGCGACGCTGCGGTGATTCGTGAAGCTGACCGTGTGGTATTCCCAGGCGTCGGCGCGATTCGCGACTGCATGGCCGAAATCCGCCGCCTGGGCTTCGACACCCTGGTGCGTGAAGTCAGCCAGGACCGCCCGTTCCTCGGTATCTGCGTGGGCATGCAAGCTTTGCTCGACCGCAGCGAAGAAAACGAAGGCGTCGACTGTATCGGCCTGTTCCCCGGCCAGGTGCGCTTCTTCGGCAAGGGCCTGGAAGAGGACGGCGAGCACCTGAAGGTGCCGCACATGGGCTGGAACGAGGTCAGCCAGACCATCGACCACCCGTTGTGGCACGACATCCCGGACCGCGCGCGCTTCTACTTCGTGCACAGCTACTACATCAATGCCGGCAAGCCGGGCCAGGTGGTCGGCCGCGGCCATTACGGCGTCGATTTCGCCGCTGCGCTGGCTGATGGTTCGCGCTTTGCCGTGCAGTTCCACCCGGAGAAGAGCCATACCCATGGCCTGCAGTTGCTGCAGAACTTCGTCGCCTGGGACGGGCGCTGGTAAATGAGCAGGTCGAAGACCAAGGCCCCGGTCATTACCCTGGCCCCCGAACAGGAGCGCGAGGCGCTCGATACCCTCAAGCGTTTTCTCGAAGACCGTTTCGAGTTGCAGCTGGGGTCGTTCGAAGTGGCTGAAGTCCTCGACGTGTTCAGCAAAGAGATTGCACCCCATTACTACAACAGGGCGATTGCCGATGTTCAGCTGCACCTCAAGGAGCGGTTCGAGAGCATCGAAAGCGACCTGTGGGCACTCGAGAAGCCCTGAAACCCAACAAATAGACAGGTTCCCAAGATGCTGATTATCCCCGCTATCGATCTGAAGGACGGTGCCTGCGTGCGCCTGCGCCAGGGCCGGATGGAAGACTCCACGGTATTCTCCGACGACCCGGTGAGCATGGCCGCCAAGTGGGTCGAGGGTGGCTGCCGCCGCCTGCACCTGGTCGATCTCAACGGCGCCTTCGAAGGCCAGCCGGTCAACGGTGAAGTGGTCACTGCCATCGCCAAGCGCTACCCGAACCTGCCGATCCAGATCGGCGGCGGCATCCGTTCGCTGGAAACCATCGAACACTACGTCAAGGCCGGCGTCAGCTACGTGATCATCGGCACCAAGGCGGTCAAGCAGCCTGAGTTCGTCGCCGAGGCGTGCAAGGCATTCCCGGGCAAGGTCATTGTCGGCCTGGACGCCAAGGACGGTTTCGTCGCCACCGACGGCTGGGCTGAAGTGAGCTCGGTGCAGGTCATTGACCTGGCCAAGCGCTTCGAGGCCGATGGCGTCTCGGCGATCGTCTACACCGACATCGCCAAAGACGGCATGATGCAAGGCTGCAACGTGCCGTTCACCAAGGCGCTGGCCGAAGCCACCCGCATTCCGGTGATCGCCTCGGGCGGCATCCACAACCTGGGTGACATCAAGGCCCTGCTGGACGCCAAGGCCCCAGGCATCATCGGCGCCATCACCGGCCGTGCCATCTACGAAGGCACCCTCGATGTCGCCGAGGCCCAGGCCTTCTGCGACAACTACCAAGGCTGAGGACTGAACCATGGCACTGGCCAAGCGCATCATCCCTTGCCTGGACGTGGACAACGGCCGGGTGGTCAAGGGCGTCAAGTTCGAGAACATCCGTGATGCCGGCGACCCGGTGGAAATCGCCCGTCGCTACAACGAGCAGGGTGCCGACGAAATCACCTTCCTCGACATCACCGCCAGCGTCGATGGCCGCGACACCACGCTGCATACCGTCGAGCGCATGGCCAGCCAGGTATTCATCCCGCTGACCGTGGGCGGTGGCGTGCGCACCGTGCAAGACATCCGCAACCTGCTCAATGCCGGTGCCGACAAGGTTTCGATCAACACGGCGGCAGTGTTCAACCCGGAGTTCGTGGGTGAGGCGGCGGACCGTTTCGGTTCGCAGTGCATCGTCGTCGCCATCGACGCCAAGAAGGTGTCCGGCCCGGGTGAAGCACCGCGCTGGGAGATCTTCACCCACGGCGGGCGCAAGCCGACCGGGCTGGATGCCGTGGAGTGGGCGAAGAAGATGGAGGGCCTGGGTGCCGGCGAGATCCTGCTGACCAGCATGGATCAGGACGGCATGAAGAACGGTTTCGACCTGGGTGTTACCCGGGCGATTAGCGATGCGCTGGGGATTCCGGTGATTGCCTCGGGGGGTGTGGGTAACCTGCAGCACCTGGCGGATGGCATTCTGGAAGGGCATGCCAGTGCGGTGCTGGCGGCGAGTATCTTCCACTTTGGCGAGTATACGGTGCCGGAGGCCAAGGCCTACATGGCTTCGCGCGGGATCGTCGTTCGCTGATCGATTGATTGGGGCTGCTTTGCAGCCCATCGCCGGCAAGCCGGCTCCCACATGGGGCCCGTGTACACCGAGGTCAATGTGGGCGCCGGCTTGCCGGCGATGGGCCGCACAGCGGCCCCAATAGCTTCACCCGTGGTTCTTGCCGAGCAACGCGTGATAAAGCTCGGTATCCCCCAAAATCCCCACTACCTTGTCGTTATCCTGCAACACCAGCTTGTTGCCGGTCTGATAACGAATCCGCAGCGCCTCGCGCATGCCGATATCGGCATTCACCAATGTGGGCCGCCGTTCGAGTAGCTCCACGTCTTCCCCTGGCGCCCAGTTCTGCAGGTCCAGCCCGTTCTGCCCCTGGCGTGCACGCTTGAGCGAACCCCCTTCGCCAAGGTCGAGCCACGAGTCGATACCCGGGTCCAGGCACACCGAGCCGTTGATGCGTTTGCAGTTGTCGAGGGTGCGCATCAGGCTGCGGCCACACAGCACGTTCAGCGGGTTGGTATGGGCGACGAAGGTGCGTACATACTCGTCGGCCGGGTTGAGCACGATCTCTTCAGGCTTGCTGTACTGGATGATCCGGCCGTCTTTCATGATGGCGATGCGGCTACCCAGTTTCAGCGCTTCATCGAGGTCGTGGCTGACGAACACGATGGTCTTGTTCAGCTTGCTCTGCAGGGTCAGCAACTCATCCTGCAGGCCCTGGCGGATCAGCGGGTCGAGGGCCGAGAACGGTTCGTCCATCAGCAGAATGTCGGCATCCATGGCCAGCGCCCGGGCCAGGCCCACGCGCTGCTGCATGCCGCCGGAGAGTTCGTCCGGCTTCTTGTTGCGCCACTGGGTCAGGCCCACCAGCTCCAGTTTCTCATCGACCAGCTTGCGCCGTTCCTTCTCGGGGCGGCCCTGCATTTCCAGGCCGAAGCTGATGTTCTCGCGCACGGTCAGCCAAGGCATCAGGGCGAACTTCTGGAACACCATGGCGATGCGCTTGGTGCGCATCATCTTCAGCTCGGCGGGGGTGCAGTGGGCGATGTCGATGTGCTTGCCTTCGTGCTCAACGAACAGCTTGCCGCGGCTCACGGTGTTGAGGCCGTTGATGCAGCGCAGCAGGCTCGACTTGCCCGAACCGGACAGGCCCATCAGCACGCAGATCTCGCCCTTGTTGATGTCCAGGTTGGCCTTTTCGACCCCCACCACCAGGCCGGTCTGCTTGAGGATCTGCTCGCGGGTCTTGCCCTGGTCGAGCAGCGCCAGCGCTTCGCGCGGCTTGTTGGAGAAGATGACGTCGACGTCTTCGAAACGAATGATGCTCATGCCTCACCCCTTACCGGCAGTTCCGGTTGCTTGCAGATACGGTCGAGCATGATCGCCAGCAGCACGATCGCCAGGCCCGCTTCGAAGCCCAAGGAGATATCGGCGGTGTTCAGTGCGTTGACCACGGGTTTGCCCAGGCCGTCGGCGCCGACCAGGGCGGCGATCACCACCATCGATAGCGACAGCATGATGCACTGGGTGACGCCGGCGGCGATGCTCGGCATGGCATGCGGCAGTTCGATGCGCGTCAGCAACTGGCGGCGCGAGCAGCCAAAGGCCTTGCCGGCGTCCAACAGCTCTTGCGGCACGTCGCAGATGCCCAGGTAAGTGAGGCGGATGGGGGCGGCGATGGCGAACACCACCGTGGAGATCAGCCCTGGCACCACACCCAGGCCGAACAGGGTCAGGGTCGGGATCAGGTAGACGAAGGTCGGCACCGTCTGCATCAGGTCAAGCACCGGGCGCATGGCGGTATAGAACATCGGTTTGTGTGCGGCGAGGATGCCCAGCGGCACGCCGATGGCCACGCAGACCACCGTGGCGAAGGTGACCTGCGCCAGGGTTTCCATGGTTTCCTGCCAGTACCCCAGGTTGAGGATCAGCAGGAACGACAGGGCGACGAATACGGTCAGCGCCCATTTGCGCTGGATCAGGTGCGCCAGGGCGGCAAACAGGGCAATCAGTACGAACGGGTTGAACCAGGTCAAGGCACTGGTGACGCCATGGATCATGAATTCCAGGCCTTGAGCGATAGCGTCGAAGTAGCTGGCGCCGTTCTGGGTCAACCATTCGACGAATGAGGCGATGTACTGCCCCAGGGGTATTTTCTGATCGATAAGCATGATAGCGAGCTTCCACCTGCAAAGATTGAAATCAGTCCGGGGCGGGCACGGCCACGCCCCGCGGTGTTGCTATTGCGTCTTGCGTTATTGCGTCAGTTTGGCCTTGGCCGCCTCAAGGCCGGGTTTGCCATCCACGGTGGTGACACCCGCCAGCCAGGCGTCCAGCTTGCCGGGGTTGTCTTTGAGCCACTTCTTGGCGGCAGCGTCGGGTTTCATCTTATCGTCCAGGACATAGCCCATCATGGTGCTTTCATCCTTGAGCTCGAACGACAGGTTCTTCAGCAACTGGCCGACGTTGCTGCATTCGTTCACGTAGCCCTTGCGGGTGTTGGTGAGTACGGTGGCCTTGCCGAAGTCGGGGCCGAAGAACTCATCCCCACCGGTGAGGTACTCCATTTTGAAGCGGGTGTTCATCGGGTGCGGTTCCCAGCCCAGGAACACGATGGCTTCGTCACGCTTTTGCGCCCGGTCGACCTGCGACAGCATGCCGGCCTCGCTCGACTGCACGATCTTGAAGCCAGCGTCCTTCAGGCCGAAGGCGTTCTTGTCGATCATGCTCTGGATGGTGCGGTTGCCATCGTTGCCGGGTTCGATGCCGTAGATCTTGCCGTCCAGTTCCTTCTTGAACTTGGGAATGTCGCTGAAATCCTTCAGCCCCTTGTCATACAGCGCCTGGGGCACGGCCAAGGTGTACTTGGCGTTTTCCAGGTTGGCGCGAACCGTCTCGACAGTGCCGGCGTCGCGGTACTGCTTGATGTCGTTCTCCATGGTCGGCATCCAGTTGCCGAGAAACACGTCCAGGTCCTTGCCGGTGGCCAGCGACTTGTAGGTCACCGGCACCGAGATCATGGTGGTGTGGGTCTTGTAACCCAGTGCTTCGAGCACAACGCTGGTGGTTGCGGTGGTCACGGTGATGTCGGTCCAGCCGACGTCCGAGAAGCGTACCGTCTGGCACTGCTCGGGTTCGGCGGCCTGGGCCAGCAACGGTGCGGATAGCAACGCAACCAGCAACAGCGAGGGTGAACCTTTCATGGATGGACTCCTGTGATTTTATCTTCGGGTTCGCGAGGGTCGCCGGGCTTTCTCAGGGTCCGGTCGACCAGGCCTGCAGAGGGCAGGATGCGAGGCCGTGCAATACGAGTCGCTTTCGATAATCCTCCAGCGCAGGGCTTACGCCTACTGGTGGGGTCGTAACCAGTACGGAACGGGTCGCATCCAGTACGGGCGATGTCGCATATGGATTTTTCCCCGCCTACGGCCGCGTTTTTGCGTCACCAGCACGCTGGAAAGCGGCGCGCAGGCGGGCAAAACAGCGCGGCGCTGCTGGACAAAAGTACGTCGGTTGCAGACGGCGAGGAGGGCAGCAAAACCCCGATGATGCGTGCATTCGTGGCGGCTCGCAGCTTCAGCCTAGCAGTTGCCCCGCCCTGCGCATGGCGCGCAGAGACAAGCCCAGCAAGAGGTGAAGCGACAATGGCCATCAGCGTGTTCGACCTGTTCAAGATCGGTGTCGGGCCTTCCAGCTCCCACACCGTCGGCCCCATGCGTGCCGGCGCCCTGTTCGTCCAGGGCCTGCGCGAACGCGGCGAGCTGGAGCGGGTCAAGCGGATCGAAGTAAGGCTGTACGGCTCGCTGTCGGCCACCGGCATCGGCCACGGCACCGACAACGCCACCATCATGGGCCTGATGGGCGAATGGCCGGACGCCATCGACCCTACCCAGATCGTGCCGCGCATCGCCGACCTGCGTGAAACCGACACCTTGCTGCTGGACAGCCGCCTGCCCATCGAATTCGTCTGGGCCCGCGACATGCGCCTGCTGGACGAGAACCTGCCGTACCATCCCAACGCCATGACCCTGATTGCCGAAGGCGAGCAGGGCGAGCTGCACCGCGACACCTACTATTCGGTGGGCGGCGGTTTCGTGGTCGATGCGGCCCAGGCCGCCAGTGGCGTGCTGGATGCCGACCAGACGGTGCTGCCCTACGATTTCAACAGCGCTGCCGAGCTGCTGCGCCTGTGCAAGCAAAACGACCTCAGTGTGTCGCAATTGATGATGGCCAACGAGAAGGTCTGGCGTAGCGAAGAGGAGATTCGCGCCGGCCTGCACAAGCTCTGGCAAGCCATGCAGGAGTGCGTCAACAACGGCCTGAAATATGAAGGCACGCTACCGGGTGGGCTGAATGTACGTCGCCGCGCTGCCAAGCTGCACCGCAGCCTGCAGGAAATCGGCAAACCCAACGTGATCGGCTCGACCATGAGCGCCATGGAGTGGGTCAACCTGTTCGCCCTGGCGGTCAACGAAGAAAACGCCGCCGGCGGGCGCATGGTGACGGCGCCCACCAACGGGGCGGCCGGTATCATCCCGGCAGTGCTGCACTACTACATGCGCTTCAGCGATGCGGTGGACGAGTCCAGCGTGGTCGACTTCTTCCTTGGCGCCGCTGCCGTGGGCATCTTGTGCAAGAAGAACGCGTCGATTTCCGGTGCCGAAGTGGGTTGCCAGGGTGAAGTCGGTTCGGCGTGTGCCATGGCAGCGGCAGGGCTGGCCGAGGTGCTTGGGGCGACGCCGCCGCAGTTGGAAAATGCTGCCGAAATTGCCCTCGAGCATAACCTGGGGCTGACCTGCGACCCGGTCGGTGGCCTGGTGCAGGTACCCTGCATCGAGCGCAACGCGATTGCTGCGGTCAAGGCCATCAATGCCGTGCAGATGGCATTGCGTGGCGACGGTGAGCACTTCATCTCGCTCGACCAGGTGATCCGCACCATGCGTGACACCGGTGCCGACATGCACGACAAATACAAGGAAACTTCGCGCGGTGGCCTGGCGGTCAGCGCCATCGAATGCTGACACCCTCATTTGGCCCTATCGCCGGCAAGCCGGCTCCCACAGATACAGCACAGGCTCTGAGCGCTGTGACCTCCCTGTGGGAGCCGGCTTGCCGGCGATAGGGCCACTGCATTCATAAAGAAGCAACACGCCCGGTACTGCCCTGTTTTGGCGCATGGCCGGTCGTCGGATGTCGCGATCAGTGCGGGCATTGTCGGTGACACTCAAGAGTGTCGTTTCTGGGAAACCCACACTAGGCGTGTCACTAAATTGCTCAACCGTTACACGCAACGCGCTAGCGCGCTGGTTTTCGATGACTGACCAACTCGACCCAAGGCTTTGAATTGCTCAATAAAGGCGTCGTTTTCAGGTTTTTTTGGATGGCCGTTCAACTTCAGGCACGGCGTTTGCGTTGAGATTGGATACTTACCCCCGGAAAATGACCAGGGGGTCAATAACAAGAAATCAGTGCCCGCCTGAGGCACACCCAGCATTGTGTGAGGAGAAATCGCGATGACGTCGTACACCTCCGGGAACCCAACCCAGAACCGCACAGCACCCCAGTCCATCGGGTTTCTTCTTTTGGACAATTTCACCCTGATCTCCCTCGCCTCGGCCGTCGAGCCGCTGCGCATGGCCAACCAGCTGTCCGGGCGCGAGCTGTACCGCTGGCACACCCTGACCATCGACGGCGGGCAGGTGTGGGCCAGTGACGGTCTGCAGATCACCCCGGATGCCGCCATCGCCAACGCGCCGGCCGTGGACACGGTGATTGTCTGCGGAGGCGTCGGCATCCAGCGTTCGGTCACCCGCGAGCACGTCACCTGGTTGCAGGCCCAGGCGCGCCAGTCGCGCCGCCTTGGTGCGGTGTGCACCGGTAGCTGGGCATTGGCCTGCGCCGGCTTGCTCGATGGCTTCGACTGCAGCGTGCACTGGGAATGCCTGGCGGCGATGCAGGAGGCCTTCCCACGGGTGAACATGAGCACACGCCTGTTCACTCTCGACCGCAACCGCTTCACCAGCTCCGGCGGCACCGCGCCGCTGGACATGATGCTGCACCTGATCAGCCGTGATCACGGCCGCGAGCTGTCGGCGGCGATCTCGGAGATGTTCGTCTACGAGCGCATTCGCAACGAGCAGGACCACCAGCGCGTGCCGCTCAAGCACATGCTCGGCACCAACCAGCCGAAGCTGCAGGAGATCGTCGCGCTGATGGAGGCCAACCTCGAAGAGCCGATCGACCTGGACGAGCTGGCGGTGTACGTGTCCGTGTCGCGGCGCCAGCTCGAGCGGCTGTTCCAGAAGTACCTGCACTGTTCGCCGTCGCGCTACTACCTGAAGCTGCGCCTGATCCGCGCACGGCAGCTGCTCAAGCAGACGCCGATGTCGATCATCGAAGTGGCGTCGGTGTGCGGCTTCGTGTCCACGCCGCACTTCTCCAAGTGCTACCGCGAGTACTTTGGCATTCCGCCGCGCGATGAGCGCGTTGGCTCCAATACGGCGCAGCAGGTGGCGATGATGCCGATTCCGCAGGCCATGGCGCTGTCGCCGCACAGCGGGCCGATGGCCGCACTGAGCCAGGCGCGCAATGAGTCGACCTTTGCCAGTGTGAGGCTCTGAAACAGCACCGGCCTCATCACGGGCAAGCCGGCTCCCACACGTACACCACTGTTCTCAAAGGCAGTGATCTACCTGTGGGAGCCGGCTTGCCGGCGATGAGGCCGGTACAGGAAGGACCGATTACGCGCGTTTGTTGAACTGCGCCAACGCCGGCAGCAGTTGCTTGTCGATGGCCTGGCGCACTGCCGGCAAGATCGTCGCACTACCGGTATACATCTGCTCGACCATGCCCTTGAGCGCCCGGGCATTGGGCTCGGTCAGCCCGCGTACCACCGCCTCGCAGGCCTGCTCGGCAGAGGCCCCGGCGGGGATGTCGAAACCGCGCGCGCGCAGGTGGCCTGCCAGGTCGTCCTGATCAATCAAATCCGCATGCATCATGGCTGTTGTCCCTTTTATCGCGAAGAGAGTGCTGCTTGATTCACGACCGATTCTGTGACGAGCACGACAGCCCCGCAACCACAGATTGTCGCCATGGCTGCTTTGGCTAAGAACAGGTCGTTTACGGCTAAATCCCTTGCCCGGCAAGCCCGCACACTGAAGCCATTCACGGTACCAGAGGGTTTGGTCACCCTCGCTCACGCACAGTGGATGTTGCTCGCTCTCTTGGCCCCGGATGCTCACGGCTTTCCGGGGCCATTTTTTTGCCTGCCGTTTATTTAGCGGGGGGGAGGGCAATCACTCGTCCGACGTATTCAGGTACTTGCAGATCGTGCTGGCTATCGACCAGTGCCTGCAGCAACCCGGCGCTGCGCTCACTGAACGGTGCCGCTTTCGGGCCCGCCAAGTCGACATGCAGCAGCATCTGCTCGCTGACCGCCAGCGCGTCGCCGAACCCTTGCCGGTGCAAGCTGTGATAGACCTGCAGGCGCTTGCGATCGAAGCCGATGATTTGCGTCTGCACCCACACTTCGGTGCCCAGCTTCACTTCGTGCAGGTAGTTGATATGGGCTTCCAGGGTAAACAGCGACTGCCCACTCTGCCCCCTGCTGTCGGCATCCAGGCCGATGCGCTCCATCAGCGCATCGGTGGCGTAGCTGAAGATCAGCAGGTAGAAGGCATCGCGCAGGTGCCCGTTGTAGTCGACCCAGTCCTCCTGGACTGGGGTGCGGTAGGTGATCAGTGCGGGCATCGGGGTCTCCTCAGTCGCTGAACGACATGCCATGGCTGGCCTTGCTGGTCTTCACCGCCTCCAGCACCGCCAGCAGCGTGTCGTCACGGTAGCGCTCCAGCGCCGCGATGCTGCGTTCGCCCAGTTGCTCGGAGGTGCCGTCCACCACGTCATCGATCAGCTTGTCGGTCAGTTCCGGCGCTGGCAGATACGTCCAGGGCAGCTTCAGCGCCGGGCCGAACTGCGACATGAAGTGGCGCATGCCGGCATCGCCACCGGCCAGGGTGTAGGTCAGGAAGGTGCCCATGAACGACCAGCGCAGGCCGGCGCCGAAGCGGATCGCGTCGTCGATTTCGCCCGTGGTCGCGACGCCGTCGTTGACCAGGTGCAGCGCCTCGCGCCACAGCGCTTCGAGCAGGCGGTCGGCGATGAAGCCGGGCACTTCCTTGCGCACGTGCAGTGGGCGCATGCCCAGTGCGGTATAGATGGTTTTTGCCGCCTCGATGGCTTCAGGTGCGGTCCGGTTGCCGCCAACGATCTCCACCAGTGGCAGCAGGTATACCGGGTTGAACGGGTGGCCGACCACGCAGCGCTCGGGGTGAGTAGCCGACTCGTAGAACTCGCTGGGCAGCAGGCCCGAAGTGCTGGAACCGATGATGGCGTTGGGTTTGGCAGCAGCGCTGATCTTCGCATGCAGGTCGAGCTTGAGGTCCAGACGCTCTGGCGCGCTTTCCTGGATGAAGTCGGCGTCGCGAACACATTCCTCGATGGTGGCAACGAACTTCAAACGATCTTGTGCCGCACCGGGTGCCAAGCCCTGTTTTTCCAGTGCCGGCCAGGCGTTGGCGATGCGCTTGCGCAGTGCCTGTTCGGCACCGGGTGCCGGGTCCCAGGCAACCACGTCCAGGCCGTGGGCAAGGGCGCGGGCAACCCAGCCGCTGCCGATCACGCCGCTACCCAGGGCAGCGAAAGTCTTGATCTCGGTAATGAAGGGCATATCGGTCTCCTGAAGGGATCAGCGGCGCTTGAGGTTCATTTTTTCCCGGCCTTCTGCCGGAGAGAGGACGCGGCCACCCATACGGGTGATGATCTCGGCTGCGCGCTCCACCAGTTGGCCGTTGCTGGCCAGCACGCCACGGTCCAGGTACAGGTTGTCTTCCAGGCCGACCCGCACGTTGCCGCCGAGCAGCACGGCCTGTGCGGCCATCGGCATCTGCATGCGACCGATGCCGAAACCGGCCCAGGTGACATTGGCCGGCAGGTTGTCGACCATCGCCTTCATGGTGGTGGTGTCGGCCGGCGCGCCCCATGGGATGCCCAGGCACAGTTGGAACAGCGGGTCTTCGAGCAGGCCTTCTTTCATCATCTGCTTGGCGAACCACAGGTGGCCGGTGTCGAAGATTTCCAGTTCGGCCTTCACGCCCAGCTCGGTGATGCGCTTGGCGCCGGCGCGCAGCTGCGCAGGGGTGGAGACATAGATGGCGTTGCCATCGCCGAAGTTGAGGGTGCCGCAGTCCAGGGTGCAGATCTCCGGCAGCAGCGCCTCGACGTGGGCCAGGCGCTCCAGCGGGCCGATCAGGTCGGTGCCGGGGCCGAATTCCATGGGGTTTTCGCCAGGGCCAATCTCCAGGTCGCCGCCCATGCCGGCGGTGAGGTTGACGATGACGTCGACGTCGGCTTCGCGGATGCGCTCCATGACCTCGCGGTAGAGGTTCACGTCGCGGCTGAAGCGGCCGGTCTGCGGGTCGCGGACGTGGCAGTGGACCACGGTGGCGCCGGCCTTTGCGGCTTCCACGGCGGATTCGGCGATCTGTTTGGGGGTGACGGGGACCAGGTGGCTCTTGGCAACGGTGTCGCCGGCGCCAGTGAGGGCGCAGGTGATGATGACGTCGTGGTTCATGGCGGTTCCTTGTGGTGTCTGTGGTGGCCTTATCGCCGGCAAGCCGGCTCCCACAGGGTTCGCGGTGAACCCTGGTGAGTGATTGCCCTGTGGGAGCAGGGTTCGTGGTGAACCCTGGTGAGCGTTTTCCCTGTAGGAGCCGGCTTGCCGGCGATGAGGCCCTGTCAGTTGGCGGTGAGCTTGAGATTGTCGGCAGCAGGCTTGCCATCGAAGGTGGTCACACCCTCAAGCCAGCGGGCCTTGTCCTCGGGGTGGTCCTTGAGCCACTGGCGGGCCGATTCCAGCGCGTCTTTGTGGTCGAGCAGCGGTTGCATCATGCGGCTCTCGTCCTCGGCGCTGAAGTTCAGGTTGGCCAGCAGGCGGTGGGCGTTGGGGCAGCGATCGGCGTAATCCGGGGCGGTCACCGTCCATACCGTGGCACGCCCTTCGTCAGGGCCCAGGGCATCCTGGCTGTCTCCCAGGTAGGCCATGTCGATGTTCACGTTCATCGGGTGTGGTGCCCAGCCGAAGAACACCACCGCTTCCTTGCGCCGCACGGCGCGGTCGACGGCGGCGAGCATGCCGGCTTCGCTGGACTCGACCAGCTGGAACTTGCCCAGGTCGAACTGGTTCTTGGTGATCATTGCCTTGATCTGGGTGTTGGCACCGGAGCCGGGCTCGATGCCGTAGATCTTGCCGCCCAGTTCCTTCTCGAACTTGTGGATGTCGGCAAAGGTCTTCAGGCCTTTGTCATACAGGTACTTCGGCACTGCCAGGGTCGCCCGGGCATCTTCCAGGCTCGGCTTTTCCAGCACCTTCACCTGCTGGGCATCGATGAACGGAGTAATGGTCTGGGTCATGATCGGGTTCCAGTACCCCAGGAACATGTCCAGGCGCTTGTCGCGGATACCGGCAAAGATGATCTGCTGCGAGGCGCTGGTCTGCTTGGTCTGGTATCCCAGGCCGTCGAGCAGCACCTGGGCCATGGCGCTGGTGGCAATGACGTCGGTCCAGTTGACCACGCCCAAGCGCACGTTCTTGCAGGCCGCAGGCTCGGCGGCGAAAAGCGGGGTAGCGACGATGCTGCTCAAGGCTAGTGACAACAGGCTGCGGCGGATCAAGCTGTGCATGGTGGCTCTCCATCGGCAGTGCATATTGTTATGGTGGGCGGCCTCTGCGGACCGTGTGGATACGCTACGCCGCTGGCGGGGTGGAAATTCGCACCCTGGCGACCAACAATTGCACGCAAGCGACCACCTTAACTGTGGAGCATTCGATGCCGGACACCATCCACTTTCTATTGCTGCCAGGCTTTTCCGCCATGGGTTTCATCAGTGCCCTGGAGCCGCTTCGGGTAGCTAACCGTTTTCGCGGCCCGTTGTACCGCTGGCGCGTGCTCAGCCTGGACGGCGGCGCAGTGCAGGCGAGCAATGGCATGTCGGTGAACGCCGATGCTGCGCTGGCCCGGGAAGCGCCCGGGCAGATGTTGTTGGTGGTGGCCGGGTTCGACCCGCTGGCGCACTTCGGCCCCGCGCTGCAGCAAGGCTTGCGCCGCTTCGAGCATGACGGGGCGATCCTCGGGGGTATCGATACCGGGGCGATGTTGCTGGCAGAGGCCGGCTTGCTCGACGGCTATCGGGCGACCTTGCACTGGGAGGCGCTGGATGCCTTCAAGGAGCGTTACCCGCGGTTGCAGGCGACCCAGGAGCTGTTCGAGATCGACCGTCGCCGTATCACTTGTGCCGGCGGCACTGCGTCGATCGACCTGATGCTCGACTTGATCGCCCAGGCCCACGGCAGTGAACTGGCTGTGCAGGTGTCCGAGCAGTTCGTGCTCGGGCGGATCCGCCCGCGCCAGGACCACCAGCGCATGCAGATTGCCAATCGCTATGGCATCAGCAACAAGAAGCTGGTGAAGGTGATTGGCGAGATGGAGGGCAACATCGAGCAACCGCTCAATACCCAGGTGCTGGCTGATGCGGTTCAGGTGACCCGGCGGCAGCTGGAGCGGCTGTTTCGTGTGCACCTGGAGGACACACCCAGTGGCTTTTACCTGCGCCTGAGGCTGGACAAGGCGCGGCAGTTGTTGCGTCAGACCGACATGAGCGTGCTAGAGGTGGCGGTGGCGTGCGGGTTCGAGTCGGCCTCGTACTTTACCCGGTGCTATCGGACGCGGTTTGCGCGGTGCCCCCGGGAGGATCGGCTGGCGCGGGTGGTTTGATGGTGGCTATGCGGGCCTCTTCGCCGGCAAGCCGGCTCCCACAGGGACAGTGGTGCGGCCCTTGTGGGAGTTGGCTTGCCGGCGATTGGCCCTCGCAGAATCACTGCTGCCCGATGGTCTGCAAATACTCCGACCGGTCATCACTGCGCTGCGCCACGCAGGTATCCCACGCCGCCTCGAAGGCCTTGCTGCCCGGCTTTTCGGCATAGGTCTCGACCTTGCAGTCGGCATCACGCAACTGCGTCCACAGCTTTTCAGCCGCCTCCATGCGCCCGACCAGCGCCGTGGCCTTGTCCGCTTCGTCGGCATACTGGTCGCGGATACGCTGGATCAGGTCGTCATACGCCGACTTCAACTCACGCTCCGCAGTCTGCTTGTTGAACGCCGCGCAAGCGTAAGTCTGCTGGTCGGTTTCAACGTTGTCGCAAGGCGTGCTTTCTTCTTCGCCGGCGTGGGCAACGCCGACCACAGCCAGCAATACCAGCCATGCCAATGATTTCATCCGTTTTCTCCTTAACAGGCTGACGAATCGCAGGGATTCTCGCTCAGCCAAAGACAAGACGATAGCTCCCTGACGAAATGTTCATGAAACACCCTCGCAGGTCGTTATCGAGACTGTCTCTCATCCCCGGATGGCGGGCCAGAGGGGTCGATGTCGCGCATTGACGCTTTCGGCAAACCCCCTGTCGTTTTTGCATCGGGGCGCCTCGGGGCACAGGCATATGCTGGCCCCAAAGCGCCGGCACACCGTTCGGCGCGACCCAACTCGATAAAAAGGGGACAGCCTGATGAGCCCAGCCGAATTACACGCCGACAGCATCGTCATCGACGGTTTGATCATTGCCAAATGGAACCGCGAGCTGTTCGAAGACATGCGCAAAGGCGGCCTGACCGCAGCCAACTGCACGGTGTCGGTCTGGGAAGGGTTCAAGGCTACCGTCGACAATATCGCCGCCAGCCAGAAGCTGATCCGCGAGAATGGCGACCTGGTGATGCCGGTGCGCACCACTGCCGACATCCGCAAGGCCAAGGAGCTGGGCAAGACCGGCATCCTCTTCGGTTTCCAGAACGCCCATGCGTTCGAAGACCAGATCGCCTACGTTGACGTGTTCAAGCAGCTGGGCGTGGGCATCGTGCAGATGTGCTACAACACCCAGAACCTGGTCGGCACCGGCTGCTACGAGCGTGACGGCGGGCTGTCGGGCTTCGGTCGCGAGATCGTCGCCGAGATGAACCGCGTGGGCATCATGTGCGACCTGTCCCACGTCGGCTCCAAGACTTCCGAAGAAGTCATCCTCGAATCGAAAAAACCGGTGTGCTACTCCCACTGCTTGCCCTCGGGCCTGAAAGAGCACCCGCGCAACAAGTCGGACGCAGAACTGAAGTTCATCGCCGACCACGGCGGCTTCGTTGGCGTGACCATGTTCGCGCCGTTCCTGGCCAAGGGCATCGACTCGACCATCGACGACTACGCCGAAGCCATCGAATACACCATGAACATCGTCGGTGAAGACGCCATCGGTATCGGCACCGACTTCACCCAGGGCCACGGGCAGGACTTCTTCGAATACCTGACCCACGACAAGGGCTACGCCCGTCGCCTGACCAACTTCGGCAAGATCATCAACCCGCTCGGCATTCGCACCGTCGGCGAGTTCCCCAACCTCACCGAAACCCTGCTCAAGCGCGGCCACTCCGAACGCGTGGTGCGCAAGATCATGGGCGAGAACTGGGTCAACGTCCTCAAGGACGTCTGGGGCGAGTAAGCCGCTCTCCAAGCCTGAAAGCCCCTGCCAGCAACGCCGGGGCATCCACATAAAAAATTTTATGGAGTTGAGTTTCCATGGCCAAGATCGCCCCGCAATTGCCAATCGAAGTCGACAGCGAGACCGGAGTCTGGACCAGCGACGCCCTGCCGATGCTGTATGTACCGCGGCATTTCTTCGTCAACAACCACATCGGCATCGAGGAAGTGCTGGGCGCCGACGCCTACGCCGAGATCCTCTACAAAGCGGGTTACAAGTCGGCCTGGCACTGGTGTGAAAAGGAAGCCGAGTGCCACGGCCTGGAAGGTGTCGCGGTGTTCGAGCACTACATGAAGCGCCTCTCGCAACGTGGCTGGGGCCTGTTCGAGATCCAGGACATCGACCTCGACAAGGGCACCTGCAGCGTCAAGCTCAAGCATTCGGCGTTCGTGTACGTGTACGGCAAGTGCGGCCGCAAGGTCGACTACATGTTCACCGGCTGGTTCGCCGGCGCAATGGACCAGATTCTCGCTGCCCGCGGCAGCAAGATCCGCACGGTGGCCGAACAGGTCTACGGCGGTTCGGAAGAAGGCCACGAAGATGGCCTGTTCGTTACAAAGCCGTTGTAAGCCGGAGATAGCGTCATGGCATTCGAAGCAATGTTCCAGCCGATCCAGATCGGCAAACTGACCATCCGCAACCGCGTGCTCAGCACCGCGCACGCCGAGGTCTACGCCACTGACGGCGGCATGACGACCGACCGCTACGTGAAGTACTACGAAGAGAAGGCCAAGGGCGGCATCGGCCTGGCGATCTGCGGCGGCTCGTCGGTGGTGGCGATCGACAGCCCGCAGGAGTGGTGGTCGTCGGTCAACCTGTCGACCGACCGCATCATCCCGCACTTCCAGAACCTGGCCGACGCCATGCACAAGCATGGCGCCAAGATCATGATCCAGATTACCCACATGGGCCGTCGCTCGCGCTGGGACGGCTTCAACTGGCCGACCCTGATGTCGCCGTCGGGCATTCGTGAACCGGTGCACCGCGCCACCTGCAAGACCATCGAG
Source organism: Pseudomonas sp. KU43P (assembly GCF_033095865.1). Classification (NCBI taxonomy): domain Bacteria; kingdom Pseudomonadati; phylum Pseudomonadota; class Gammaproteobacteria; order Pseudomonadales; family Pseudomonadaceae; genus Pseudomonas; species Pseudomonas sp. KU43P. The sequence continues at coordinate 5,518,713 of NZ_AP019365.1, read as the reverse complement.
GTGGAAGAGATCTGGCGCGTGATCGGCAACTACGCGCAAGCGGCGCGTCGTGCCAAGGAAGGCGGCCTGGATGGCGTCGAGCTGTCGGCCGTGCACCAGCACATGATCGACCAGTTCTGGAGCCCACGGGTCAACAAGCGTACCGACGAATGGGGCGGCACCTTCGAAGGCCGCATGAAGTTCGGCCTGGAAGTGTTGAAGGCCGTGCGCGCCGAGGTCGGTGACGACTTCTGCGTGGGCATGCGCATCTGCGGTGACGAATTCCACCCCGACGGCCTCAGCCACGAGGACATGAAGCAGATCGCTGCGTACTACGACGCCACCGGCATGATCGATTTCATCGGCGTGGTTGGCTCGGGTTGCGATACCCACAACACCCTGGCCAACGTCATCCCCAACATGAGCTACCCGCCGGAGCCGTTCCTGCACCTGGCGGCCGGTATCAAGGAAGTGGTCAAGGTCCCGGTGCTGCACGCGCAGAACATCAAAGACCCGAACCAGGCCACGCGTATCCTCGAAGGTGGCTACGTGGACATGGTCGGCATGACTCGCGCGCACATCGCCGACCCGCACCTGATCGCCAAGATCAAGATGGGCCAGATCGACCAGATCAAGCAGTGCGTCGGTGCCAACTATTGCATCGACCGCCAGTACCAGGGCCTGGATGTGCTGTGCATCCAGAACGCCGCGACTTCCCGTGAATACATGGGCGTGCCGCACATCATCGAGAAGACCACCGGGCCGAAACGCAAGGTGGTGGTGGTCGGTGCCGGCCCTGCCGGCATGGAAGCGGCCCGGGTTGCCGCCGAGCGTGGCCACGATGTGACCGTATTCGAGAAGAAAGACCAGATCGGCGGGCAGATCACCATTGCTGCCAAAGCACCGCAGCGCGACCAGATCGCCGGTATCACTCGCTGGTACCAGCTGGAGTTCGCCCGCCTGAAGATCGACCTGCGCCTGGGCACCGCTGCTGATGTGGACACCATCCAGGACATGCGCCCGGACATCATCGTGCTGGCGGTAGGCGGGCATTCGTTCCTGGAGCAGAACGAGCACTGGGGCGCCGCCGAAGGGCTGGTGGTCAGCAGCTGGGACGTGCTCGACGGCAAAGTCGCACCGGGCAAGAACGTGCTGGTGTACGACACCATCTGCGAGTTCACCGGCATGTCCGTGGCCGACTTCATTGCCGACAAGGGCAGCCAGGTCGAGATTGTCACCGACGACATCAAGCCGGGCGTGGCCATGGGCGGCACTACCTTCCCGACCTACTACCGCAGCATGTACCCGAAAGAAGTGATCATGACCGGCGACATGATGCTGGAAAAGGTCTACCGCGAAGGCGACAAACTGGTGGCGGTGCTCGAGAACGAGTACACCGGCGCCAAGGAAGAGCGTGTGGTCGACCAGGTGGTGGTGGAGAACGGCGTGCGTCCTGACGAGCAGCTGTACTACGCACTGAAGGAAGGTTCGCGCAACAAGGGCCAGATCGATGTGGAGGCGCTGTTCGCCATCAAACCACAGCCGATCCTCAGCCAGCCGGGCGAGGGCTACCTGCTGTACCGCATCGGCGACTGCGTGGCCCAGCGCAACGTGCATGCGGCGATCTACGACGCCCTGCGCCTGTGCAAGGATTTCTGATCGCACAGCAGCTGCTCTGAACCTGTGGGAGCTGGCGTGCCAGCGATAGGAACGACGCGGTTATCATGCGATCCGCGGTGCCCGCATCGCTGGCAAGCCAGCTCCCACAGGCATTTTTGTCGGCACGACCTGAAGTGTCTTTTGGGAGCCTCCCATGTTGAACACCCTTCTACCCATCCTGCTGTTCGCTGCCCTTGGCCTGGCGGTGCTCGGCGCCCTGCGCCGGGTACGCATGTGGCGGCGTGGCCGAGCCTCCAAGGTCGACCTGATCGGCGGCCTGCTGGCCATGCCGCGGCGCTACCTGGTGGACCTGCACCACGTGGTCGAGCGCGACAAGTACATGTCCAAGACCCACGTGGCCACCGCGGGCGGCTTCGTGCTGTCGGCCGTGCTGGCGATCCTGGTGCACGGCTTCGGCCTGCAGAGCAAGATCCTCGGCTATGCCTTGCTGGTGGCCACGGTGATCATGTTCACGGGCGCCCTCTTCGTCTTCAAGCGCCGCCTGAACCCGCCCTCGCGCCTGTCCAAGGGCCCGTGGATGCGCCTGCCGAAAAGCCTGCTGGCGTTCGCCGCGAGCTTCTTCATCGCCACCTTGCCGGTCGCCGGCATCCTGCCGGCCAACACCGGTGGCTGGGTGATGGTTGCCGTGCTGGGCCTGGGCGTCCTGTGGGGCGTGTCGGAGCTGTTCTTCGGCATGACCTGGGGCGGCCCGATGAAACACGCCTTCGCCGGTGCCCTGCACCTGGCCTGGCACCGCCGCGCCGAACGCTTCGGCGGCGGACGCTCCACCGGCCTCAAGCCGCTGGACCTGGAAGACCCGAACGCACCGCTGGGTGTGGAAAAGCCGGTGGATTTCACCTGGAACCAGCTGCTCGGTTTCGACGCCTGCGTGCAGTGCGGCAAGTGCGAAGCCATGTGCCCGGCGTTCGCGGCTGGCCAGCCGCTGAACCCGAAAAAGCTCATCCAGGACATGGTCATCGGCCTGGCCGGTGGTACTGACGCGCAGTTCGCTGGCAGCCCTTACCCTGGCAAGCCGATCGGCGAACATGGCGGTAACCCGCACCAGCCAATCGTCAACGGCCTGGTCGACGCCGAGACGCTGTGGTCGTGCACCACCTGCCGCGCCTGCGTCGAGGAGTGCCCGATGATGATCGAGCACGTCGATGCCATCGTCGACATGCGCCGCCACCTCACGCTTGAAAAAGGCGCGACGCCGAATAAGGGCGCCGAGGTGCTGGACAACCTGATCGCCACCGACAACCCAGGCGGCTTTGCCCCGGGCGGGCGGATGAACTGGGCAGCCGACCTCAACCTGAATCTGCTGTCGGAGGTGCAAAGCACCGAAGTACTGTTCTGGGTCGGCGACGGCGCCTTCGACATGCGCAACCAGCGCACCCTGCGTTCGTTCGTGAAAGTGCTCAAGGCCTCCGGCGTCGACTTCGCCGTGCTCGGTCTGGAAGAGCGCGACAGCGGCGACGTGGCGCGTCGCCTGGGTGACGAGGCGACCTTCCAGCAACTGGCCAAGCGCAACATCCAGACCTTGGCCAAGTACAAGTTCCAGCGCATCGTCACTTGCGACCCCCACAGCTTTCACGTGCTGAAGAACGAGTACGGCGCGCTGGGCGGCGACTACCAGGTGCAGCACCACAGTACCTACATCGCCGAACTGATCGCAGCCAAGAAGCTCAACCTCGGCCAGCACAAGGGCGGCAGCGTCACCTACCACGACCCGTGCTACCTGGGCCGTTACAACGGTGAGTACGAAGCGCCCCGTGAAGTGCTCAAGGCGCTCGGCATCGAAGTGCGCGAGATGGAGCGTTCGGGCTTCCGCTCCCGTTGCTGTGGCGGTGGTGGCGGTGCGCCGATCACCGACATCCCGGGCAAGCAGCGTATTCCCGACATGCGCATGGACGACATCCGCGAAACGCAAGCCGAGCTGGTGGCCGTGGGCTGCCCGCAGTGCACCGCGATGCTCGAAGGTGTGGTCGAACCACGCCCACAGATCAAGGACCTCGCCGAGCTGGTAGCCGATGTGCTGATCGAAGAGGAAACTCCCGCGGCCCCAAAGTCGCCAACGGTCAAACGTGAACCTGCGGAGGTGCACTGATGAGCGACATCATCCGCCGCGACCCACGCGCCGAGTGGATCGCCCGTAACCGTCTGCACCCGCTGCACGCGGCGATGCAGACGCAACAGACCCGCTGGATGGGGCCCAACGGCCTCATCCGGAAGAATCCCCATGCGCTTGCCGCTGGTTTCATCGGCCCTGCTGGCCTCAAGCGTATCGACCGCAGTGGTGCGCAGCAGGGTACGGGTGTCGGTGGGCGGCGCACCGCAGCTGCCGAAGTGCAACTGCCGCTGCATCAGGTGCCAGCACCGGCGTTCTATATTGCCGTGGTACCCGACATGGTCGGTGGCCGCCTGAGCAGCCACGACCGTGACTTGCTCGGCTTGGCCCACAGCCTGGCCGGCAGCGACGGTGCGGTGCTCGCCGTGGTATTCGGCGAACACAAGGAAAACAACTTCTCCACAGCTGGCGTCGACCGACTGCTGGTCATCGAGGGCGAGGCCTTCGAAGGTTATGCACCGGAACAACTGGTGCAAGGCCTGCGGGCTGTGGATAACCAGTTCACCCCACGCCACTGGCTGTTGCCCGACAGCCGTACCGGTGGCGGCGAGCTGGGTCGGCGCCTCGGCGCGGCACTGGGCGAGCGCCCGGCGACGCGGGTCTGGCAGGTTAAGGACGGCCAGTGCATCGGCCGTGCCGGTGCTGGCCAGCAGGACCTGCAGCGTGCCGTGCCACGCTTGATCCTGGGCGCGGCAGAGTGCGCCGAGCCGGTCAGCGAAACCCGCCATGAAGCGCTGTCGGTGGAGTTGTCCACAAGCGTTGCGCGCAGCCTGTCGCGTATCGAGGATCTCGGCTCCGTAGCCGTCGACCCGGCCACCATCGCCATGGCCGAGGCGGAATTCATCGTCTCCGGCGGCAACGGCGTAAAGGACTGGGATCTCTACCACAAGGCCACTGCGGCCTTGGGCGCTACCGAAGGCGCCTCGCGGGTGGCGGTGGACGACGGCTTCATGCCGCGCAATCGCCAGGTGGGCGCCACCGGCACCTGGGTCACGGCGCGGGTCTACGTGGCTGTGGGTATCTCGGGCGCGATCCAGCATCTGCAAGGCATCGGCGCTTGCGACAAGGTGGTGGCGATCAACATGGACCCGGGCTGCGACATGATCAAACGGGCTGACCTGTCGGTAATTGGCGACAGCTCGGCGATTCTCCAGGCACTGATCGAGGCTGTGGACAACTTCCGCAGCGGCGGCCAGCGCGACGCGGCATAAGGGCATGAGCATGAGTACGAAAGTCATCAGCCTGGTTTCCATCGGTGCCCACCCAAGCTCCGGTCGCGCCCGCCGCGCCGAGCAGGATGCCCGCGCCGTGGAGCTGGGCTTGCAGCTGGCTGGGGATAACTTGCAGGTGGTGCATGCCGGCGATCCTCGGGAAGAGGCCCTGCGGGCTTACCTGGGCATGGGCCTGGATCATCTCGACGTGCTGGAACAGCCGGCTGGCGCCGATGTGTTGGGCGTGCTCGGTGATTATTTGCGCGATGCCGGTGCCCAGTTGGTGCTCACCGGCAGCCAGGCAGAGACTGGCGAAGGGTCGGGCATGTTGCCGTTCCTGTTGGCCGAGAAGCTGGGCTGGCCGCTGGTGGTGGGGCTGGCTGAAGTGGAGTCGATCGAAAATGGCACTGCCCAGGTGCTGCAAGCATTGCCACGTGGGCAACGGCGCCGCTTGAAAGTACGCCTGCCGTTGCTGGCGACTGTGGATAACGCTGCACCCAAGCCGCGCCAGAGTGCGTTTGGGCCGGCGCGTCGGGGTGTGCTGGCGGCACGTAATGTGGCGATCGTCGAAGATGAACTGCTGGCGGATGCCGAGCTGCAACCGGCGCGGCCACGGCCCAAGCGGCTCAAGGTGATCAAGGCGAAGAGCGGTGCGGACCGGATGAAGGCGGCGACAGCCAAGGCCAGTGGTGGCGGCGGTAAGGTGTTGAAGGATGTTTCTCCACAGGAAGGCGCCGAGGCGATTCTGAAGTTGTTGGTGGAGGAGGGGGTTTTGCGCTGATCGCACTGGCCTCATCGCCGGCAAGCCGGCTCCTACAGGTACACCACAGATTTCAAGACTTGTGGTGTACCTGTGGGAGCCGGCTTACCGGCGATGAGGCCGGTACAGGCAAACTTGCCCACCGAATCTGTTCGCCAACATGTGGATAAAGTGTTCACCTATCGCTGCAGCCCAGGTTTGACAAGGTCTACATGGCTTTGATCAAAAATTGACCAGCCTCTCCCGACTGTTTTGTCCCATCCCCCAGGCAACGCCACCCCAGGTTTCCCACAATCGCTGTTAACCGGTCTGTGGATAATATGTTCGGTAAAGCCTGAAGGCCTCGTATTTTCTGGCCTGCACGAATATGATCAAATAATGATCAATCGCCTCGAAATCTCTTCCAGATCAGCATTTTCAGTGACTTGCGCTGTTATCCACAGTCATTTCTTGAGCAAGCTGATATCTGCACACAAAATCTGTTGGCCCTTCTGTGGACAAGGTGTTCGGTGAGTGCTGAAGGCAGCGTATTCATTGGCCTTCAGAGGTTTGATCATTAAATGACCAGCCCATAACTGTAGGGGCGCTGCATGACTGTCCACAAGGCCTGTACATAATTCTGTGGGTAAGCTGTGCCGAAGCTATGCATGACAATGTAAAACGCCACGGCTGACAAATCAGCCGTGGCGTTTTCAGTGCTGGCGGAGGGTTACTGCGCTTTCACTTCCTTGAGGTACGGCGCAGGCTCTGCGCCGAGGTTCTCGAGCACGCGCTGGCTGTACCAGTCGATGAAATTGACCACGCCGAACTCATAGGTCTTCGAGTACGGACCAGGCTGATAGGCGGTGGAGTTGATCCCGCGCTGGTTCTCTTCGGCCAGGCGACGGTCCTGGTCGTTGGTGGCATCCCACACCTTGCGCATGCGCTCCGGGTCGTAGTCGACGCCTTCGACCGCATCCTTGTGCACCAGCCACTTGGTCGTGACCATGGTTTCCTGCGCGCTGATCGGCCACACGGTGAAGACGATCATGTGGTCGCCCATGCAGTGGTTCCACGAGTGTGGCAGGTGCAGGATGCGCATCGAGCCCAGGTCCGGGTTCTTGATGCGGCCCATCAGCTTTTGGCAGGCCTGCTTGCCGTCCATGGTCATCGACACGGTGCCCTTGAGCAGCGGCATGCGCACGATGCGGTTACGCAGGCCGTGGCTCTTGTGCAGGTACGGGATCTTCTCGGCTTCCCAGGCGGCAGCGGAGGCGGCCACGTGGTCCTTGAATTCCTGGCTGGCGCGCGGGTCGTTGGTGTCGTCCCACTCCAGCAGGGTCTGCAGCAGTTCCGGGTGCGAACCGCTGCAGTGGTAGCACTCGCGGTTGTTTTCCAGCACCAGCTTCCAGTTGGCCTTTTCCATCAAGGTGGTCTGCACCGCCACCTTGGTGTTCTCCATGTCGTACGGTTCCATGTAGTGGTCCAGGGTGGCCAGGAACTCGTCGATGGCAGGTGGGTTTTCCGACAGGCTGATGAAGATGTAGCCACCAGCAACCTTTACGTTCACCGGCTTCAGGCCGTATTCCTTCATGTCGAAGTCGGCGCCCATTTCGGTGCCCGCAAACAGCAGACGGCCGTCCAGTTCATAGGTCCACTGGTGGTAGTGGCAGACCAGCTTGGCCACCTTGCCCTTGTCGCTGACGCACAGGCGCGAACCGCGGTGGCGGCAGACGTTATGGAAGGCGTGTACTTTGCCTTCGGTGCCACGCACCACAAGGATCGGGTTCTTGCCGATCTGCAGGGTGATGTAGTTGCCCTTTGCCGGGATCTCGCAGGTCATGCCGGCGATCAGCCATTCCTTCTGGAAGATCTCCTGCATGTCGATCTGGAACAGACGCTCGTCGGTGTAGAAAGGCTGGGGCAGCGAGTAGGTGCGCTCGCGGGTCTGCAACATCTCGGCGGTGGCCTTGCGTGCAGGTTCCAGTGGATCGCCCAGGCTCAGGGTTGCGGTGACGTCCATCGTGTATTCCTCGGGGCCGTGAGCGGCCGGCAAAAGGTGGCTAATCGTTGTTGTGGTGCCGCAAGGTTGGCTGTCAGAAAACAGCAGGTTCTTTTGCCGTGGAGTGTGCGTCCGAAGGCGGCGCGAACCGTATCCATGGGCGACATGGCCGATTTGAATTACGACGCGCCAGCCCTTGTAGCACGGGGCTGGTCGCGATAAGCACGCCGATGTCGCAGGCAGGAATGTACGTCGCGTTCAGCTTGCGCATTATCCCAGCCATAAAAAGGCCAATTGTCGGCCGCTGGAGAAGAACATGTCCGATACATTCCTCAATCCGGTCAGCACCCAGACCTGGGCCAACGGCCGCCACATCGTGCGCTGCGTCAAGGTCATCCAGGAGACCTGGGACGTGCGCACCTTCTGCTTCATGGCCGACCAGCCGATCATGTTCTTCTTCAAGCCAGGGCAGTTCGTCACCCTGGAGCTGGAGATCGAAGGCAAGCCGGTGATGCGCTCGTACACCATTTCCAGCTCGCCATCGGTGCCCTACAGCTTCTCGATCACCGTCAAGCGCGTGCCGGGTGGGCTGGTGTCCAACTTCCTGCACGACACCATGCACGAAGGCGCCGAGCTGCCGGTGCACGGCCCGGTGGGGCTGTTCAACGCCATCGACTTCCCGGCGGGCAAGGTGCTGTACCTCTCGGGTGGCGTCGGTATCACCCCGGTAATGTCCATGGCGCGCTGGTTCTACGACACCAATGCCAATGTCGACATGGTCTTCGTGCACAGCGCCCGTTCGCCGAAAGACATCATCTACCACCGCGAGCTGGAGCAGATGGCTTCGCGCATCCCCAACTTCAGCCTGCACATCATTTGCGAGAAGCACGGCTTGGGCGAACCCTGGGCGGGCTACCGCGGTTACCTCAACCAGCGGCTGATGGAGCTGATTGCGCCCGACTACATGGAACGCACGGTGTTCTGCTGCGGCCCGACGCCGTACATGACGGCGGTCAAGCGCATGCTCGAAGCAGTCGGTTTCGACATGAAGAACTACCACGAGGAGTCGTTCGGCGCGACGCCGGCGGAAGCCAAGGCCGACGCTGTCGAGCATGCTGAACAGGCAGCTGATGCGCCGGAGGTGGACGCTTCGGACCTCAACCTGGTGGAGTTCATCGGCAGCGAGAAGAGCATCCGCATCGCCCCGGGCGAGACCGTGCATGCGGCGGCGGCGAAAGTTGGGCTGATGATCCCGAAAGCGTGCGGCATGGGCATTTGCGGTACGTGCAAGGTGCTCAAGCTGGGCGGCGAGGTGGAGATGGAGCACAACGGCGGGATTACCGAGGAGGATGAAGCCGAGGGGTACATCCTGTCGTGCTGTAGTGTGCCGAAGGGGGATGTGCGGATCGATTACTGATTTCGAGATTGCGGGGGCTGCGTTGCAGCCCAATCGCCGGCAAGCCGGCTCCCACAGTGACAGCAGCGCTGCCACCCCTTGTGAGAGCCGGCTTGCCGGCGATTGGGCCGCAAAGCGGCCCTGTTGCACTTAGGTACGGAAGCGGGCCACCAGGCCATTCAAGTCCACTGCCAACCGCGAAAGCTCCGCGCTCGCCGCACTGGTCTGATGCGCCCCGGTCGCACTCTGCACCGACAGGTCGTTGATGTTCACCAGGTTGCGGTCAACCTCGCGCGCCACCTGGGCCTGTTCTTCCGCCGCACTGGCAATCACCAGGTTGCGCTCGTTGATCTGCGCCACCGCGCCGGCAATGCTGTCCAGCGCCAACCCGGCGCCACGGGCGATGTTCAAGGTCGACTCGGCCCGCTCGGTGCTGGTGCGCATCGAATCCACGGCCTGTTCGGTACCGCCCTGGATGCTGCCGATCATCCGCTCGATTTCGCTGGTCGACTGCTGGGTGCGATGGGCCAACGCACGTACTTCATCCGCCACCACGGCAAAACCACGGCCCGCTTCACCGGCACGCGCAGCCTCGATGGCGGCGTTGAGCGCCAGCAGGTTGGTCTGGTCGGCCAGGCCACGGATCACATCGAGCACCTTGCCAATGTCGCGCGACTGCTCGGCCAGGTGCGTGATCAGCTTGGCGGTGGCTTGCACGTCACCGCTCATGCGCTCGATGGCACCCACGGTCTCCAGCACCAGGTCACGGCCATCGCCTGCCGAGCGGCTGGCTTCACTCGAAGCTTCGGAGGTGCTCACGGCATTGCGCGCCACTTCTTCCACGGCGCTGGTCATTTCGGTGACCGCCGTGGCGGCCTGTTCGATCTCGTTGTTCTGCTGCTGCAGGCCGCGGGCGCTGACGTCGGTAACGCAGTTCAGCTCTTCGGCAGCCGAGGCCAGCTGGGTGGCGGAGCCGGCGATCAGTTGCAGGGTGTCGCGCAGTTTGTCCTGCATGCGGGCCATGGCGCGCAGCAGGCGGGCCGCTTCGTCGGTGCCTTCGGCGCGGATGATATGGGTGAGGTCACCGTCGGCGACCTGTTCGGCGGCCTTGAGCGCTTCGTCGATCGGCTTGACGATGCTGCGGGTGAGCAGGAAGGCGCAGAGGAAGGTCAGCAGGGTGGCGGCGATCAGCAGGCCGATCACCAGGGCAAACGCTGCAGCGTATTGGCTGGAGGCGATCTCGTTGGTTGCGCGGGTCTGATCGGTGTTGATCTTCACCAGGGTGTCCATGACCTTGTTGATCTGCTCGGAATTGGCCAGCAGGTCGCGGTTGAGCAAGTCACGCAGCTCGTCGGTGCGGTTGGCCTGGCTCAGGCTGCGCATGCGCGCTTCCAGTTGGCGATACTGAGTGAGCAGCTGGGTGTACTGGTCGAAGGCCGCTTGTTCGTCGGCGGCGCCGATCATCGGTAGGTAGGCCTGGCGGGCACGGTCGATCTGGGCGTTGCGCTGGTCCAGCAGGTTGAGGGTATCGCGCTGCACCTCAGGCTCGCGGTTGAGCAGCAGGCGGTAGGAGAGGGTGCGCATGCGCAGGTTCAGCGCGGTCAGCTCGTCCAGGGTCTTGATGCTGGGGACGCTGATCTGCTCGATGGCCACGCCGGCCTGGCGGATGTTGCCCATCTGCATCAGCGAGAAGATACCGAGGCCGAGCATCAGCAGCCCAATAAGGGCGAACCCGAGCAAGGCGCGCGGCGCGATATTCATGTTACGTAGAGACATGGGGGAAGAGTCCAGGCAAGGAAAGAGGGCGCAGTCCATGCGACGAAATAAGACGTACCTGGGCTATCGGTCGTGACCGTTCAGTCTTGAGTACGACCAAAGAAAATTGTGAGCCAGCTATCTATTTACCTGACCGGCGGTTGACCCAGGTCGGAACAAGGGGCCCCTTACTCTGTCAATCTGGCAGGCATAAGCCTTATGAATCCGATATTTAATGGCGAGGGCTGACACTTTTCTTTATCGTGTGCGCCCTTTGCAACAACCCGAGATATCCCCATGCTGGAAGCATCCCTGAATCAACTCGAGCAACTGGTCAGCGACCTGATGCAGAAAAACGCTCAACTCACCGAGCAGAACACCACCCTCGGCCAGGAACTGGCCCAGGCCAAAGAAGAGAACGAGACCCTGCAGCTGTCGCTGATGGAGCAGGAAGAGAAGCACGGCGCTACCGCCGCGCGTATCCAGGCGCTCGTTGACCGCGCCAGTGCCGGTGTCGTCGGCGCATGAGACTGCAACAGCAGCCGATCAATGTCGTGTCGATCCTCGGCAGCGACTATTCGATCAAGGCGCCTGAAGGCCAGGAGGAAACCCTGGCGCAGGCGGTGCAGATGCTCAACACCGCCCTGGCCGAAACCAAGCGTCAGTACCCGACCCTGATCGGCGACAAGCTGCTGGTACTGGCCGCCCTCAACTTGTGTTCCAAGCAGGTCGAACTGCAGAAGGAACACCAGCAGACTCTCGAGCGGACCCAGGCGCAGATCGACGCCACGGTGGACGCTATCGTTCGGACCATCGCCGAACAGTAGGAACGGATTCATCCGCGATGCGGTGGTGAATTCAATGCCGCTTCGCGGATAAATCCTTTCCTGCAAGGTTGATCTGTTGTTCCAGGTCACTGGCATAACTGCATACTCAAGTGTATACACTTCCCGTAAAACAATAATTAACGGGGAGCGGGGCATGCGTATCTGGCGTAAGAGTATCCAGTGGCAGTTGATCGCGAGCATGGGCGCTGCCCTGCTGGCGAGCATCCTGGTGGTGGTGGTGATCTTCACGGTGGCGCTAAACCGCCTGACCGAACGTTATCTGCTCGACACAGCGCTGCCGGCCAGCGTCGAAGCCATCCGCAACGATATCGAACGCATGCTCGGCCAGCCGCTGGTGGCTGCCGCCGACATTGCCGGCAATACCCTGCTGCGCGACTGGTTGGCTGCAGGCGAAGACCCTGCCGAGCGCCCTCGCTTCATCGAGTACCTGGAGGCTGCCCGGCAGCGCAACCAGGCCTTCACCACGATGTTCGCCGCCACCGATACTGGCCACTACTACAACGAGAAAGGCCTTGATCGCACCCTCAGCCGCGACAACCCCAAAGACAGCTGGTTTTACGGCTACATCGACAGCGGCGCCAAGCGCCTGATCAACATCGACATCGACGGCTCAACGGGCGAGCTGGCGCTATTCATCGACTACCGCGTTGAAAAGGACGGCAAGCTGGTGGGCGTGGCGGGCATGGGCCTGCGCATGAGTGAGCTGTCGAAGTTGATCCATGACTTCAGCTTTGGCGAGCACGGCAAGGTGTACCTGGTGCGCAACGACGGCTTGATCCAGGTTCACCCGGACGCAGCCTTCAGCGGCAAGCGGCAACTGGTTGAACAGCTCGATGCGCCTGCAGCCAAGGCGCTGCTCAGTGGCGAAGCGGGCCTTCGCAGCAGCCGCTTCCAGCGTGATGGCGAAGCCTACCTGGCCCTGGGGTTGCCCTTGCGCGACCTGAACTGGACCTTGGTCGCCGAAGTGCCTGAGGCGGAAATCTACGCACAGATGCGTCAGGCGGTGTGGCTCACCACCCTGATTGGCGGTGGCGTCGCGCTGCTCTCGCTGCTGCTGGTAGTGCTACTGGCGCGTGGGCTGGTCAAACCAATCCGCCAGGTCACGGCAGCCTTGGTGCAGATTGGCAGCGGCGGTGGTGACTTGAGCCAACGCCTGGACGACTCACGCCAGGACGAACTGGGCGACCTGGCCCGAGGCTTCAATCGTTTCCTCGACAGCCAGCGTGGCCTGATCGGCGAAGTGCTGCGTACCACCGAGCGCCTGCATGTTGCCGTGGAGCAGGTAACCCAGGTGGTGGACAACACTGCCGAGCGCTCCGGGCGGCAGCAGGAAATGACCGAGATGGTCGCCACTGCCGTGCATGAGATGGGCCTGACCGTGCAGGAAATTGCGCGCAATGCCGGCGATGCTGCACAGGCCTCGCAAGCGGCGCGCGATGAAGCCTCGCAGGCGCGAGAGGTGGTGCAGCGGTCGATCCAAGGCATCGAAGGCATGTCCGGCGACATTGGCAAGGCCGCGGATGCGGTAAGCCAGCTGGCCGATGAAGTAGCCTCGATCGACGAAGTGCTTGCGGTGATTCGCAGTATTTCCGAGCAGACCAATTTGCTGGCACTCAATGCCGCCATCGAGGCCGCGCGGGCAGGGGAGATGGGGCGAGGCTTTGCCGTGGTGGCCGATGAAGTGCGCACCCTGGCCCGGCGCACGCAGCTGTCTACCGATGAGGTACAGCAGATGATTCAGCGGCTCAAGCAGGGGGCGGGCTCGGCGGTGACGTCGATGCAGGCGGGCCAGCAGGCCACAGGCAGTGGCGTGGCGTTCAGCCAGCGGACCGGCACGTCGCTGGGGGCGATCACCGACCAGGTTGAGCACATCAGCGACATGAACCATCAGGTGGCGACGGCGACCGAGGAGCAGTCGGCAGTGACCGAGGAGATCAATCGCACGGTGCAGGGGATCTCCGATCTGGCGCGGGAGACGGCAGCGGAGGTGCAAGGGTGTCGGGAAGAGTGCCAGGCGTTGCGTGGCTTGGCGGATGACCTGGCGCGGCAGATGGGGGGGTTCAGGCTTTAGCTGGGTGGTGGGCCTATCGCCGGCAAGCCGGCTCCCACAGGTTACTTCACTGCCCTTGAGAACAGTGGAGTACCTGTGGGAGCCGGCTTGCCGGCGATTGCGATCTGTCAGGCGCCGATGATGGCGCGGATATCCGCCGCCAGCTCGCGCACCCGCGCTTCCTCGGTATCCCACGAACACATGAACCGCGCCCCACCGCTGCCGATAAAGGTATAGAACCTCCACCCCTTGCCGCGCAGCGCCTCCAGTGCTTGTTCCGGCATCTGCAGGAACACCCCGTTGGCCTCCACCGGGAACATCAGCTCCACTCCCGGCAAATCACTCACCAACGATGCCAGCAACTGCGCACAGCGGTTGGCATGCGCGCCATGGCGCAACCAGGCGCCATCTTCCAGCAGCCCTACCCAGGGCGCAGAAAGGAAGCGCATCTTCGACGCCAGTTGCCCGGCCTGCTTGCAGCGGTAGTCGAAGTCATCGGCCAGGTCGCGATTGAAGAACAGGATCGCCTCGCCGACCGCCATGCCGTTCTTGGTGCCGCCAAAACACAGCACATCGACGCCGGCCTTCCAGGTCAGCTCGGCCGGGCTGCAGCCGAGGAACGAGCAGGCGTTGCTGAAGCGCGCGCCGTCCATGTGCAGGTTCAGGCCCAGCTCTTTGCAGGTGGCGCTGATCGCCTTGAGCTCGTCGGGGCGGTACACGGTGCCCACTTCGGTGGCCTGGGTGATGGTCACCACACGCGGCTTGGGGTAGTGGATGTCCTGGCGCTTGAGCGCCACTTCACGGATCGATTCGGGCGTCAGCTTGCCGTTGACGCTGGGCGCGGTCAGTAACTTGGAACCGTTGGAGAAGAACTCCGGAGCACCGCATTCGTCGGTCTCGACGTGGGCAGTCTCGGAGCAGATCACACTGTGGTAGCTCTGGCACAGCGAGGCCAGGGCCAGGGAGTTGGCGGCAGTGCCGTTGAAGGCGAAGAACACTTCGCAGTCGGTTTCGAACAGCTTGCGAAAGTACTCCGAGGCGCGCTCGGTCCACTGGTCGTCGCCGTAGGCGCGGTCGTGGCCGTGGTTGGCCTTCTCCATCGCCGCCCAGGCTTCGGGGCAGATACCGGAATAGTTGTCGCTGGCGAATTGCTGGCTCTTGTCTGTCATGGCACGGTCCTGTGAACGACGCAGAAGCGCACTCTAAACCATTGCTGAAACGGTTGCCTATACAAGCAACTTCACTGGCCCTATCGCCGGCAAGCCGGCTCCCACAGGTACCGCGCTGCACTCGAAGGCAGTGATTTCCTTGTGGGAGCCGGCTTGCCGGCGATCGGGCCAGGACGAACAACCCAAAAGCCAATGTCGTAAACGCGCCATTGCAAGGCGTGCGCAGGCATCTGACCCACCCCCGCCAGTCATACCATCGCCACAAAGGGCCACAGTGCCTTAAAGACAAGAACCGATCGCTGCCGGGAGAAACAAGATGTTCAGCAAGCAAGACCAGATCCAGGGTTACGACGACGCACTGCTGGCGGCGATGAATGCCGAAGAACAGCGCCAGGAAGATCACATCGAGCTGATCGCCTCGGAGAACTACACCAGCAAGCGCGTGATGCAAGCCCAGGGCAGCGGCCTGACCAACAAGTACGCCGAAGGTTACCCAGGCAAGCGCTACTACGGCGGCTGCGAGCACGTCGACAAGGTCGAGGCGCTGGCCATCGAGCGCGCCAAGCAGCTGTTCGGTGCTGACTACGCCAACGTCCAGCCGCACTCCGGCTCCTCGGCCAACGGCGCGGTCTACCTGGCCCTGCTGCAAGCTGGCGACACCATCCTGGGCATGAGCCTGGCCCACGGCGGCCACCTCACCCACGGCGCCAAGGTGTCGTCCTCGGGCAAGCTATACAACGCGGTGCAATACGGCATCGACACCAACACCGGCCTGATCGACTACGACGAAGTCGAGCGCCTGGCCGTCGAGCACAAGCCGAAGATGATCGTCGCCGGCTTCTCCGCCTACTCCAAGACCCTCGACTTCCCGCGCTTCCGCGCCATCGCCGACAAGGTCGGGGCGCTGCTGTTCGTCGACATGGCCCACGTCGCCGGCCTGGTCGCCGCTGGCCTGTACCCGAACCCGATTCCGTTCGCCGACGTGGTCACCACCACCACCCACAAAACCCTGCGTGGCCCGCGTGGTGGCCTGATCCTGGCCAAGTCGAACGAAGAGATCGAGAAGAAGCTCAACGCCGCCGTGTTCCCCGGCGCCCAGGGCGGCCCGCTGATGCACGTGATCGCCGCCAAGGCCGTGTGCTTCAAGGAAGCGCTGGAGCCTGAGTTCAAGAGCTACCAGAAACAAGTGATCGAAAACGCCCAGGCCATGGCTGAAGTGTTCATCGACCGTGGCTACGATGTGGTGTCCGGCGGTACCGACAACCACCTGTTCCTGGTCAGCCTGATCCGCCAGGGCCTCACCGGTAAAGACGCCGACGCCGCCCTGGGCCGCGCGCACATCACCGTCAACAAGAACGCCGTGCCGAACGACCCGCAGTCGCCGTTCGTCACCTCGGGCCTGCGCATCGGTACCCCGGCGGTCACCACCCGCGGCTTCAAGGTCGCGCAATGTGTAGCCCTGGCCGGCTGGATCTGCGACGTCCTCGACAACCTGGGTGACGCCGACGTCGAAGCCGATGTGGCGAAGAACGTCGCTGCCCTGTGCGCCGACTTCCCTGTTTACCGCTGAGTGGAGTAAACGACCATGCAACGCTACTCGGGCTTCGGCCTCTTCAAACACTCCCTCAGCCACCACGAGAACTGGCAGCGCATGTGGCGCACGCCGACCCCCAAGAAGGTCTACGACGTGGTCATCGTCGGCGGTGGCGGCCATGGCCTGGCCACGGCCTACTACCTGGCCAAGGAACACGGCATCACCAACGTGGCGGTGATCGAGAAGGGTTACCTGGGCGGCGGCAACACCGCCCGTAACACCACCATCGTGCGTTCCAACTACTTGTGGGATGAGTCGGCGCAGCTGTACGAGCACGCCATGAAGCTGTGGGAAGGCCTGTCCCAGGACATCAACTACAACGTGATGTTCTCCCAGCGCGGCGTCTACAACCTGTGCCACACCTTGCAGGACATCCGTGATTCCGAGCGCCGGGTCTCTGCCAACCGCCTCAACGGCGTCGATGGCGAGCTGCTCAATACCGCCCAGGTCGCGGCCGAAATCCCGTACCTGGACTGCTCGAAGAACACCCGCTACCCGATCCTCGGCGCGACCGTTCAGCGCCGTGGGGGTGTCGCCCGTCACGACGCCGTGGCCTGGGGTTATGCCCGTGCCGCCGACGCCCTGGGCGTGGACCTGATCCAGCAGACCGAAGTGATCGGTTTCCGCAAGGAAAACGGCGCGGTCATCGGTGTGGAAACCAACAAGGGCTTCATCGGCGCCAAGCGCGTCGGGGTGGTCACCGCCGGTAACTCCGGGCACATGGCCAAACTGGCCGGCTTCCGCCTGCCGCTGGAATCGCACCCGCTGCAAGCACTGGTATCCGAGCCGATCAAGCCGATCATCGACAGCGTGATCATGTCCAACGCCGTGCACGGCTACATCAGCCAGTCCGACAAGGGCGACCTGGTGATCGGTGCCGGTATCGACGGCTGGGTCGGTTACGGCCAGCGCGGTTCGTACCCGGTGATCGAGCACACCCTGCAGGCCATCGTCGAGATGTTCCCGAACCTCTCGCGCGTGCGCATGAACCGTCAGTGGGGCGGCATCGTCGACACCACCCCGGACGCGTGCCCGATCATCTCCAAGACCCCGGTCAAGAACATGTTCTTCAACTGCGGCTGGGGTACTGGCGGCTTCAAAGCCACTCCCGGCTCGGGCAACGTCTTCGCGGCGAGCCTGGCCAAGGGCGAAATGCACCCGCTGGCTGCGCCTTTCTCCATCGACCGCTTCTACAACGGCGCACTGATCGACGAACACGGCGCCGCCGCTGTCGCCCACTAACCGGAGCCACCGTCATGTTGCATATTTTCTGTCCCCACTGCGGCGAGCTGCGCTCCGAAGAAGAGTTCCACGCCTCTGGCCAGGCGCACATCGCCCGCCCGCTGGACCCTAACGCCTGCTCCGACGAAGAGTGGGGCACCTACATGTTCTTCCGCGACAACCCGCGCGGTATTCACCATGAACTGTGGGACCACGTTGCCGGCTGCCGTCAATACTTCAACGTCACCCGCGACACCGTGACCTACGAGATTCTGGAAACCTACAAGATTGGCGAGAAGCCGCAAGTGACCGCCGCCGGCAAGCAGAACGCTGCACCGTCGACCGTCAAAGGCCAAGGGGAAAAAGTATGAGCCAGACCTATCGCCTCGCCAGCGGCGGCCGCATCGACCGCAGCAAGGTCCTGAACTTCACCTTCAACGGCAAGACCTACCAGGGTTATGCCGGTGACACCCTGGCCGCCGCGCTGCTGGCCAACGGCGTCGACATCGTCGGGCGCAGCTTCAAGTACTCGCGTCCACGCGGCATCATCGCCGCCGGTACCGAAGAGCCGAACGCCATCCTGCAGATCGGCTCCAGCGAAGCCACCCAGATCCCCAACGTGCGCGCCACCCAGCAGGCCCTGTACGCAGGCCTGGTCGCCACCAGCACCAACGGCTGGCCGAACGTCAACAATGACGTCATGGGCATCCTTGGCAAGGTCGGCGGCAGCATGATGCCGCCGGGCTTCTACTACAAAACCTTCATGTACCCGAAATCGTTCTGGATGACGTACGAGAAGTACATCCGCAAGGCAGCCGGCCTGGGCCGTGCGCCGCTGCAGAACGACCCGGACAGCTACGACTACATGAACCAGCACTGCGATGTGCTGATCGTCGGCGCCGGCCCTGCTGGCCTGGCTGCCGCGCTGGCTGCTGCGCGCAGCGGTGCCAGGGTGATCCTGGCAGACGAGCAGGAAGAGTTCGGCGGTAGCCTGCTCGACAGCCGTGAAACCCTCGACGGCAAGCCTGCCGCCGAATGGGTGAACGCTGTCGTCAAGGAACTGCAAAGCCTGCCGGAAGTGACCCTGCTGCCACGCGCCACGGTCAACGGCTACCACGACCACAATTTCCTGACCATCCACGAGCGCCTGACCGACCACCTCGGCGACCGCGCACCGATCGGCCAGGTGCGCCACCGCGTGCACCGTGTCCGCGCCAAGCGTGTGGTTCTGGCTGCCGGCGCCCACGAGCGCCCGCTGGTCTACGGCAACAACGACGTGCCGGGCAACATGCTGGCCGGTGCTGTTTCTACCTACGTGCGCCGCTATGGCGTGGCTCCAGGCCGCAAGCTGGTGCTGTCGACCAACAACGACCATGCTTACCGCGCTGCGCTGGACTGGCACGATGCTGGCCTGCAAGTGGTCGCCATCGCCGACGCCCGCCACAACCCGCGGGGTTCGCTGGTCGAGGAAGCACGTGCCAAGGGCATCCGCATCCTCACCTCCAGTGCCGTGGTCGAGGCCAAGGGCAGCAAGCACGTCACCGGCGCTCGCGTGGCCGCCATCGATGTGCAGGCGCACAAGGTCACCAGCCCTGGCGAAACCCTCGAGTGCGACCTGATCGCCACCTCTGGCGGCTACAGCCCGATCGTTCACCTGGCATCGCACCTGGGCGGTCGCCCGGTCTGGCGTGACGACATCCTCGGCTTCGTGCCGGGCGATGCACCGCAGAAGCGTGAGTGCGTGGGCGGCATCAACGGCGTATACGCCTTGGGCGATGTGATCGCCGATGGTTTCGAAGGCGGCGTTCGCGCAGCCACCGAGGCCGGCTTCAAAGCCACTGTCAGCGCCCTGCCGAAAACCGTCGCACGCAAGGAAGAGGCCACCGTGGCGCTGTTCCAGGTGCCGCACGACAAAGGCAGCAAGGGGCCGAAGCAGTTCGTCGACCAGCAGAACGACGTGACCGCGGCCGGCATTGAGCTGGCCACCCGCGAAGGCTTCGAGTCGGTCGAGCACGTCAAGCGCTACACCGCGCTGGGCTTCGGTACCGACCAGGGCAAGCTGGGCAACATCAACGGTCTGGCGATTGCCGCGCGTTCGATCGGCATCACCATCCCGGAAATGGGCACCACCATGTTCCGCCCGAACTACACCCCGGTGACCTTCGGCGCCGTTGCCGGCCGCCACTGCGGCCACCTGTTCGAGCCGGTGCGCTTCACCGCCCTGCATGCCTGGCATGTCAAGAACGGTGCCGAGTTCGAAGACGTCGGCCAGTGGAAGCGCCCGTGGTACTTCCCCAAGGCCGGTGAAGATATCCACAGCGCCGTGGCTCGCGAATGCAAGGCCGTGCGCGACAGCGTGGGCCTGCTGGACGCCTCGACCCTGGGCAAGATCGACATCCAGGGCCCGGACGCCCGCGAGTTCCTCAACCGCGTGTACTCCAATGCCTGGACCAAGCTCGACGTGGGCAAGGCCCGCTACGGCCTGATGTGCAAGGAAGACGGCATGGTCTTCGACGACGGCGTGACCGCTTGCGTCGGCGACAACCACTTCTACATGACCACCACCACCGGTGGCGCCGCCCGCGTGCTGCAGTGGCTGGAGCTGTACCACCAGACCGAATGGCCGGAGATGAAGGTGTACTTCACCTCGGTCACCGACCACTGGGCCACCCTGACCCTGTCCGGCCCCAACAGCCGCAAGCTGCTCAGCGAGCTGACCGACGACATCGACCTGGACAAGGACGCCTTCCCGTTCATGACCTGGAAGGAAGGCACTGTCGCCGGCGTGCCGACCCGTGTATTCCGTATTTCGTTCACCGGTGAGCTGTCGTACGAAGTGAACGTGCAGGCCAACTACGCCATGGGCGTGCTGGAAAAGGTCATCGAGGCAGGCAAGAAGTACAACCTGACTCCATACGGTACCGAAACCATGCACGTACTGCGTGCCGAGAAGGGCTTCATCATCGTCGGCCAGGACACCGACGGCTCGATGACTCCGGACGATCTCAACATGAGCTGGTGCGTGGGCCGCAACAAGCCGTTCTCGTGGATCGGCCTGCGTGGCATGAACCGCGAGGACTGCGTGCGCGAAAACCGCAAGCAGCTGGTGGGCCTCAAGCCTGTCGACCCGACCAAGTGGCTGCCGGAAGGCGCCCAGCTGGTGTTCGACCCGAAACAGCCGATCCCGATGGACATGGTCGGCCACGTCACCTCCAGCTACGCGGCCAACTCCCTGGGCTATTCGTTCGCCATGGGTGTGGTCAAGGGCGGCCTCAAGCGCATGGGCGAGCGGGTGTATTCGCCGCAGGCCGATGGCAGTGTGATCGAGGCAGAGATCGTTTCTTCGGTGTTCTTCGATCCGAAGGGTGAGCGGCAGAACGTTTGACTCCGGGCCCTGTGGTGAGCCTGCTGGCCCCATCGCCGGCAAGCCGGCTCCCACAGGATCGATGCAGATCTGAAGGCTGATGCTGTACCCGTGTGAGCTGGCTTGCCAGCGATGAGGCCGGCAAAGGCCCCACAAGACAGATGTCTGCATCGCTTCGACGACCAAGAATTCAAGGCAGGTAAGAAATGAGCGCTATCAACGTCTTCCAGCAAAACCCCGGCGCCGAGGCCAAGGCCCAGTCGCCGCTGCATCATGCCGACCTGGCCAGCCTGATCGGCAAAGGCCGCAAGAACGCAGGTGTGACCCTGCGCGAGAAGAAGTTCCTCGGCCACCTGACCCTGCGCGGCGATGGCCATGACCCGGAATTCGCCGCCGGCGTGCACAAGGCCCTGGGCCTGGAACTGCCGGTGGCCCTGACCGTGGTCGCCAACGCCGAGATGTCGCTGCAGTGGATGGGCCCGGATGAGTGGCTGCTGATAGTCCCTGGCGGCCAGGAGTTCGCCGTCGAGCAGAAACTGCGTGCAGCCCTCGAAGGCCGGCACATCCAGGTGGTCAACGTCAGCGGCGGGCAAAGCCTGCTGGAGCTGCGCGGCCCGAACGTGCGCGAAGTGCTGATGAAGTCCACCAGCTATGATGTTCACCCGAACAACTTCCCGGTGGGCAAGGCTGTCGGCACCGTGTTCGCCAAGTCGCAACTGGTGATTCGCCGCACCGCCGAAGATACCTGGGAGCTGGTGATTCGCCGCAGCTTCGCCGACTACTGGTGGCTTTGGTTGCAGGACGCTTCGGCCGAGTACGGCCTTAGCATCGAAGCTTAAGGAGAGCACTACATGAGTCGGGCACCGGATACCTGGATTCTCACCGCCGACTGCCCGAGCATGCTCGGCACCGTCGACGTGGTGACGCGTTACCTCTTCGAGCAGCGCTGCTACGTCACCGAGCACCACTCCTTCGATGACCGGCAGTCGGGGCGCTTCTTCATTCGCGTCGAATTCCGTCAGCCGGACGATTTCGACGAGGCCGGTTTCCGCGCCGGCCTCGCCGAGCGTAGCGAAGCGTTCGGCATGGCCTTCGAGCTGACTGCACCCAATCACCGTCCCAAGGTGGTGATCATGGTGTCCAAGGCCGACCATTGCCTGAACGACCTGCTGTATCGCCAGCGCATCGGCCAGCTGGGCATGGACGTGGTCGCGGTGGTGTCCAACCACCCCGACCTCGAACCCCTGGCGCATTGGCACAAGATCCCTTACTACCACTTTGCACTCGACCCTAACGACAAGGCCGGGCAAGAGCGCAAGGTGCTCCAGGTGATTGAAGAGACGGGCGCCGAGCTGGTGATCCTTGCCCGTTACATGCAGGTACTGTCGCCCGAGTTGTGCCGACGCCTGGATGGCTGGGCGATCAACATCCACCACTCGTTGCTGCCGGGGTTCAAAGGCGCCAAGCCTTATCACCAGGCGTACAACAAGGGCGTGAAGATGGTCGGCGCCACGGCGCACTACATCAACAACGACCTGGACGAAGGGCCGATCATTGCCCAGGGCGTCGAGGTGGTGGACCACAGCCATTACCCCGAAGACCTGATTGCCAAGGGGCGCGATATCGAGTGCCTGACTCTGGCGCGGGCGGTGGGGTATCACATCGAGCGGCGGGTGTTCCTCAACGCCAATCGGACAGTCGTTCTGTAGAGGCCGTTCGGGCCTCATCGTCGGCAAGCCGGCTCCCACGAGGATCACACCGATCCCCTGTGGGAGCCGGCTTGCCGGCGATTGGCCCCACCATTTCTGACCTGCCGTAAAAAGGCATCTCCCTGTCGCTTCCAGTCAGTGCGACTTCCCCCATCCGGCCCACAATTCCCTGCATCCCAGTACCACATGCCGCCCACGGATGGCGGCGCTTCAACCAACGCTGCATAAATACAAATCAAGCGAGGTAAGAGCATGTCTGGCAATCGTGGAGTGGTGTATCTCGGCGCCGGCAAGGTCGAGGTGCAGAAGATCGACTACCCGAAAATGCAGGACCCGCGCGGCAAGAAGATCGAACACGGCGTTATCCTCAAGGTGGTCTCCACCAACATCTGCGGCTCCGACCAGCACATGGTCCGCGGCCGCACCACTGCCCAGGTCGGCCTGGTCCTGGGCCACGAAATCACCGGTGAGATCGTCGAGATGGGGCGTGATGTCGAACGCCTGAAAATCGGTGACCTGGTGTCTGTACCCTTCAACGTTGCCTGCGGCCGCTGCCGCTCGTGCAAAGAGATGCACACCGGTGTCTGCCTCACCGTCAACCCGGCCCGCGCCGGCGGCGCCTACGGTTATGTCGACATGGGCGACTGGACCGGCGGCCAGGCCGAGTACGTGCTGGTGCCCTACGCCGACTTCAACCTGCTGAAACTGCCGGATCGCGACAAGGCCATGGAGAAGATCCGTGACCTGACCTGCCTGTCCGACATCCTGCCCACCGGTTACCACGGCGCCGTGACGGCCGGCGTTGGCCCAGGCAGTACCGTTTACGTGGCCGGAGCCGGCCCGGTCGGCCTGGCCGCTGCTGCCTCGGCGCGCCTGCTGGGCGCAGCCTGCGTGATCGTCGGCGACCTCAACCCGGCCCGGCTGGCCCACGCCAAGTCCCAGGGTTTCGAAGTGGTCGACCTGTCCAAGGACACCCCGCTGCACGAGCAGATCATCGACATCCTCGGTGAGCCGGAAGTGGATTGCGCCGTCGACGCCGTGGGCTTCGAGGCCCGTGGCCACGGTCACGAGGGTGCCAAGCATGAAGCGCCGGCCACCGTGCTGAACTCGCTGATGCAGGTGACCCGCGTTGCCGGCAGCATCGGTATCCCGGGGCTGTACGTGACCGAAGACCCGGGCGCGGTGGATGCCGCCGCCAAGATCGGCGCGCTGAGCATCCGTTTTGGCCTGGGTTGGGCGAAGTCGCACAGCTTCCACACCGGCCAGACCCCGACCATGAAATACAACCGCCAATTGATGCAGGCGATCATGTGGGACCGTATCAACATTGCCGAAGTGGTCGGCGTCCAGGTCATCAACCTGGACCAGGCGCCGGAAGGCTATGGCGAGTTCGATGCAGGCGTGCCGAAGAAATTCGTCATCGACCCGCACAAGATGTGGGGTGCTGCCTGATCTGAAAAATTCAACGCCCCCGTCGGGGGCGTTGTGCCATCTGTGCGCGACAAGCAGGCCGATGGTCGGCCCGGAACAAACCCTCGAAGCACGAGTCGAATGCCTCGTTTCCCTGGCCATCCCGGCCCACGAGGTTCCTCCCGATGAAAGCATTCACCCTGGCAACCCTGATGACCCTGGCCGCAAGCCCGGTGTTCGCCTTCAACCTCAGCGACGCCGCCAATGCCGTGTCGGCCATGCAGACCCAGAAGCAACAGGGCCAGGTGCAGGCGCCCGAGGCGCAGGCCAATCTGCTCAATACCCTGGGTAGCGAATTGAAGATCACCCCGGAGCAGGCCGTGGGCGGGGCGGGGGCCATGCTGGGGCTGGCACGCAATAACCTTAGCAGCGATGACTACGGCCAGCTGACCAAGGCCGTGCCTGGCCTGGACCTGCTGTCGGGTGCCAATGCGCTGGGTGGTCTGAGTGGGCTGGGGGATTTGCTGGGCAAGAACAGCGAAAGCCAGTCGGCGCTGAGCAATGCGCTGGGCAACGACGTCGAGAACCGCAACGACCTGGACAATGCGTTCAAGGCGCTGGGGATGGATACCGGGATGATCGGGCAGTTTGCCCCGCTTATCCTGCAGTACCTGGGGCAGCAGGGAATTGCCGGGTCGTTGTTGCAGAATCTGGGGAGCTTGTGGACCACTCCCGCGCCGTTGGCTCAGCCTTCGGTCTGAGGTGACCCCATTGCCGGCAAGCCGGCTCCCACAAGTACTCTGCAGAACTTGTTCCTGTGGGAGCCGGCTTGCCGGCGATGAGGCCGGTGCAGCCAGCGCACATCAGGCGGTTTCGGCGAAGTCCACCAGGCCGACCCGGCGACGGAAGCCAGCAGTCAGTACGGCCAGGTAGGCAAGCCCCAGGGCGAACCAGGACAAGCCAATCACCAAGGTCAGCGCCGACAGGCTGGTCCACAGCCACAGGGTCAGGCTCAACCCCACCAGCGGCACCGCGCCATAGCACAGCAGGCCTTTGAGGTTGCGCTGGGCGCTGTCGTTCATCAAATGCGTCTTCACCACCGCCAGGTTCACCGCCGAGAACGCCACCAGCGCGCCAAAGCTGATCAGCGAGGCGAGGGTGGACAGGTCGATCACCAGCGCCAACAGTGAAAACGCCGATACCAGCAGGATGGCGAACACCGGGGTGCCCAGGCGTGGCGACAGGTGGCCGAAGGTGCGCTGCGGGAGCACCCGGTCGCGGCCCATGGTGTAGAGAATGCGCGACACCGCGGCCTGGGAGGCCAGCGCCGAGCCGAGGCTGCCGGCCACATAGGCGGCGGTGAAGAAGTTAGCCAGGAACTGCCCGCCCGCCTTGAGCATCACCTCGTTGGCGGCGGCATCGGCGTTGGCGAACGTGCTGCCCGGCAGCACCAGCTGGCTCGCATAGGCCAGCATGGTGAACAGCAGGCCGGCGAACAGGGTGGTGAGGATGATCGCTCGTGGCACGTCGCGGCGGGCGTCACGGCTTTCTTCGGCCAGGGTGGATACCGCGTCGAAACCTAGGAACGACAGACACAGTACCGCCGCACCGGCCATCAGTGGGCCGAACCCAGGCGCGCTACCGTCACCGCGCAGCGGCGCCAGCAGGTCGAGTGGCTGGCCGTTGCCCAGGGTTTGCCAAGACAGCGCCACGAACACACCGATGAACACGATTTGCGCGCCGACGATCAGGTTGCTGGTTTTGGCCACAGAGTTGATGCCGACCACGTTTAGCACGGTCACCAGGGCGATGGAGGCAAGCACGAAAGCCCAGGCCGGCACCGCAGGGAAGGCGATGTTGAGGAACAGGCCGATCAGCAGGTAATTGATCATCGGCAGGAACAGGTAGTCGAGCAACAGCGACCAGCCCGCCAGGAAACCCACGTTCTGGCCGAAGGCCATGTTGGTGTAGGAATACGCCGAGCCCGCGACCGGGAAGCGCTTGACCATGAAGCTGTAGGAAGCGGCGGTGAACAGCATGGCCACCAGGGTGACGATGTAGGCACCAGCGGTGCGGCCACCGGTGAGTTCGGTGACGATGCCGTAAGTGGTGAAGATGGTCAGCGGGACCATGTAGACCAGGCCGAAGAACACCAGGGCGGGGAGGCCGAGGACGCGGCGAAGCTGGGCGGGGGCGGAGCTGGGTTGGTTGGCCATTGATCGATCCAGGCATTTTTTGTAGTTGTGCTTTGGTCGATTTTTATCCACTTAGGTGGGGTGTGACAAAGAAGAATTCCTAATGGTAATTATTAGCCAGGGTTTTAATCGGGATCATGGTGTGGGTTCGATGGCCCTATCGCCGGCAAGCCGGCTCCCACAGGTACGCCACAGGCCTTGAGAACGGTGGTGTGCCTGTGGGAGCCGGCTTGCCGGCGACAGGGCCCGATCAGGTCAACGCATCTCCGAGCGCAACTGCTCGATCCGCTGGTCCTTCTCCGCCCACAACTGGTTCACCCAGGCCTGCACGGTCTGGCGGAACACCGGATCATTCTCGTAATCCCCCGCCCACAACGCAGGGTCCAGCTCGCGCACGCGAATGTCGATAATCACCCGACTGATACTGCCATTGAGCAGCGCCCAGAAGCCCGGCGCCTGGTTGCCGGGATACACGATGGTCACGTCCAGCAGCGCATCCAACTGCTCACCCAGCGCCGCCAGCACGAACGCCACCCCGCCAGCCTTGGGTTTGAGCAGGTAGCGATAAGGCGACTGCTGTTCCCGGTGCTTGGCCTCGGTGAAGCGGGTGCCTTCGAGGTAGTTGACCACCGTCACCGGCTGGCGCTTGAACAGCTCGCAGGCAGCCTTGGTGATTTCCAGATCCTTGCCCTTGAGCTCGGGGTGCTTCTCCAGAAACGCCTTGCTGTAGCGCTTCATGAAGGGGTAGTCCAGCCCCCACCAGGCCAGGCCCAGCAACGGCACCCAGATCAGCTCCTTCTTGAGGAAGAACTTGAAGAACGGCGTGCGGCGGTTGAGGCTTTCGATCAGCGCCGGGATGTCGACCCAGGTCTGGTGGTTGCTGACGGCCAGGTACGAAGTGTCCTTGCGCAGGTTCTCGACACCGCGGATGTCCCATTGGGTCGGGATGCACAGGGCAAAGATGGCCTTGTCGATCTCCGACCAGGTTTCGGCAACCCACATCACCGCCCACGAGGCATAGTCACGCCCACGGCCCGGCAGCACCAATTTGAGCAGGGCGAAGACCAGCAGCGGGCAGATCAACACGACGGTGTTGAGCAGCAGCAGGGTGGTCGTGAGGATGCCGGTCAGCAGGCGACGCATAACGAGACTCTTGTTGTGGGATATGAACGGTCGGCAATGATAAGCAGCGCCGTGCCATACGCCAAATGTCCAATGCCCAGCGGCAGGGACAAATGTTTCACATTATGTTGTTTAACCTTGTAGCAGCGAACCTATCCTGTCAGTGCAGTCTAAGCACTGATCTCTTTCAAGGAAGCCTGCCCTGTGAAATCTCTGCTTGCCCTGTTATCGCTGCTGGCGTTGCCGGTCATGGCCGCCGAGCCGACGATCTATGGTCGTTACGAGAACATTGCCTTGCCTGAGCTTGGCGAAACACTGAAGGCCAAGATGGATACCGGTGCCTACACCGCATCGCTGTCGGCCAAGGATATCGAGCTGTTCACTCGCGATGGCGAGGAATGGGTGCGGTTCCGCCTGGCGACCAAGGAGTCGAACGGCAAGGTGTATGAGCACAAGGTTTCGCGCATCAGCAAGATCAAGGGCCGCGCCGAGGAAGAGGACGAAGGCGATGCACCGGAAATCTCCAAGCGGCCGGTGGTCGATTTGGAACTGTGCCTGGGGGACGTGAAGCGCACCGTGGAGGTGAACCTGGTGGACCGCAGCCACTTCAACTATCCGTTGCTGGTGGGGGCCAAGGCTTTGCGTGAGTTCAAGGCGGCGGTGAACCCGGCCAAGCGGTTTACGGCAGACAAGCCAGACTGCTGATCGATTTGTCCTATACCGGCCTCATCGCCGGCAAGCCGGCTCCCACAGATACCCCATAGTTCTGACCGCTGTGGGGTGCCTGTGGGAGCCAGCTTGCCGGCGATGACGGTGGGTCAGGCGACAGGTGCTGTAGCGACCATCGACGGCCGCTTGCATACCTCGGCATACCACGCCGCCAAACCAGGTTGGCGCTCACGCCAGCCGAACTGCGGCTGGCGCAGATCCAGATACCCCAACGCACATGCCACCCCGATCGCAGCCAGGTCAAAGCCCGAAATCAGCTCGGCCAAATGCTCCTGCTCCAGGTTGGCCAGGCTACGGCGGATCTTCTCGCCCTGCGCCTCCAGCCAGCCCTCCCAGCGCTTGCCCTCAGGCCGCAGGAAGCTTTCATAGCGCGACGATACCGCCGCATCCATGATCGCATCCGCCTGCGACGCCAGCGTCATGCGCCGCCAGCGCGCCGAGCCCTCGCGGGGCAGCAGGGGGTTGCCCACATGCTGCAGGTCCAGGTATTCGCAGATCACCCGGCTGTCGTGCAGCACAGTGCCGTCTTCCAGGCGCAGGGCTGGAATCTTGCCGATCGGGTTGCCTTGGTTGAGTTGCTCGTCGCCGCTTACCGGGCTGATGTTCACCGGTTGCAGGGTGACGCGGCCCAGCTGACCAGTTTCGTGCAATACCACCATGACCTTGCGCACGAACGGCGACAACGGCGAGTGGAACAGGGTCATCGTGCTCATGGTTCAGTTGCCTTGCAGGCTGGGAGGCAGGCAAACGCCGGTGCCACCGATGCCGCAGTAGCCATCCGGGTTCTTGGCCAGGTACTGCTGGTGATAGGCCTCGGCGAAGTACACGGTCGGCGCCTGGTCGATCTCGGTGGTGATTTCACCGTAGCCAGCCTTGGTCAGTTCGGCCTGGAAGGCATCGCGGCTGGCCTTGGCTTCTTCGAGCTGCTGCGGCGAAGTGCAGAAGATGGCGGAGCGGTACTGGGTGCCGACGTCGTTGCCCTGGCGCATACCTTGGGTCGGGTTGTGCAGCTCCCAGAACATCGCCAGCAGTTCGCGGTAGCTGACGCGGTCCTTGTCGAACACGACCAGCACCACTTCGGTGTGGCCGGTCAGGCCCGAGCAGACCTCTTCGTAGGTAGGGTTCGGGGTGAAACCGCCAGCGTAGCCGACAACGGTGCTCACCACGCCTTCACGCTGCCAGAAGCGGCGCTCGGCGCCCCAGAAGCAGCCCAGGCCGAAGATCGCGAAGTCGATGCTGCCTTCGAAGAACGGGCCAAGCAGGGGGGTGCCTTCGAACACGTAGTGGAACTCGGGCAGGGTCATCGGGGTTTCGCGGCCGGGCAGGGCTTGCTCGGCGGTTGGCATGACGTTTTTGTTCACCAGGATTTCCGAACGCAGGACCATGGCCGTTCCTCTGTATGTCAGTTGGATAGGTGTTGGACCCATCGCTGGCAAGCCAGCTCCCACAGGTGCACCACAGGGCTTGAGCGTTGTGGGGTGCCCGTGGGAGCCGGCTTGCCGGCGATGAGGCCCGAATGGACTCTATAGTGCCCGAGGATAACGCAGCTGTCAGTCCATTGGACCGCGCGGATAGCGCTTGAGTTTTTCCGCCAGCTCACGCCCCGGAATCGGCCGGTCGAACAGGTAGCCCTGGCCCACGTCGCAGCGGTGACGACGCAGGAACGCTAGCTGCTCCGGCGTCTCGATGCCTTCGGCCACCACCTTCAGCTTGAGGTTGTGCGCCATGGCCACCACCGCCGAGGTGATCTCCATGTCGTCCTGGTTGTCGGGGATTTCGTTGATGAAGCTGCGGTCGATCTTGATGATGTCGATCGGAAACTTCTTCAGGTAGCTCAGCGACGAGTAACCGGTGCCGAAATCGTCCATGGCCAGGGTCAGCCCTAGGGCCTTGAGTTCGTCGAGCTGGCGATGGGTGTCTTCGGTGGCCTCCAGCAGCAGGCCTTCGGTGAGTTCAAGCTCCAGCAGGTGCGGGGGCAGGGCTTCTTCCTTGAGGATCGAGCCGATCGATGCCACCAGGTCGGGGTCGGAGAACTGCTTGGGCGAAAGGTTGATGGCCACGTGCAGGTTGCCCATGCCAGCCTCGCGCAGCTGCTGGCTCATGCGGCACGACTGGCGCACCACCCACTTGCCGATGGGGATGATCAGGCCGGTTTCTTCGGCCACGCTGATGAACTGGTCGGGGCGGATCATGCCGCGTTCGGGGTGGTTCCAGCGCAGCAGCGCCTCCAGGCCCAGCAGGCGGCCGCTGCGCAGGCACAGCTTGGGCTGGTAGAACACCTCCAGCTCGTTCTGGGTGAGGGCGCGGCGCAGGTTGTTCTCGACGAACAGCTTGTAGCTGGCTTCGGCATTGAGCACTTCGGTGAACACCTGCACCTGGTGCTTGCCGTTGGCCTTGGCCTTGTGCAGGGCGAGGCCGGCGTTCTTCATCAGGGTGGTCGGATCGCTGCCATGCAGCGGCGCGCAGGCCAGGCCCACCGAGGCGGTCACGTTGATCAGCTGGTTGTCGACGAACATCGGCTTGTCGAGCGTGCGCAGCAGTTGCAGGGCAACGCCCTGGCCGTCTTCGAGGCTGGTGTCGTCGAGCAGCACGGCGAACTCGTTACTGGCGAAGCGGGCCAGCACACCACCGGCGCTGAGGCTGTTGCGCAGGCGCCGGGCCAGGCTGATCAGCAGCTTGTCGCCGGTCTGGTGGCCAAGGCTGTCGTTGATCCGCTTGAAGTTGTCGATGTCCACCAGCAGCAGGCAGGTCGGGCTTTCGCCATCGCGGGCGAAACGCTCGTCGAGGCTGCGGATGAACGACGGGCGGTTGCCCAGATTGGTCAGGTTGTCGGTGTAGGCCAGGCGCTCGATGCGCTGCTGGGCCAGCTTGGTCTGGGTGACATCTTCGTAGATGCCGATGTAGTGGGTCAGCTCGCGGTTGTCGCCGTAGACCTTGGAGATCGACAACTGGCCCCAGTACGGTTCGAGGTTCTTGCGCCGGCTTTTGAACTCGCCCTGCCAGCTATTGCCCATGGCCAGGCTCGACGGTGAGTCGAACAGCAGTTCGCTGAGGTTCTCCAGCGCCGGCAGCTCGGCCAAGTGGTGGCCCTGGACTTCTTCGGTGCTGTACTGGGTGATCGCCGTGAAGCTAGGGTTGACGTACTCCACCACGCCATCGCGGTTCACCAGCAAGAAGGCGCTGGCGCTCTGTTCCACGGCGCGCTGGAACAGGTGCAGGGCGCTGGCGGCGGTGCGCCGGTTGTGGTTGGTGATGACCTGGGCGAACTGGTCAGCCAGCTCGCCGGCAAAGGCGATTTCATCCGATTGCCAGGCCCGTGGCTGGCCGGTCTGCTCCAGGCACAGCACGCCGACCACCTGGCCATCGACGCGGATACTGGCATCTAGCATGGCGTTGTTGTCGGCGAACAGGCTCTCGGCCAGCTCACGGGTGCGCGGGTCGTGGTTGGCGTTGTGTGCATCGATGGCGCGGCTGGCGTGCAGGGCATCCAGGTAGTCGGGGAAGCGGCTGGCATCGATCGCCTCGGGCAGGCGATGCACCTGCTCGTTGCGCAGCCAGGCGCTGATCGGCTCCAGGCGCTGGTCTTCCAGGTGCCAGATGCTGGCGCTGTCGACCTTGTAGATTTCACAGGCGCTGCGGGTGATCAGTTGTGCGGCTTCCAGCAGCGAATTCTCGGCGCTGTAGCGCTGGCGAGCCAGGCGCAGGATCAGGTCCTGCTGGCCACGCACGCGCTCCAGGTGTTCGAGCTGCTCCTGCTGGGCGCGCTGGTTGAGTTGCAGGGCCAGTTCGAGGCGGTTGTTGCGCGATTCGAGATCGGTGGCATCCAGCTCGTCGTCTTCATCATCCAGCACCGTGAGGAACCCGCGCAGGAGCTGGCGGTTGTGTTGCCTGAAGGCTTCGCCGGCTTCCAGTATGCGTAGTGAGCGCGACTGAGCATGCAGGGTGTAGCGCACCCGATAGAAGCTGCGTTGGTTGAGCTGAAGCTGGATCTCGTCGTGCAGGCGGTAACGCGCTTCGGGCTCCATGAGGCTGGCATACGGTGCGTCGATCAGCGCGCACAGATCGGACGCCGGCAGGCCGAACTGGCGCTCGCAGGCCGGGTCGAGGTAAAGCATTGCCCAGGTGGCTTCGTTGAGCCTTTCGAAACGCAGCATGCCGAGCCGCGAGGGCACGGGAAGCTGCGTGACGACCTCGGCCGCCACACGGCTAGCGGCATCGGGTTGGCTTTTCATCGAAGACTCGCTTGAAGAGGGAGACGCGGCCTGGACGGCGGCGCATCTGGCAAGGTTGCATCATGTCCCCAAGGCTGGCAAGCGGCCATGTGAGGTGTCATGTATATGTTTTCGGCGGCGGGGCGGGAATCCTTAGGGCCATGTGTCGCCTTGGGGTGTTTGTCGCCGATGAGATCGAGCGCCGCCCGCGCGGCGCATCGCGGATAAATCCGCTCCTACGTTTGTTGCAACGTGCCACGGTCTGTAAGGCCATGGTTGTCCGCTTTTTAGCGCCAGCCGAGAAATCGCGTCGTACCAACAAGGCAGGCAACCATGGCCTATCAGACATAGGTACGTAGCAACAAATGTAGGAGCGGATTTATCCGCGATGCGCCGCGCGGGCGGCGCTCGATCTGACCGGCACCAAAGATGACGCGGCGAGCAAAAAAAAGCCCCGCCAATTGACGGGGTTGAGGTACGAGCGTGGCAGCTCGAAAAAGGTACCTGCCTCCCCGAAGGAAGGCAGGCCGGCTGCGTGTTACAGCAGCATGGTGCGGATATCGCCAAGTACGTCGCCCAGGCGCTTGGTGAAGCGCGCGGCGGCAGCGCCGTTGATCACACGGTGATCGTAGGACAGCGACAGCGGCAGCATCAGCTTCGGCTGGAAGGCCTTGCCATCCCAGACCGGCTGCATGGTTGCCTTGGACACACCGAGGATCGCCACCTCAGGCGCGTTGACGATCGGCGTGAAGCCGGTGCCGCCAATGTGGCCGAGGCTGGAGATGGTGAAGCAGGCGCCCTGCATGTCGTCGGCCGACAGCTTTTTGGTGCGCGCCTTCTCGGCCAGTGCAGCGGCTTCGGCAGCCAGTTGCAGCAGGCTCTTCTGGTCGACGTTCTTGATCACAGGGACCAGCAGGCCGTCCGGAGTGTCCACGGCGAAGCCAATGTGCACGTACTTCTTGCGGATGATGGCCTTGCCGCTTGGCGCCAGCGAGCTGTTGAAGTCCGGCAGTTCCTTGAGCAGGAAGGCGCAGGCCTTGAGCAACAGTGGCAGCACGGTCAGCTTGACGCCAGCCTTCTCGGCCACGGCCTTCTGCGCAACGCGGAAGGCTTCCAGCTCGGTGATGTCGGCGGAGTCGAACTGGGTCACGTGCGGCACGTTCAGCCAGCTGCGGTGCAGGTTGGCGGCACCGACCTGCATCAGGCGGGTCAGGGCCACTTCTTCAACTTCACCGAACTTGCTGAAGTCCACGGCCGGGATCGGCGGGATGCCGGCGCCGCCGGTCGCGCCGGCAGCCGGTGCTTCCTTGGCCTTCTGCATGACCGACTTGACGTAGACCTGCACGTCTTCCTTCAGGATACGGCCGTGCGGGCCAGTCGCGGTGACCGCGCCCAACTCGACGCCGAATTCACGGGCCAGCTGGCGAACCGCTGGGCCTGCGTGAACCTTGGCGTTGCTGCCGGCGGCCGGTGCGGTGGCTACCGGAGCAGGGGCAGCAGCCGGGGCGGCAGCGGCAGGTGCAGCAGCTGGAGCAGGAGCCGCTTCAGCCTTGGCAGGTGCGGCAGCGGCCGGAGCCGGTGCGGCAGCCGGAGCGGCGCCAGCCACTTTCAGCTTGAAGATCAGGTCGCCAGTGCCAACTTCATCTTCCAGCTTGCACAGCACCTCTTCGACCACGCCAGCAGCAGGCGACGGGATCTCCATGGAAGCCTTGTCGGACTCCAGGGTGATCAGCGACTGGTCGGCTTCGACGGTGTCGCCGACCTTGACCAGCACTTCGATGATCTTGGCCTTGCCCGACGAGCCGATGTCCGGCACGTGGATGTCCTGGACGCTGGCGGCAGCCGGAGCAGCAGCAGGCGCAGGGGCTGCTTCGGCGGCCGGCTTTTCAGCGGCAGCCGGTGCAGCAGCAGGGGCCGCGGCCGGAGCCTCGGGCGCCGCAGCGGCGCCCTCGGCTTCCAGCACCAGCAGTTCGTCGCCTTCTTTCAGGCGGTCGCCCAGCTTGACCTTCAGTTCCTTGATGACACCGGCCTTGGGCGCCGGGATCTCCATGGAGGCCTTGTCGGACTCCAAGGTCAGCAGGCTCTGGTCGGCCTCGATACGATCACCGACCTTGACGAACAGCTCGATGATTTCACCTTCACCGCTGCCGATGTCAGGTACGCGAATGAGTTCGCTCACTTAAAAATACTCCTCAGCAGTCCAGTGGGTTGCGCTTGTCCGGATCGATGCCGAACTTGACGATAGCGTCTGCCACCACCTTCGGTTCGATCTCGCCACGGTCGGCCAAGGCTTCCAGGGCAGCCAGCACCACGAAGTGGCGGTCGACTTCGAAGAAGTGACGCAGCTTCTTGCGGCTGTCGCTGCGACCGTAACCGTCGGTACCCAGGACTTTGAACTCTTTGCTCGGAACCCACTGACGAATCTGCTCGGCGAACAGCTTCATGTAGTCGGTAGAAGCAACCACTGGGCCTTTACGGCCGGCCAGGCACTGCTCGACGTAGGTCTGCTGTGGCTTCTGGCCAGGCTTCAGGCGGTTGGCACGTTCCACGGCCAGGCCGTCGCGGCGCAGTTCGTTGAAGCTGGTGACGCTCCACACGTCGGCACCGACGTTGAACTCTTCACGCAGGATCTTCGCCGCTTCGCGAACTTCGCGCAGTATGGTGCCGGAGCCCATCAGCTGTACGTGGTGCGCGGCTTCGCGGGTGTCTTCTTCGAGCAGGTACATGCCCTTGATGATGCCTTCCTCGACACCGGCCGGCATGGCTGGCTGCTGGTAGGACTCATTCATCACGGTGATGTAGTAGAAGATGTCCTGTTGCTCTTCGGTCATCTTCTTCATGCCGTCCTGGATGATCACCGCCAGCTCGTAGCCGTAGGTCGGATCATAGGTGCGGCAGTTCGGGATGGTACCCGCCATCATGTGGCTGTGGCCGTCTTCGTGCTGCAGGCCTTCACCGTTGAGGGTGGTACGGCCGGCGGTACCGCCGATCAGGAAGCCACGGGTACGGCTGTCACCAGCGGCCCAGGCCAGGTCGCCGATACGCTGGAAGCCGAACATCGAGTAGAAGATGTAGAACGGCAGCATCGGCTGGTTGTGGCAGCTGTACGAGGTACCGGCAGCGATGAACGACGACATGGCGCCGGCTTCGTTGATGCCTTCCTCGAGGATCTGGCCCTTCTTGTCTTCGCGGTAGAACATCACCTGGTCTTTATCGACTGGCTCGTAGAGCTGGCCGACCGACGAGTAGATGCCCAACTGGCGGAACATGCCTTCCATACCGAAGGTACGGGCCTCGTCCGGGATGATCGGAACGATGCGCTGGCCGATTTCCTTGTCCTTGACCAGCTGCGCGAGAATCCGCACGAAGGCCATGGTGGTGGAGATTTCGCGGTCGCCCGAGCCGTCCAGGATCGCCTTCAGGGTTTCCAGTGGCGGGGTCGGCACGCTGAAGCTCTGGGCACGGCGCTGAGGCACGAAACCACCCAGTGCGGCGCGACGCTCGGCCAGGTACTTGGCTTCGGCAGAGCCTTCTTCTGGTTTGAAGAACGGCAGGTTCTCGAGCTCGGCATCCTTGACCGGGATGTCGAAGCGGTCACGGAAGTGACGCAGGCTGTCGACGTCGACCTTCTTGGTGTTGTGCGCGGTGTTCTTGGCTTCGCCGGCACCGGTACCGTAACCCTTGATGGTCTTGGCCAGGATGACGGTCGGCTGCTCTTTGTGGTTGACCGCCTGGTGGTAGGCCGCATAGACCTTGTACGGGTCGTGGCCGCCACGGTTGAGCTTCCAGATCTCGTCGTCGGACAGGTCTTCGACCATGGCCTTGAGCTCTGGGGTGTTGAAGAAGTGCTCACGCACGTAGGCGCCGTCTTTGGCCTTGTAGTTCTGGTACTCGCCGTCGATGACTTCGTCCATGCGGCGCTGCAGGGCACCGTTGGTGTCCTTGGCGAACAGTGGATCCCAGAAGCGGCCCCAGACGACCTTGTTGACGTTCCAGCCACCGCCACGGAACACGCCTTCGAGTTCCTGGATGATCTTGCCGTTGCCGCGAACCGGGCCGTCGAGGCGCTGCAGGTTGCAGTTGATGACGAAGATCAGGTTGTCCAGCTTCTCGCGGCCAGCCAGGGCGATCGCGCCCAGGGATTCCGGCTCGTCGCACTCGCCGTCACCCATGAAGCACCAGACCTTCTGCTTGCCGGCCGGGATGAAGCCACGGGCTTCCAGGTACTTCATGAAGCGTGCCTGGTAGATAGCCTGGATTGGGCCCAGACCCATGGAAACGGTCGGGAACTGCCAGAAGTCAGGCATCAGCCATGGGTGCGGGTACGAAGACAGGCCTTTGCCGTCCACTTCCTGACGGAAGTTGTTCATCTGGTCTTCGTTGATGCGGCCTTCCATGAAGGCGCGGGCGTAGACGCCTGGCGAAGCGTGGCCCTGGAAGAAGATCAGGTCGCCGCCGTGTTCTTCGGTCGGGGCCTGGAAGAAGTAGTTGAAGCCGATGTCGTACAGGGTGGCACTGGAGGCGAAGCTGGAGATGTGGCCGCCCAGGTCCGAGTCCTTCAGGTTGGTGCGCATCACCATGGCCAGCGCGTTCCAACGCACCATCGAGCGAATGCGGCGTTCCATGAACAGGTCGCCAGGCATGCGTGCTTCGTGGGTGACGGGGATGGTGTTGCGGTATGGCGTGGTGATTGCGTATGGCAGCTGGGAGCCACTACGGGTGGCCAGCTCGCCCATGCGGGTCATCAGGTAATGAGCGCGGTCTTCGCCTTCTTTGTCGAGGACCGACTCCAGGGCATCCAGCCATTCCTGGGTTTCGATTGGATCGAGGTCTTGCATGGCTTGCTCCAGGGCGGAAAGGCCACCAGAATCGGGGGCCTGAGTTTGCGACT
This sequence comes from Pseudomonas sp. KU43P, assembly GCF_033095865.1. Classification (NCBI taxonomy): domain Bacteria; kingdom Pseudomonadati; phylum Pseudomonadota; class Gammaproteobacteria; order Pseudomonadales; family Pseudomonadaceae; genus Pseudomonas; species Pseudomonas sp. KU43P. Next base: position 5,481,331 of record NZ_AP019365.1, on the reverse strand, counting down.
GGCCTTATGGGCAGACGTCGTGAATTCTTGGATTACCGGAGTGTGCACCGGCGGCGTGTAGTTTTACTACATTTGCTTTCGTATTTCATGCTTTTGCACGGTCGGGGTAGTAGTAAAACTACACAAATGCGACGTTTGGTCGCACCTTGGCTTGTGAGGAAAAACGTTCATGTTGGTTGGCGTTGTGTCGCGAACGGGTGATTCTTGATGTTTACTGCCAATGATTCGTTTTTTTCAGCTATTTCCAACTTTTGTACGACAGTCCAACCGTGGTCCAGCCTCCCCGTGGCCGCATTTACCCCTCTCTTTCACGCCGATCAAGGATAGACCATGCGCCTGCCTTTGCCGCTCGAACTGCCTGCCACCCTGCAACCGCTGGTCGCGCGCAATCAGCAGTTTCTGCTCGATGCGCTGGCCAGCCATCCTGACCTCGACCTGAGTGCCTGGAGCGCGGCCCATCGCCAGCAGTTCGACCAAGTGGCGGCGGCCAGCGACTTCGTGCTCGGCCTGGCCCAGCGCGAGCCGGCCATGCTGTTCGCGCTGCTGGCCAGTGGCGAACTGGACCGCCGCTATGCCCCGGGCGAGCTGCGCGGGCATGTCGCCGCAGCAGCCCGGGCAGCACAAAGCGAAGACGAACTGGCGCGCAACCTGCGCCGCGAACGCAACCGCCAGCAACTGCGCATCATCTGGCGCGACATCACCCGCCAGGCCGAACTCGGCGAGACTTGCCGCGACCTGTCCGATCTGGCCGACTCAGCCATCGACGAAGCATATCAATGGCTGTACCCGCGCCATTGCCAGCAGTTCGGTACGCCGATTGGCAACCGCAGCGGCCAGCCGCAGCACATGGTGGTGCTAGGCATGGGCAAGCTGGGCGCGGTGGAGCTGAACCTTTCGTCGGATATCGACCTGATCTTTGCCTTCCCCGAAGGCGGCGAGACCGAAGGGGTCAAGCGGTCGCTGGACAACCAGGACTTCTTCACCCGCCTGGGCCAGAGGCTGATCAAGGCGCTCGACCCGGTGACCGTCGATGGCTTCGTGTTCCGCGTCGACATGCGCCTGCGCCCCTATGGTTCGGCCGGCGCGCTGGTGATGAGCTTCAACGCCCTGGAGCAGTACTACCAGGACCAGGGCCGCGACTGGGAACGCTACGCCATGATCAAGGCGCGGGTGGTGGCCGGCGACCAGGCCGCGGGTGCCCAGCTGCAGGAAATACTGCGACCGTTCGTCTACCGCCGTTACCTGGACTTCTCGGCCATCGAGGCGCTGCGCACCATGAAGCAGCTGATCCAGCAGGAAGTGCGGCGCAAGGGCATGGCCGACAACATCAAGCTCGGCGCCGGCGGCATCCGCGAGGTAGAGTTCATTGCCCAGGCCTTCCAGCTGATTCACGGCGGGCGTGACCTGAGCCTGCAGCAGCGGCCTCTGCTCAAGGTGCTGGCAACCCTGGAGGGCCAGGGCTATCTGCCCACGGCCGTGGTGCTCGAACTGCGCGAGGGGTATGAGTTCCTGCGCTACACCGAGCATGCCATTCAGGCCATTGCCGACCGCCAGACGCAGATGCTGCCGGACAGTGAGCTCGACCGTGCGCGGGTGGCTTACATCCTCGGTTATGCCGACTGGGCGAGTTTCCATGAGCATCTGATGCACTGGCGTGGCCGGGTCGACTGGCACTTCCGCCAGGTGATCGCCGACCCGGATGACGAAGACGGCGAGGGCGAGCTGGTGGTGGGCGGCGAGTGGTCGCCGCTGTGGGAGCAGGCGCAGGACGAAGAGGCTGCCTGCCGGCAGTTGCAGGAGGCTGGATTCACCCAGCCGGCCGAAGCCCTGCGGAGGCTGACCGGGCTGCGTGTCAGCCCGCAGCTGCGCTCGATGCAGCGCATCGGCCGCGAGCGCCTGGACGCTTTCATCCCACGGCTGCTGGCCCAGGCCGTGGAACACGACAACCCGGACCTGGTGCTGGAGCGGGTGCTGCCGTTGGTCGAAGCTGTAGCGCGGCGCTCTGCCTACTTGGTGCTGCTCACCGAAAACCCCGGTGCGCTACGTCGCCTGCTGACCCTGTGCGCGGCCAGCCCGTGGATCGCCGAACAGATCGCCCGTTACCCGCTGCTGCTCGACGAACTGCTCAATGAAGGCCGGCTGTTCAGCCCGCCGATGGCGCCGGAGCTGGCGGCCGAGCTGCGCGAACGGCTGACGCGCATTCCCGAGGACGATCTGGAACAGCAGATGGAGGCGCTGCGCCACTTCAAGCTGGCCCACAGCCTGCGCGTGGCGGCTTCGGAAATCAGCGGCAACCTGCGCCTGATGAAGGTCAGCGACTACCTCACCTGGCTGGCCGAAGCCATCCTCGACCAGGTGCTGGCCCTGGCCTGGCGCCAGACCGTGGCCCGCCATGGCCAGCCCAAGCGCAGCGACGGCAGCCTGTGCGACCCGGGCTTCATCATCATCGGCTACGGCAAGGTGGGTGGCCTGGAACTGGGCCACGGCTCGGACCTGGACCTGGTATTCCTTCACGACGGTGATCCGCAAGCCGAAACCGACGGCGCCAAGCCGATCGACAGCGCGCAGTTCTACACGCGCCTGGGCCAGCGCATCATTCACCTGCTCACTACCCAGACCAACTCCGGCCAGCTCTATGACGTCGACATGCGCCTGCGCCCCTCCGGCGCGTCAGGCCTGCTGGTCAGTTCGCTGGGCGCATTCGAGCGCTACCAACAGAACGATGCCTGGACCTGGGAACATCAGGCGCTGGTGCGGGCCCGGGTGCTGGTGGGCTGCAAGCAGCTGGCAACGGCGTTCGAGGGCGTGCGCGCGAAGGTCCTGGGCCAGCCCCGCGACCTCGACAAGCTGCGCAGTGAAGTCAGCGAGATGCGCGCCAAGATGCGTGACAACCTGGGCACCAAGGCCACGGCTGCGGGCACTGACAGCAACGCTTTCGACGCTGGCGTGGCGTTCGATATCAAGCAGGACGCCGGCGGTATCGTCGATATCGAATTTATGGTGCAATACGCCGCTTTGGCCTGGTCTCACGACCATCCGGCCATACTCCGATGGACCGATAACATCCGCATTCTGGAAGAACTGGAGCAGGCGAAATTGATGCCGGCCAGCGATGCGATCCTGCTGCGTGAGGTGTACAAGGCGTTTCGTTCTGCATCACACCGCCAGGCCTTGCAGAAGCAGGCTGGGGTGATCGACGCGACGCTGTTTGCCGATGAACGCCGCGAAGTGCGGCGGATCTGGGGTGAGTTGGGCCTGACTTGAGGGCCAATCGCCGGCAAGCCGGCTCCCACAGTTATTGCACAAGGCTTGAAAGCTGCGGGGAGCCTGTGGGAGCCGGCCTGCCGGCGATTACAGGCACAACCGACCCTCGGTGGTACACTGTCCGCCACATAGCCTGAATATAAAGAGGGGAGGCCAGGCTGTAACGCAGCCTGCAGCCTCCCCGAGCGTTTCTGGACTAAGCATGAGAATACTGATCATTGGCCCCAGCTGGGTCGGCGACATGGTGATGGCGCAGACCCTGTTCCAGTGCCTGAAACAGCAGCACCCCGACTGCGTGATCGATGTGCTGGCCCCCGAGTGGAGCCGGCCGATCCTTGAGCGCATGCCCGAGGTGCGCCAGGCCTTGAGCTTCCCGCTCGGTCACGGCGCGCTGGAGCTGGCCACGCGCCGGCGTATCGGCAAGTCCCTGGCCGGCCAGTACGACCAGGCCATCCTCCTGCCCAACTCGCTGAAGTCGGCACTGGTGCCATTCTTCGCTGGCATCCCCAAGCGCACCGGCTGGCGTGGTGAAATGCGTTTCGGCCTGCTCAACGACGTGCGCAAGCTGGACAAGGCCCGCTACCCGTTGATGATCGAGCGCTTCATGGCCCTGGCCTATGCACCCAACGCCGAGCTGCCGCAGCCCTATCCGCGCCCCAGCCTGCAGATCGAAGCCCAGAGCCGCGAAGCGGCCATGGCCAAGTTCGGGCTGGAGCTCGACCGCCCGGTCTTGGCACTGTGCCCTGGTGCCGAGTTCGGCGAGGCCAAGCGCTGGCCTTCGGAGCACTACGCCGAGGTGGCCGACGCGATGATTCGCCAGGGCTGGCAGGTGTGGCTGTTCGGCTCGAAAAACGACCACGCTGTCGGCGAGCAGATCCGTGACCGGCTGATTCCGGGCTTGCGTGAGGAGTCCTACAACCTGGCGGGTGAAACCTCGCTGGCCGAGGCCATCGACCTGATGTCCTGCGCCAATGCCGTGGTCTCCAACGACTCCGGCCTGATGCATGTGGCCGCAGCGTTGAACCGCCCGCTGGTGGCCGTGTACGGTTCGACGTCCCCAGGCTTCACGCCACCGCTGGCGGAGCAGGTGGAGATCGTGCGCACCGGTATCGAATGCAGCCCGTGCTTCGACCGCACCTGCCGCTTCGGCCACTACAATTGCCTGCGCCTGCTGGAGCCTGGCAAAGTCATTGCCGCCCTGCACAGCCTGGGCGGGCCGAACCTGATCGATACCGTGGCCGAGGTCGACTAAGTGCGGGTACTGATCATCAAGACCTCGTCGCTGGGCGATGTGATCCACACACTGCCAGCGCTCACCGATGCCGCGCACGCGATCCCGGGCATCCGCTTCGACTGGGTGGTGGAAGAAGGCTTTGCCGAAATCCCCAGCTGGCATCCGGCGGTCGACCGAGTCATCCCGGTGGCCATCCGCCGTTGGCGCAAGAACCTCTGGCAGACCCTCAAGAGCGGCGAGTGGAAGGCCTTTAAACAACGCCTGCGCGAGCACAAGTACGACCTGGTGATCGACGCCCAGGGCCTGGTCAAGTCGGCCTGGCTGACCCGCTACGTCAAGGCGCCGGTGGCCGGCCTCGACCGTTACTCGGCCCGTGAAGGCCTGGCCAGCCGCTTCTATGACCGGCGCCTGTCGGTCGCGGTCGGCCAGCACGCGGTGGAACGTGTGCGCCAACTGTTCGCCATGGCCCTGGCCTATGACCTGCCAGAAGGGATCGGTAACTACGGCCTGGACCTCGACCGCCTGCAACTGCCGCCGGCCGCTCCCTACGTGGTGTTCCTGCATGGCACCACCTGGGCGACCAAGCACTGGCCCGAGGCCTATTGGCGTGAACTGGCCGAACGCCTGGGCCGGCGCAAGCTGCAGGTGCGCCTGCCGTGGGGCAACCCGGCGGAGAAGGCGCGTGCCGAGCGCATCGCCCAGGGCTTGAATAACTGCCAGGTGCTGCCCAAATTGAACCTTGCCGGCGTCGCCCGAGTGCTGGCGGCGGCCAAGGCCTGCGTGGCGGTGGATACCGGCCTCGGCCACCTGGCCGCCGCGCTGGATGTGCCGACCATTTCCCTGTTCGGCCCGACCAACCCAGGCCTGACCGGCGCCTATGGCCGCGTCCAGGTCCACCAGGCCAGCGACTTCCCTTGCGCGCCATGCCTGCAGAAAAAGTGCACCTACAAACCGAGCGCCGACGACCTGCGCCGGTTCGATCTGAAACGCGAGTGGCCGCTGTGCTTCACTCGCCTGAATCCCGAGCATGTAGCGAGCCGCTTGAGCGCGCTGCTGCTGGCTGAGGATGTCCGTTGATGCAACTGGCTTTCGTGCTTTACAAGTATTTCCCGTTCGGCGGGCTGCAGCGCGATTTCATGCGCATTGCCCTGGAGTGCCAGAAGCGGGGCCACCAGATCCGTGTCTACACGTTGATCTGGGAAGGTGATATTCCCCCGGGCTTCGAGGTGCTGGTGGCGCCGGTCAAGGCGATTTTCAACCACCGTCGCAACGAGAAACTCAGCGCCTGGATGGCCGCGGACCTGGCCAAGCGCCCGGTCGACCGGCTGGTGGGCTTCAACAAGATGCCGGGGCTGGACGTGTACTACGCCGCCGACGGCTGCTTCGAGGACAAGGCTCAGACCCTGCGTGGCGGCCTTTATCGGCGCTGGGGCCGCTACCGGCACTTTGCCGAGTACGAGCGGGCAGTGTTCGCCAAGGATGCGCACACCGAAGTACTGATGATTTCCGAGGTGCAGCAACCGCTGTTCATCAAGCACTACGGCACCCCTGTCGAGCGTTTCCACTTGCTGCCGCCGGGCATTTCCCAGGACCGTCGCGCGCCGGCCAATGCCGCCGAGATCCGTGCCGAGTTCCGCAAGGAGTTCAACCTGGGCGATGACGACCTGCTGCTGGTGCAGATCGGTTCGGGCTTCAAGACCAAGGGCGTGGACCGCAGCCTCAAGGCGCTGGCCGCACTCCCATCGGCGCTGCGCAAGCGTACGAAGCTGATGGTCATCGGCCAGGACGATCCCAAGGTCTTCCAGTTGCAGAGCGCTACCCTGGGCCTGGGCGATCAGGTGCAATTCCTCAAGGGGCGCAGCGATATCCCGCGCTTCCTGCTCGGCGCTGATGTGCTGATTCACCCGGCCTACAACGAGAACACCGGCACGGTGCTGCTCGAAGCCCTGGTGGCCGGTTTGCCGGTGCTGGTGTCCAAGGTCTGCGGCTACGCCCATTACATCGCCGAGGCCGACAGCGGCCTGGTGCTGGACGAGCCGTTCGAGCAGGAGCAACTCAACCGCTACCTGCAACGCATGCTCGAAGAGCCGCAAGCGCGGGCCGACTGGTCGCGCAACGGCCTGGCCTTCGCCGAGACCGCAGACCTGTACAGCATGCCGCAGCATGCTGCCGACGTGATCCTGGGGCAGGAGACCGCATGAAGCTGATACTGGCCGAACCCTTCAAGCGCCTGTGGGCCGGGCGTGATGCCTTCGAGGCCGTGGAAGCGCTGCAAGGCGAGGTCTACCGCGAGCTGGAAGGACGCCGCACGCTGCGCACCGAGGTCGATGGCGAAGGGTTCTTCGTCAAGATTCACCGCGGCATCGGTTGGGGCGAGATCTTCAAGAACCTGTTCACTGCCAAGCTGCCGGTGCTCGGCGCGGGCCAGGAATGGCAGGCCATCCAGCGCCTGCATGAGGTGGGTGTGCCGACCATGACCGCGGTTGCCTATGGCGAGCGCGGCAGCAACCCGGCGACCCAGCACTCGTTCATCGTCACCGAAGAGCTGGCGCCGACCATCAGCCTGGAAGATTTCAGCCTCGACTGGGTCAAGCAGCCGCCCGAGCCCCGCCTCAAGCATGCGCTGATTGCCGAAGTGGCGAAGATGACCGGCGGCATGCACCGCGCCGGGGTCAACCACCGCGACTGCTACATCTGCCACTTTCTGCTGCACACCGACCGCCCGGTGACGGCGGATGACTTCAAACTGTCGGTCATCGACCTGCACCGCGCCCAGACCCGGGCGAAAATCAGCCGCCGCTGGCGCGACAAAGATCTGGCTGCGCTGTATTTCTCGGCGCTGGACATCGGCCTGACCCAGCGTGACAAGCTGCGCTTCCTGCGCGGGTACTTCCAGCGCCCGCTGCGCCAGGTCCTCCGCGATGAGGCGGCGCTGCTCGCCTGGCTCGACCGCAAGGCGCAGAAACTCTACGACCGCAAGCAACGCTATGGGGATGCACTCTGATGGCGGGTTGGAACCTGGCGCCGGGTTATGAACACCTGGCGGCGGACTTCGGCAGTCTCGATGCGGTGTTCGCCTTGCAGGGCGAGCGCCTGACACGCGACCCGCTCAGCGAGGTCATCCGTATCGAGCGGGACGGCGTCCACTATTACGTCAAGCGCTACACCGGTGCCGGCAAGCACATGCGCCGCTACCTGGGGCGGCCGCGCATCAAGGCCGAATGGCAGAACCTCAAGCAGTTCGCCAAGTGGGACATTCCCACTGCCGAAGTGGTCGCCTGGGGCATGGAGCGCCACGGCCTGGCATTTGGCCGTGGCGCGATGATCACCCGCGAGCTGCCGAACACCGAAGACCTGTCGGCGCTGGCGGATCGTAACGACCCACGGCTGGCCGACCGCGGCTGGGTCGACCACCTCAGCCGCCAGTTGGCGCGCCATACCCGGATCATGCACGAGCATCGTTTTGCCCATAACGACCTCAAATGGCGCAATCTGCTGGTCGACGATCACGGCACGGTGTTCTTCATCGACTGCCCGACCGGTGACTTCTGGCGCGGCTTCATGTGGCGCCACCGAATGATCAAGGACCTGGCCTGCCTGGACAAAGTAGCCAAATATCACCTGTCGGCGACCCAGCGCCTGCGTTTCTACCTGCAGTACCGCGGGCGCGAGCGCCTGAACGCGCGCGACAAGCGGCGCATTCGCCAGGTACTGAGTTTCTTCGAGGGAAGGGAATGACCGATTACCTGGCCAGCGCGGATCTGGCGCTGCTCAAGCGCCATGGCCTGAATGACTTCGAGGCGCTGTGGGCGCTGCAGCTCGACGCTGTGGACGAACCCAATACCGGCCGTGGTGGCTGGAGCAGCGTGTTCCGCCTGGAGCTCGAAGGCAAGGGCTACTACCTCAAGCGTCAGTGCGACTACCTGACCCGCACCTTGCACAGCCCATTCGGCGAGCCGACCTTCGCCCGTGAGTTCCGCAATATCACCCGCTACCAGAAGCTGCACATCCCGGCTCTGCAGGCGGTGTTCTATGGCGAGCGCAAGCAGGACGGCCAGCATCGGGCGATTCTGCTGACCCGTGCCTTGGACGACTGGAGCGACCTGGAAAGCCTGCTGGGCCGGTGGCCGCAACTGGCCGAGGCCGAGCGTGCCGGCATTCTCCAGGCCACCGGCCAACTGGCGTGTACGCTGCACAGCGCCGGTCAGGTGCACGGTTGCTTCTACCCCAAGCACATCTTCCTGCGTCAACGCCGTGACGGCTGGGACGCGCAACTGATCGACCTGGAAAAGACCCGGCCGCTGCTGTTCGGCAAACGTGACCGGCTCAAGGACCTGGAGCCGCTGCTGCGCCGCGCCCGTGCCTGGAGCGAGGCGGACGTGCGCCAACTGCTGGCCGCCTACCTGACCAAGCCAGCCGACAGTGCCCTGGTCGATGACTGGCTGCAACGCTTGACGCAACGCCGTCGTGAAAAAGAGGCCCGCTGATGCGTTTGTCTGAATTGAAAGCCACCGGGCGCAGCCCATCGCTGCCGCTGTCGGTGACCCTGGCCGATGCGGCCGGTAGCGCCGAGCTGCAGCTGTTGAGCCTGCTGCGTGTGTTACCGGGCCAGCGCTATGTCGGTGCCGGCGTCTGGCGTGGCACCCCGGTGCTGGCCAAGCTGCTGGTGGGCAGCAGTGCCGCGCGGCACTTCCAGCGTGAGCTGGAAGGTGTGAAGCTGCTGGCCGAACAAGGCCTGACCACGCCGAAACTGCTGGCCGACGGCCTGAAGGAAGGCGAGGGCGGCTGGTTGCTGTTCGAATACCTCGACGGTGCCGAAAGCCTGGCCGATGCCTGGGCCGCAGTGGAAAACCTGCCGGTGCTTGCGGACGAACAGCACCTGGTGCTTGGCGAAGCGCTGACCGCTGTGGCACAGATGCATGCCAAGGGCCTGTGGCAGGAAGACCTGCACCTGGACAACCTGTTGCGTCACGGCGGCAAGCTGTATCTGATCGACGGCGCCGGCATCAAGGCCGAAACGCCTGGCCAGCAGTTGTCGCGCCCGCGCGTGCTGGAAAACCTCGGCGTGTTCTTCGCCCAGTTGCCCAAGCGCCTGGAACCGTTCATCGAAGAGCTGCTGGTGCACTACCTGCTGGCCAACGCCGAGCATGCCTTGCCGATGGAAGCACTGCAGAAACAGGTGGACAAGGTGCGCAACTGGCGCCTGAAGGATTACCTGGAAAAGGCTGGCCGCGAATGCACGTTGTTCAGCGTCGAGCGCAACATGTCCGGCCTGCGGGCCATTCGCCGTGGCGAAGTGGAGGCCATGCTGCCGGTGCTGGAGCAGGCCGATGCCCTGATCGACCAGGGGCATTTGTACAAGACCGGCGGTGCCGCCAGCGTGGCGCGCATTGAGGTGGGCGGTCGCACGCTGGTACTCAAACGCTACAACATCAAAAATACCGCGCACTGGTTCAAGCGCTTCTGGCGCCCAAGCCGGGCTTGGCATTCATGGATCGAAGGCCACCGGCTGGAGTTTCTGGACATTGCCACACCGCGCCCGCTGGCAGTGCTGGAGCAACGGGTCATGGGCCTGCGCAGCCGGGCATTTTTGGTCACCGAATTTGCCGATGGCCCGGACCTGACCGCATGCTTCGCGCCCTATGTGGAAAACGGCGATGCGCCGGAGGAGCAGATCGATGCATTGGTGCACCTGATGCAGCAGCTGATCCGCGAACGCATCAGCCATGGTGACTTCAAGGGCCACAACCTGTTCTGGCAGGACGGCCAGTGGTCGCTGATCGACCTCGACGCCATGTGCCAGCATGCCACCCAGCTCAGTTTCGCACCGGCCTATGCCCGGGACCGCGCCCGGTTGCTGCGCAACTGGCCGAGTGGCAGCGCCCTGCATCAACGCCTTGACCGTTTACTGCCGAAGTTGGACTAGCTCAACGCGATCCCTGTGGGAGCCGGCTTGCCGGCGATAGGGCCCGAACAGACAGTTCAGGGTTGCCTGTTCCGGCCTCATCGCCGGCAAGCCGGCTCCTACAGCGCTTCAGGCAGACTGGGTTGGTGCATCCGGCAGCGGCAACCAGTCACTGCTGCGCCCGGCCTGGCGCACGCGAACCAGCCATGTGCGCGCCTCCCAGCGCAACACTGCCCAAGGCACCACCCCGGCGTCCTGTGCTGCCGGGATGGCTAGATGCAAACGATCCGGCAGTAGATGCCGACGCACCGGCAATTGCCCCTTGTGCAACTGCAGGTACAACTGCCCATCCGCCTCATGCAGCCCTTTCTCCGGCTCCAGCGCCATACCCTCGAGCGGCTCGCTCAGGTAACAGTCATCCACCATCTGCTGCACATCCGGCAGCCCGTCATGCCAGAGCAATGGCGAGTCGATCACCCATTGCCCGTCGGCCTTGCGCTTCACCGGTTGCTGCAGGTAGGCATCCGGCTGCTCGGGGTCGATGGCCCGCCAGCGCTGGCCATCGAAGCTGACCTTGTAGTGACGGTTGTCCTTGTCCTTGACGAAGTACTGCGACATCCCTCCAAACGGCGAGATCTGCTCGTACACCCCTTCGCCGTAGATGCCATCGATGCGGTAGCGCAAGGTGCTGACATCCACCTGCACCTCGAAGCGTTTGGGCAAGGGTAATGGCGGTTGCTTGGGCATGCCGCGCAAGGTGCGTCGAAGCAAGCCGGAGCCGGCGTAGCTGATGGCGGCGTCGTTGGCATGGCTGAGGGCGTTGTAGGCATGGCGTAGCACGCCTTCTGCATCATCCTGCTTGAACGCGTTGACGCCGTCCCAGATATCGATGGTCATACGCCCGACGGACAGGGCCAGCAAGGCCCGGCTGGGCAGCAGCAGGCTGATGAAGTCGAGCAGGCGCCAGGACAGGTCGAGGATCGACTGCGCGTCGACTTCCCTGGTCGTCCTGCTGTTGGAAGCGGCGTCGGCCAGCATGGCGCGGGCTTCGGCCATGTAGCAGGCATAGAACAGGTCGTCTTCGATCTCGGGCGTTTTCAGGGAGGTGCTGAGCTTGCCCTTGCTCAACAGGCGCCTGACCTGCGCGGCAGGCAGCAGGGGCAAACGCTCGACCACGTAGTCGCTCAGACGGGGCTGCTGGCGTAGGGTGCGCAGTAGCTCGCGGGTGTTGTGGAATCGGCGCCAAGCCCTGCGGTCCGGTGCATCCGGGGTGTACAACACGCAACTGGGGGAGCGCTGGGCGGTGGTGTTGATCAACAGCACGCCTTGCAGCGTGTGTCCCAGGATGCGCAGTTGCCGGACCTTGATCGCATAACCTGCCACCAGCGGGCGCAAAGCGTTGTGCGGATAATCGATCACGGCGTTCGCCCATTGATAGCCATGTTCGAAGGGGTCATCGCCGAAGTGCCCGGCATAACGGGCCTTGGCCGCTTCGGCACGCAGGCGAGCACGGTTGATCAGGGCATGATTGCGCAGTCGCCACTTTCCGGCCCTGGACGTGATCAGCTGGGTTTGCAGGAAGTCTTTGTAACTGCCACCGACGTTCAGATCCCTGATCAGGCTCTTTACATAAACTGGCGACAATTCGGGCGGCAGCGCCTTGCCCTGACGGTGCGTCACCTGTGCGGTCAGCCAGTAGTCGGTATCGAACCACGGCAGGTTGCGCAGGGCCAGTTGGTCCAGCGACTGGGTCTCCTTGACCATTTCGATCATTTCATCGCCCACCCGCTTCAAGCCGTGGTAGGCAATGTAGGACGAGGTGGCGAACGGGTGCAGTATGGCCCCGGTTCGCCGCGTGCGGACCACGCTGACCTGAATCTGTTCGGGTGGGCTGTCGATGCCCAGGTCGCTGCGCAAGCGCTCACCCAGGCGCGCCTTGGCCCAGGCGAGCAGGCTGTGCTTCTGGGTGAACGCTTGGATGTCGAGAATACCAGGGGCCGCCGCCCGCTCGGCTGCTGCCACCAGTTCCTGCATGGTTTGCATGATGTGACTGAGCCCTTGGTGGCCTGCATTGCGCAGCCAATTGGGCAGGTTCTTTTCCAGCAATAGCGAGTAACGTGTACGCACCAAGGCCTGGCTGTCGATGTCTCGATCCAGCGCCATGGCGGCGTTCAGCCGCTCGTGGGTAGCGTCGAGCCACAGATCCGGGTCGTTGCAGCGTTGACGCTGGGCGTCGATGAGCAAGTCGATCTGCGCTTCGAGCAGGCTGTCGGCGTACCAGTCATAGCGCAGGCGCTGTGCCTGGCGGGCACGCTCGGCTTGAGTGGGATCGCCGTAGAGGCGTAGCAGCGACTGGCTCTGCAAGGGGTCTTCGAGTCTTTCACACAGCTCCCGATGAAGGTCAGCGAGGGTGTCGAACGCTTCGATGCCTTGGGTCAGGCTGCATAACAGCACTGTGCCTGTCGTGGCGTGCTCGGTGAGGGTCCGGCCTTCCTCGGTGCCGCCGATGACCACCAGCATCCCCGGCAGGTAGCTGCGCCAGTTGGGGTGAACGTCTTGGAGCAGTAGGCGGTACACCTGCGAGCGTTGACCCAACGGCAAATGCCTGCGCTGGCCAGCCAGGGGGAAGGTGAGGCAGGTGTGCAGCAGTGCGGCCTGTTCGTCGCTCAGGGTCTGGTCATCCTGGCGCAGCCGGATTTCGGCGACCAGTTGGGCATTACGCAGCTGCAGCAGGTGTTGCCGGGGCGTCAGTCCTTCGCCGTCCGGTGTGCTCCAGAAACTGGCCAGGTCGCCATGCAGGCGAGCGCGTGTGGCTGCATCGTCGGTCTGGGGTGTCGGGAGCTTCTGCAGTAGTTCACGGATCTGTTGATCGATCCGTTCGAGTTGTTCCAGAGGTCGCATGCGGGCTGTTCCTTCTGACAAGGGCGCCCATGCTGAAAATGCCCGGCGCCTGTCAGGTGGTAGCCCGCTACCTCAACTGCGCCAGAACAGGGCCCGTGCGCTCAATAGAGCTGGAATGCCGAGCCCGAGCCAGGCCAGCACGTCCCAGGCACCGTCACCGAGCAGCGCCGCGAACAGCCCGACGGCGCCCAGCAGCGCGATCAGCAACGGCCAGGTAAACAGACGCCATGTGGATTGTGAACGGTGGCTCATGGGCGTTCTCCCTTGCCTTTGCGCTGCTTGCCCCACCACAGGTACAGGCCGCTGAGGAGCACGACGATGGTCAGCACATCGAGTATCGCCCAGAGAATCTGCATCGGCCGCCCACCGTAGTCGCCAAAGTGCAGTGGCTGCGACAGGCCCATGGCGTCCATGTACCAGGGGCGCTCGCCCACGGCAGTCACTTCGAGTGTGCGGGCATCGATCAGCACCGGGGTCAGCAGGTGCGAGGTCAGGTGCGTGGCGCCCTTCATGAAGACCGCGTAGTGGTGCTCGCTGGAAAAGCGCGTACCGGGGAAGGCGATGAAGTCCGGGCGCATACCGGGCGCGGCCTGCTCGGCGATGGCCAGCAACTGGGTGGCGGGGGCGCGTTCGGTGAGCGGTGGCGCCTCGCGGTATGGGGCGACCATGGCGGCCAGGCTGTCATTGCGCCAGGCAGCGATCACCAGGTCGGAGAGGGCGCTGATCACGCCGGTAACCCCCACGGTCAGCGCCCAGGCCAGGGTGACCACGCCGATCAGGTTGTGCAGGTCGAGCCAGCGCAGGCGCCGTGATTTGTCATGGCGCACCGTGGCGAATGCCAGGCGGCGCATGAACGGCGCGTAGAGCACCGTGCCGGAGACGATCGCCACGACGAAAAGCACGCCCATGAAGGCCAGCAGGAGCTTGCCGGGCAAGCCGGCGAACATGTCCACATGCAGGCGCAGCATCACCATCATGAAGCCGCCATTGGCAGCCGGCATGGCCACGGCTTCGCCGCTGCGCGCATCGAGCATGAAGGTGTGCGACGAGTTGGGTTCGGTGCCGGCGGTGGCGGCGGTAATCGCCATCACGCCGTTGGGCTCGTCTTCGTCGAAACCGAAATACTGCACCACTTCGCCAGGACGGTGCTGTTCGGCTTTGATCACCAGCTGTTGCATGTCGAGGTGGGGCGTGCCTGGTGGCAGCTCGCGCAGCTCGGCAGCATCGCCGAGCAGGTGTTCCAGTTCGTGGTGGAAGATCAGCGGCAGGCCGGTGAGGGCCAGCAACAGCAGGAACACTGTGCAGATCAGGCTGCTCCAGGTGTGGACCACGGACCAGCGGCGGATGGTTGGGCTTTTCATTACATTTTATTTCTCGACGTTCAGAAAGACCAAAGCCGCCCACGGGGGGCGGCTTGGCCGGCGCGCTCACAGCGTCACGTGCTTACCACTTGTAGGTGGCACTGGCGACGACGCTGCGCTCGTCGCCGTAGTAGCAGTAGTAGCCGTCGCAGGTAGAGAGGTAGTCCTTGTTCAGCAGGTTGGTGGCGTTGACGGCCACCGAGGCACCCTTGAGGCTGTTGTCCAGGCGGCCCAGGTCGTAGTGCACGGAGGCATCGAACACCGTGTAGGCATCGGCCTTGCCCAGGTAGGTGTTGGCCTCGTTGCCGTAGGTGTTGCCGGTGTAGCGCGCGCCGGCGCCGATGCCGAAGCCATCGAGCACGCCGGTGTGCCAGGTGTAGTCGGCCCACAGCGAGGCTTGCTGGTTGGGCATCAGTTGCAGGCGGTTGCCCTTGTACTGGCCGTCCTGCACTTCGGATTTGGCCAGGGTGTAGGCTGCGATCACCTTGAGGTTGTCGGTGACGTCGGAAACGGCTTCCAGCTCCAGGCCACGCACCTTCACTTCGCCGGTCTGGCTGGTGATGCTCACACCGCCGAAGTTGTTGGTGACCGAGACGTTTTTCTGGGTCAGGTCATACACGGCTGCCGAGAGCAAGGTGTTGGAACCCGGCGGCTGATACTTGATACCCAGTTCCCATTGCTTGCCTTCGGTTGGCTTGAACGACTTTTCCGGGTCTGCGCTGGCGTTGCTGACGGGCTGGAAGGACTCGGCATAGGACAGGTAGGGCACGAAGCCCGAGTCGAACACGTAGCTGATGGCAGCATTGCCGCTGAATTGCTTGTCGCGCTGGGTATTGGTGACGTCATCCTTGTTGAAGTACTTGGTGCCTGTATGCACCCAGTCCTCGCGGCCACCCAAGGTCAAGCGCCAGTTGTCCAGGGCCATCTGGTCTTGCACGTACACGCCGGTCTGACGGGTTTTCTGGTTGTAGTCGTAAAACGCAGTGGAGCGATCAGGACGGGTGATCGGCAGCCCGTAGACCGGATCGTTCACGTTGCTGTCGGGTACGTTGAAACCGAAGATCGACAGGTAGTTGGTATTGATGCGCTGGTGGTCCAAGCCGAGCAACAGGGTATGGCTGATGTCACCGGTGGCGAAGTCTGCCTGGAAGTTGTTGTCCACTGCGAACTGGCTGATGTCTTCATCGGTGTTGGTGGACATGCGGCTGACGGTGCCGTCGTCTTTCACCGGACCACCGGGCTGGTAGTA
Source organism: Pseudomonas sp. KU43P (assembly GCF_033095865.1). Taxonomy (NCBI): domain Bacteria; kingdom Pseudomonadati; phylum Pseudomonadota; class Gammaproteobacteria; order Pseudomonadales; family Pseudomonadaceae; genus Pseudomonas; species Pseudomonas sp. KU43P. The sequence goes on along the minus strand of NZ_AP019365.1, from coordinate 5,465,417 downwards.
GGCGCCGGGCGTGATGGCCTGGAACGCCAGGTCCGATTTGGTGTAGCGCAGATTCTGGCGGAACTGCCAGACATCGTTGAGGCGGTGCTCGAAGGCATAGCCCAGCGCGTAGTAGGTGCGGTCGTAGAACTCGTAGTTCGGGTCACCCAGGTTCTTGTGGTGCGAGATGTCGCCGAACGGCATGTCGATCTTGGTGCCCTGGATCGGGCGGAACTGGCTGGTGGCGCCGGTATCGTCGCGGGTGAACTGGGTCAGCAGGGTCAACGAGGTGTCGTCGTCAATGTTCCAAGTCAGGCTTGGAGCGATGTTGTAGCGCTTGTCGTCGATATGGTCGATCTGCGTACCGCCGTCACGGATCACGCCGCTGACGCTGTACAGGAACTGGCCCTGGTCATCGATCTTGCCGGTGCTGGCAAAGTTGATCTGGCGATGGTTGTCGCTGCCGTACTGCAGTTCGATTTCGTTGGCGTTTTCGGCCTGTGGCCGGCGGCTGACCATGTCCAGCAGGCCACCAGGCGGGGTCTGGCCATAGATGGAGGAGGCCGGACCGCGCAGCAGGGCAAGGCGATCGAGGTTCCAGGTTTCAGCTTTAGGGTTGGCATACACACCGCGAGGCAGCGGCAGGCCATCGAGGAACTGGGTCGGCTCGAAGCCGCGCACGCGCATCCAGTCATAGCGGGTGTCGCTGCCGTAGCTGGCGGAGACGATGCCCGGCATGTAGCGCACGGCGTCGTCGAGGCTGTGCACGCCACGGTCGCTCATCTGCTGGCGGGTGGCGACGGAGATCGAGCGCGGCACTTCGACCAGCGCGGTATCGGTCTTGGTGCCAGCGGCGGTGCGCTTGGCGACGTAGCCCTCTACCGGGCCCCAAGCGCTTTCGCTGTCACTGTTGGCATTCACGCTGGTTTCCGGCAACGCCAGGCTGCCATCCGGAACGGCCACCAGGCTGTAGCTGCCGACGCTGCTCTGCTGCAGTTGCAGCCCTGTGCCACGCAAGGCCGCTTGCAGGGCGCCGAGGCCGTCGTACTGGCCGTTGACCGGTGCCGAATTGCGACCACTGACCAGCGCCGGGTCAATGGCCAGGGCAATGCCCGACTGGCTGGCGATCTGGTTCAGGGTGCTGGCCAGCGGGGCGCTGGGCAGGTTGTAGGCGCGCTGGGCGTTTTGCTCGGCGGCGAACAGGGCAGGGCTGGCCAATGGGGCGGCCAAGCCAATGGCCAGGGCCATCAGGCTGGGACGCAGGAAACGATCAACGGCACGGGACATGCAGCGGGCTCCTCGACGGATAAGTGCTTTCTGCTTCCTTGCCGAGCGAGATTTCAGAAGTGACAGGGGTAATCTGAAAAAAAGTGAGAATTATTTGGGTTCGGTTATTGGCTGTTCCGGCCCATCGCCGGCAAGCCGGCTCCCACAGGAAAGTCATTGCTCAGAAGGACTGTGCTTTCCCTGTGGGAGCCGGCTTGCCGGCGATAGGGCCTCTATTTAGGGACTACGGTCACCCACCATGGCGTATGGCGCTCGACCTTTACCGGCAACGCCGGCACCAGCGAGGCCAGTGCCAGGTCGGTATCGGTCAGCGGGAAGCTGCCCGACACGCGCAGGTCGGCGATTTCATCGGCCACCCCCAGGTGCCCGTTGCGGTACTGGCCGAGCTTGGCCAGCAGGTCAGCCAGGCGCACGTTGTCCACCACCAGCATGCCGCGGGTCCAGGCATCGGCGCCGGCTGGCACCGGGCCGACCTGGCCCAGGCCATTGGTGCTCATCAGCACCTGCTGGCCTTCGTGCAGCACTTGCTCGTCGCCACTGTTGAGCGGCATGGCGGCCACCGAGGACTGCAGAACCTCCAGGCGCGTGCCCTGGTCTTCGCGGCGCACCAGGAAGCGGGTGCCCAATGGGCGCAGGCGGCCATCGTCGGTGCGTACCAGCAGTGGGCGAGGGTCGTTGTGGCCGGTTTCGACCGAAATTTCGCCCTGGTGCAGGACCAGCACGCGTTGCTCGCCCTGGTAATCGATGTCGACCGCCGTGTGGCTGTTCAAGCTCAGCAGGGTGCCGTCTTCCAGGCGAAGCGTGCGCAGCTCGCCGGTGGCCGTGCGCTGATCCGCCAGCCAGTAACTGGGCTGCAGCGACGGCGCGCCCAGCCAGGCCAGCAGCGAACCGAGCAGGAGCATGCCGGCCAGCCCGCTGCCTGCCCTGCCGATTCGCCGGCGCAGGCTTACGCGCGATTGCAGCAGGGCCTGGCGGGCCGGGCCGGCGGCGGCGCTGACGCGCTGGTCAAGGACACCAAGCTGGCGCCAGGCGCGGGCATGTTCTTCGCTGGCGGCGTGCCAGCGCATGAATTCGTTGCGCTCATCGGCTGTGCCACTACCCTCGTCCAGGCTCAGTTTCCAGGCAATGGCGGCTTCCAGGACGCGGGCTGAAACCGGTGAAGCGTTCACGTCGGCTCCCCATACAGGGCGACATAGCACTGGCGCATGCCTTGGGCGATGTACTGGCGCACCCGCGACACCGACACCCCCAGGCGCTCGGCGATTTCGGCGTGGCCCATGCCGTCCAGGCGGTTGTGCAGGAAGGCCGCGCGGGCCTTGCTCGACAACTTGCCGAGCAGACGGTCGATGGCCTTGAGGTCTTCGAGGATCAGGTGCTGGATTTCCGGCGAGGGGTGCTCGGCTTCCGGGATGCGCGCCAGTTCGGCCAGGTAGGCCTGCTCCAGTGCGGCGCGGCGGAAGTGGTCGAACATCAGGCCCTTGGCCACGGCGGCGAGGAAGGCGCGGGGTTCGCGGGGGGTATCGAGCTGGTCGCGGCCGAGCAGGCGCACGAAGGTGTCCTGGCTCAGGTCTTCGGCCCGCTGACGGCAAGCCAGGCTGCGTTGCAGCCAGGCGAGCAGCCAGCCGCGATGGTCGCGATACAGCGCACCGACCAGATCGGCGTGTGGGCTTTGAGCAGAAGACACGCAGCGTCCCCCCGGAACGAATGCATTAACTAACGATAATTATTCGCGATTGTTGCAGAGGCGGGGGGTGGGGTGCAATGGACGCTTATCGGATTGCCAGCATGGAGGGGGGAATCGAGGTTGTCATGGCTAGCCCTATCGCCGGCCAGCCGGCGCCCACAGGTACGCCATGGGCCTTGTGAAAGCGGGCTTGCCAGCGATAGGGCCAATCCCTCTGTCAAAGGCCGTGGCTCTGCAATTTGCGCCGCCGCCACCCACGCACGCGCTGTTCCAGTTGCAACGGGCTATCGAGCTGCTGCCGGCGCGCCTGGCTCAGGAGAATCAGGGCCAGCTCCGCCGTCACCTGCGCATCGGCGCTGGCATGGTGGCGTTCTTCGATCTGCAGGCCGAAGCGCGCGACCCAGTCGTCCAGCCCGGCCTCGCGCAATACGGTATCGGGGTTGAGCATCGGGGCCAGCTCGGCCACGTCGAGAAAATGCTGCTGTAGCCGGTGACCAAGGCTTTCCTTCAATGCCCGGGCCAGCATGCGTTGATCGAACGGCGCATGGAAGGCCAGTACCGGGCTGGTACCGATGAACTCGAGCAGGTCGAGCAGGGCTTCAGCGGGGTCACATCCCGCAGCCAGGGCACTGGGCCCCAGCCCGTGGATCAGCACGCTGGCGTTGGTCTTCTGCGTCGGCCGGTGCAGGGTGCGCTCGAATTGCTGGGAAAAGTCGATGGCACCGTCTTCGATGGCCACGGCGCCGATCGACAGTACCTGATCTCGATTGGGGTTCAGGCCGCTGGTTTCCAGGTCGAGCACCACCCAGCGTTGCTCGCGCAATGAACATACGCCCAACGGCGCTGGCTTGGGCAAGCGCGACAGTCGTTCGCGCACGGCATCGTCGAGCGGCACGCTGACCGGGCGCAGCCAGGCGAACAGGCTCATAACTGGTACCGCAGGGCCAGGCTGCTCTGCAGGCGCTGGGCCTGGCGCAGCGACTCGCGCAGGATGCGCCGGTCCAGATGGTTGAGGCTGTCCGGGTCGAGGCGATTGGAGTAAGGCAGGTTGTCGCGGGTCTGCCGCTGGTGTTGCTGCATGCGGGTTTGCTGGATGAAGTGGTAGGCCTCTTCGTAGGCGGCGCCGTCGAGTGCTTCGATGACGCCTTTGTCGACCAGCTGACGCAGGCGCTCCAGGGTGTTGCAGGCGCCAATGCCATTGGCCAGGGCCAGCAGCCGGGCACCATCGACGAAGGGGGTCAGGCCCTGGACCTTGAGGTCGAGGGTGGCGGCCTTGTCGTTGCCCTGACGGGTCAGCACGAATTCGCGCAGGCGGCCCACCGGTGGCCGCTGGCGCAGGGCGTTGTCGGCCATCATGCGTTGGAAGATACGGTTGTCGGCCACGTGTTCAAGCAGGTTCTGGCGCAGCTGTTCGCAACCCTGTTCGTCGCCCCAGACCACGCGCAGGTCGAAGTAGATGCTCGAACCAAGCAGGTTCTCCGGGCTGGCCTCGCGGATGAAACCGGCGAAACGCCGTGCCCATTCGGTGCGCGACAGGCACAGCTCGGGGTTGCCGGCCATGACGTTGCCCTTGCACAGGGTAAAGCCACACTGGGCAAGGCACTGGTTGATGTACTGCGCCAGCGGCAGCAGGCGGGTGCGAATGGCCTCGGCCTCGGTGCTGTCGGCGGCGTCGAACAGGATGCCGTTGTCCTGGTCGGTGTGCAGGGTCTGTTCGCGGCGGCCTTCGCTGCCAAAGCACAGCCAACTGAAGGGCACGCCGGGGTCGCCGCGCTCAGCCAAGGCCAGCTCGATCACCCGGCATACGGTATGGTCGTTGAGCAGGGTGATGATCTGTGTGATCTGGGTCGAGGAGGCGCCGTGGGCGAGCATGCGCTCGACCAGCTGACCGATTTCGCCACGCAGCGAAACCAGGGTGTCCAGGCGTGGTGCGTGGCGGATGGTGCGCGCCAGATGCACCAGGTCGACACGTTGCAGGGAAAACAGATCGCGTTCCGACACCACGCCACACAGGCGCTGGTTTTCTACCAGGCAGACGTGGGCGATGTGCCGTTCGGTCATCGCCATGGCCCCGTCGAAGGCCGTGGCTTGCGGGCTGAGGTAGAACGGCTTGGCGGTCATGTGCCGGTCGATCGGCGCGCCCAGGTCGGCGTCGGCTTCGGCCACCACCTGGCGCAGGTCGCGCAGGGTGAAGATGCCCACCGGGTAGCGCTTCGGGTCGACCACCACGATGCTGCCGACCTGCTGCTCGTGCATCAGCCGCACGGCGTCACGCAGCGGAGTATCCGGCGTGCAGACCACCGGGTGACGCATGGCCAGCTCGCCGAGTGGCGTGTTCAGCGAGTACTGGGTACCGAGGGTTTCCACCGCACGCTGGCGCACTTGCTGATTGACCTGTTCGAGCAGGCTGCTGACACCACGCAGTGCAAAATCTCGAAACACATCCGACATCGAGAACAGGCGGATGAAGGCAGACTTGTTCAATTGCAGGCAGAAGGTGTCTTCGCCGGCCAGGTGCTCGGTGCGGGTGGCGCGTTCGCCAAGCAGGGCAGCCAGCGGGAAGCATTCGCCGCTGGTGATCTCGAAGGTGGTTTCCACGCCCGGCTTGACCAGGTGCTGGCGCTCGCCGACTACCCGGCCCTGCTTGACGATGTAGAAGTGCTCGACAGGGCCATCGGCGGGTTTGAGGATGCTTTCCCCGCTGGCGTAGAACCGCAGCTGGCATTGTTCCACCAGAAAGCCCAGATGGCTGTGCTCCATCTGGTTGAACGGGGGGAAGCGCTGCAGGAACTGCAGTGTGCCCTGAATGTTCTGCAGGACCGCGGTCCTGCCCGCCTGGCTGTAGGCGTCCTTTTTGCTCATGAAACTGACCGTATCGCTACGCCGAACTATATATATCTATATATAGGTGCCGGCCTTGTTGTTCTCGGCCCCCATGGTCGGCTGGTGGCCGTGTGGTGCCCATTGGACGTAAGTCTATGGGCGTGCTGTGATCAATTTCGCAAGGTGCGGTCTTATCGGCTGAGTGGGCTATTTATTTGACGAGACGACCATGGTTGAGCATGACGACATCCTGAGTGACGCGGAGCGTGAAGCATTGGCCGTGGTGAGTGCGCCGGTTGCACCGAAACCCGTGGTGCTGGTGGTTGACGACAATCCGGTGAACAGCGAGGCGCTGTGCCTGTACCTGAAGAGCAGGGGCATCGACTGCATGATTGCCGACGGCGCTCAGGAGGCGATGTTCAAGCTGCACTATGAGCCGCGAATTGCCCTGATGATCACCGATCTGCGCATGGAACCCAAGGATGGCCTGGACCTGATACGGCAGGTGCGTGAATCGGAGCGGGCTGCGTTGTCGATCATCGTGGTGTCGGGTGACACCGATGTGAAAGAGGCGGTGGACGTGATGCACCTGGGGGTGGTGGATTTCCTGCTCAAGCCGGTGGACCTGGGCAAGTTGCTGGGGCTGGTGAAGAAGGAGTTGAAGATCGACTAGTTGGGTGCCTGTTGCGGGCTGATCGCCGGCAAGCCAGCTCCCACAGGTACAGCAGCGTACTTGAGCGCGATGCAGTAATTGTGGGAGCCGGCTTGCCGGCGAATGGGCCGCAAAGCGGCCCCCTGCAGCCTTACAACCCGTTACGCGCCTTGAACTCGCGACGACGGCGGTGCAGTACCGGCTCGGTGTAACCGTTCGGCTGCTTGGCACCTTCCACTACCAGCTCCACAGCGGCCTGGAACGCGACGTTGTCGTCGAAGTTCGGCGCCATCGGGCGGTACAGGGCGTCACCGGCGTTCTGCTTGTCCACAACCGCAGCCATGCGCTTGAGGCTTTCGAGCACATGCTCCTGGGTGACGACGCCATGGCGCAGCCAGTTGGCCAGCAGCTGGGCCGAGATACGCAGGGTGGCGCGGTCTTCCATCAGGCCGACATCATTGATGTCCGGCACCTTCGAGCAACCCACGCCCTGGTCGATCCAGCGCACCACGTAACCGAGGATGCCCTGGGCATTGTTGTCCAGCTCGTTGCGAATCTCTTCGGCCGACCAGTTGGTGTCGGCAGCCAGCGGGATGGTCAGGATGTCGTCCACCGAAGCTGGCGTGCGCGAAGCCAGCTCACGCTGACGCGCCTGAACGTCGACCTTGTGGTAGTGCAGGGCGTGCAGGGTGGCGGCGGTCGGCGAAGGTACCCAGGCGGTGTTGGCGCCGGCCAGCGGGTGAGCGATCTTCTGCTCGAGCATCGCGGCCATCAGGTCTGGCATGGCCCACATGCCCTTGCCGATCTGCGCACGGCCTTGCAGGCCGGTAGCCAGGCCCACGTCGACGTTGTTGTTCTCGTAGGCGCCGATCCATTTCTCGTTCTTCATGGCGCCCTTGCGCACCACGGCGCCGGCTTCCATGGAGGTGTGGATTTCGTCACCGGTACGGTCGAGGAAGCCGGTGTTGATGAACACCACGCGCTCGGCCGCCGATTTGATGCAGGCCTTGAGGTTGACCGTGGTACGGCGCTCCTCGTCCATGATGCCGACCTTGACGGTGTTGCGCTTCATGCCCAGCAGGTCTTCGACGCGGCTGAAGATTTCGGCGGCGAATGCCACTTCTTCAGGGCCGTGCATCTTCGGCTTGACGATGTACACGCTGCCGGTACGGGTGTTCTTGCGGCTGGTGTTGCCGTTGAGGTTGTGCAGCGCGATCAGGTTGGTGAACAGGCCATCCTGGATACCTTCGGGGATTTCGTTGCCTTGGGCATCGAGGATCGCCGGGTTGGTCATCAGGTGACCAACGTTGCGCACGAACAGCAGCGAGCGACCGTGCAGGGTGACGCTGCCACCATTGGGTGCGGCGTACTCGCGGTCCGGGTTCATGGTGCGGGTGAAGGTCTTGCCGCCTTTGCTAACGCTTTCGGCCAGGTCGCCTTTCATCAGGCCCAGCCAGTTGCGGTAGACGATGACCTTGTCGTCGGCATCCACGGCGGCGACCGAGTCTTCGCAGTCCATGATGGTGGTCAGCGCCGATTCCATCAGGATGTCTTTGACGCCGGCGGCATCGGTGCTGCCGACCGGAGTGCTGGCGTCGACCTGGATTTCGAAGTGCAGGCCGTTGTGCTTAAGCAGCACGGCGGTCGGCGCGGCGGCGTCGCCGTGGAAGCCAATCAGCTGGGCGTCGTCACGAAGGCCGCTGTTGCTGCCCCCCTTGAGGGTGACCACCAGCTTGCCGGCCTCGATGCGATAGGCAGTGGAATCGACGTGCGAGCCGGCCGCCAACGGCGCGGCTTCGTCGAGGAAGGCACGGGCGAAGGCGATGACTTTGTCGCCACGGGCCTTGTTGTAGCCCTGGCCTTTTTCGGCGCCGCCTTCATCGCTGATGGCGTCGGTGCCGTACAGCGCGTCGTACAGCGAGCCCCAACGGGCGTTGGCAGCGTTCAGGGCGAAGCGGGCGTTCATGACCGGCACTACCAACTGTGGGCCGGCCATGTGGGCGATTTCTTCGTCCACGTTCTGGGTGGTGGCCTGGAAGTCTTCGACTTGCGGCAGCAGGTAGCCGATTTCCTGGAGGAAGCTTTTGTAGGCGACGGCGTCATGGGCCTGGCCTTTGCGCGCTTGGTGCCAGGCGTCGATCTTGGCCTGCAGCTCGTCGCGCTTGGCGAGCAAGGCTTTATTCTTGGGAGCGAGGTCGTTGATGATCTTCTCGGCACCCGCCCAGAACTGCTCGGCGACGATGCCGGTTCCCGGAATGGCTTCGTTGTTGACGAAGTCGTACAGGACCTTGGCGACCTGAAGGCCACCGACGTGAACGTATCCAGTCATTGCTTGCCTCACCTCTGCTCAGCTGTTTCGCTTTCGCTCTTCTGTATTAAGCCTGTAGCGCTTCTCTAAACACGGCACCAGTGCGTGCTCTCGTCATCCACGAGCGCGGCTGGGTGCGGCTCGCCAGACGGGCCGGCGGGCGGTTTGCGTATTTTCACAGGCGCCTTGGCAGACATCGAAACGACGTTTTGTAGTCCGCGCCGATGCATACTACATGAAGCAGCAGGCAGGTAAACATCAGACTAAAAGCGTCGCTCTGCGACCGGTTGGTCGCGTAGGGTCACGCTGGGAGTGGGTATGTTCGCAAAAAACTGGTGGATTGTTCCAGATAAATCTTGAAACAGTACACGATTAGTTATGCGGACTGTCCTGCGGCAGGTTGCCGCGCCTTGCCTATACTGAATCGATCCCCGTATTTTCGCCGCCTGAGCGGCTGCACGCAGAGGAAGGCGCTGTGGATCATCTTGTACTGACCGTGATCGCTCCTGACAAGGCCGGCCAGGTCGAACGTATTGCCCAGTGCATTGCCGACCATAACGGCAACTGGCTGGAGAGCCGCATGTCGCGCATGGCCGGGCAGTTCGCCGGGATCTTGCGCGTGGCGGTACCCGCCGAGAATTACGACGAGCTGGTGAAATCGCTGCAGGCGCTGAGCCAGTACAGCATCCGCGTGCTGATCGCCGAAAGCGGCATCGAGCCATCCTGCACCTGGAAGCCCATCGCCATGGAACTGGTGGGCAATGATCGGCCAGGGATCGTACGCGATATCACCCGCATGTTGGCTGACCATGGGGTTAACCTGGAGCGCTTCACCACCGAAGTGCGCCCGGCGCCGATGAGCAGTGAACCTTTGTTCCATGCCGACGCCTTGCTGGCGCTGCCGCTAACCCTGTCGCTCGATGAGCTGCAGCAGAAGCTGGAGAGCCTGGCAGATGATTTGATGGTGGAGTTGAAGCTGCGGCCTGAGGATTGATCAAGTGAATGCCGGGGCCGCTTCGCGCCTCATCGCTGGCAAGCCAGCTCCCACGGGTGCAACGCCAGTCTCGGGCTAAGTGCCGCTGCTGTGGGAGCCGGCTTGCCGGCGATAGGTGCCTGAACGCCCCAGCCGGTTATCCCGTTTTAACGGGGACGGCCCTGTGGATAAGCTGGGGGCGCACCGCGCCAGCCCAGCAAGGGCAAGCCCTCCCGCCATTTGAGCAAAAAACACCCAGTTTTCAGGAGCTTGTGCACAAACCACGGGGACGAGGGTGTGGATAACCTTTGGAGATGTCTACACAGGCCACGAACTACGTGGCCTGCAGTTTTGTGATCATTTTTTGATCAGGCGCGCTTGCGCAAGTTGAACCAGGCATCGACGCTGTACAACGCCAGGCCCGCCCAGATGCACACGAAGGCCACCAGGCTGCTGGGTGACAAGTGCTCGTCGAACAGCCACACCGCCTGCATCAACACCAGGGTGGGCGCCAGGTACTGCAGGAAGCCCAGGGTGGTGTAAGGCAGGTGCCGCGCGGCGGCGTTGAAGCATACCAGTGGCACCAGCGTCACCGGCCCTGCGGCCATCAGCCACAGCGCCTCACTGCTGCTATAGAACGACGGCTGCGCGCTCATCGCGGTGGGGTGTAGCAACAGCCAACCCAGCGCCAGCGGTACCAGCATCCAGGTTTCCACCACCAGGCCGGGCAGCGCCGCAACCGGCGCCTGTTTGCGAATCAGCCCATAGAAGCCGAAGCTCAGGGCCAGCACCAGCGATACCCAGGGCAGGCTGCCGACTTGCCATACCTGCTGCGCCACACCGAGCGCCGCCAGGCCCACGGCCAGCCATTGCAGCCGGCGCAGACGCTCGCCCAGCAACAGCATGCCCAGCAGCACGTTCACCAGTGGGTTGATGTAGTAGCCAAGGCTGGCCTCCAGCATGCGGCCGTTGTTCACCGACCATACATAAGTGAGCCAATTGCCCGCAATCAGTGCCCCGCTGAGGGCGAGGATCGCCAGTCGGCGTGGGTTGTCGCGCAGTTCGCGCCACCAGCCGGGATGTTTCCATACCAGCAGTAACAGTGAACCGAACAGGGCCGACCAGAGCACACGGTGGACGATGATCTCCACCGCCGGGACGCTCTGGATCGCTTTGAAATACAGCGGGAACAAGCCCCAGATGATGTAGGCGCCAAGGCCCAGGAGGTACCCGCGGCGCGGGTTTGCGGCGTGCATGCAGAATCCTTGCTTAGGAAGCTAATTGAAGCGACGCCTATTGTAGACAGACCGTGGTGCGCTTCAGAACAATTTCAGCGGTTGTTCATCCAGTGCCGCCAGTTGTTCGCGCAGGGCGAGAATCTGGTCGCCCCAGTAACGTGGCTGGCCGAACCAGGGGAAGTTCGGGGGGAACGCTGGGTCGTCCCAGCGACGAGCCAGCCAGGCGCTGTAGTGCAACTGGCGCAGGGCGCGCAGCGGTTCGATGAGGGCGAGTTCGCGCGGGTCGAAGTCATGGAACTCGTTGTAGCCATCGATCAGTTCGGCCAGCTGCCCCATGCGCTCTTCGCGGCTGCCGGCAAGCATCATCCACAGATCTTGCACGGCCGGGCCCATGCGGCAGTCATCAAGGTCGACGACGTGGTAGATCTCGTCGCGGTGCATCAGGTTGCCGGGGTGCAGGTCGCCGTGCAGGCGGATGACCTGATGGGGGGTGCGGGCGTAGGCGTCCTCGACGCGCTTGAGCAGGTGGCGGGCTACGGACTCGAATGCTGGCAGCAGGTCTTTCGGCACGAAGCCGCCGTCGAGCAGGGTGTTCAGCGAGGCGTGGCCGAAGTTGTCCACAGCCAGGGCCTCACGGTGCTCGAACGGCCGGGCCGCGCCTACGGCATGCAGGCGGCCCAGCAGTTGGCCGAGGCGGTAGAGCTGGTCGAGGTTGCCGGGTTCGGGCGCATGCCCGCCACGGCGCGGGAACAGGGTAAAACGAAAACCCTGGTGTTCGAACAGGGTCTGGCCTTCGTGCTGCAGCGGCGCGACCACGGGGACTTCGCAGTCGGCGAGTTCTGCACTGAAGCGGTGTTCTTCAAGGATCGCGGCGTCGCTCCAGCGGCCCGGGCGGTAGAACTTGGCGATCAGTGGCTGCGCATCTTCGATACCCACTTGGTAGACGCGGTTCTCGTAGCTGTTCAGCGCGAGGACACGGGCGTCGCTCAGGAAGCCGAGGCTTTCCACGGCGTCCAGGACCAGGTCGGGGGTGAGTGTGGCGAAGGGGTGCGACATGAGTGCTCCGGGGGTGGCTGCAAGCACTCATGTTATCAGTGCCGGCCCTTTCGCGGGGGCAAGCCTAGACCGGCACCCCCAGCAAGACCGAAGACGGATGGAACTGTACCCGCACTTCGCTCCCTGCCTGCACCTTCTGCTCCGCCAACCACTGCGCCTCGGCAAACGCATACAGCGTCTGCCCATTGCTCAGCGCCAGGCGTACTTCACTGGGCTCATGCCCATCAACCAATACTTCTTCGACGGTGGCTGTCAGCACATTGCTGCCTGCCTCGGTCTCTTCGCCGGCCCCAAGCAACTGCACCCAGCCCGCCTTGAGCAGCGCCACAACCATGGTGCCCAGTGTCAGCTCCAGGCGAGCGGTGCTGTCATGGGTGATCAGCGCGGCGATTTCCAGCCCACCGCCCAGGGCCAGGCTCACTCGGTCGTGGCGACCTTCTCGGCGCAGGCCGCTGACCTGGCCCTGCAGCTGATTGCGGGCGCTGGTGCGCAGCATCAGGCGCCCGAGCAGGTCGAGGTCACTGGATTCTTCGGCCGCTTCGAGCAATTGCGCCTGCAGGTTCTGCAGGCGCTGATAAAGACGCAGTACCCGCTCGCCCTCAGCCGAGAGACGTGCGCCGCCACCACCACGGCCGCCGGTACTGCGCTCGACCAGTGGCTGGCTGGCCAGGTTGTTGAGCTCGTCGATGGCATCCCAGGCGGCCTTGTAGCTGATACCGGCAGCCTTGGCGGCGCGGGTGATCGAGCCTTGCTCGGCGATGTGCTGGAGCAGGGCGATGCGCTGCGGGCGGCGGGCGATGTGTTGGGTAAGCAGGGCAGGTAGGGACATGGGCTTGATGGTCATGGGCTGATGGGGTGACGGTGCCTTCGTGCAGGTGGACAGTCAAGCCTGGCCCGGCTTTGGCGTTCGCGCCAGGCAGTAGACGTCGACGCGCCGTGCGCCGCCCTTGCGCAACAGCTGGGCAATCGCTTGGGCCGTGGTGCCAGTCGTTAGCACATCATCGATGAGGGCGACATGCTTGCCTTCGACCATGCCCGGCCGCTGCAAGGTGAATGCCCGGCGCAGGTTCCGGCGTCGCGCCTTGGCATCGAGCCCCTGCTGGGCAGGCGTGTCACGGGTGCGCAGCAGCAAGCGTTCATCGCAAGGGACGCCCAGCTGCGACGCGAGCCACCGCGCCAACATCCCGGCCTGATTGAACCCCCGTTCACGCAGCCGACGCCTGGCCAGCGGTACCGGTAACAACAGATCAGGAACGGCCAGCCCTTCGGCATAGCGGTGGCGCAGGCCATGGCCCAGGAGTTCGCCCATCAGCCGCCCCAGCGGCCATTGCCGACGATGCTTGAAACGGCTGATCAACGTGTCCACGGGAAAGCCGTAATGCCACAGGGCGATAACCTGCTCGAAGGCCGGTGCGCGCCGGCTGCATTGGCCGCAGGTCAAGCCGGCCATGGGCAATGGCAGCGCGCAGCGCAAGCAGTACTCATCTAGCCAGGGCAGCGCCTGCTCGCAGGCGACGCACAGCGGGTAGGGCTGTTCGGCAATTTCGTCGCACAGCAAACAGAATTGTTCGATATTTGTACAGATGTAAACCATCGGTTTTGCATGTGGTTGACAGTTCATAGGCCTTCCATGACTATGCGAGCTATCCGTGATGCGCTGGTGGGCATTCCTGTCCCGGCGCCAGCTACAGCCTAAACAAGGAAACGCCGATGAGCGCCAGCACAACTGCAACAACACGTCACGACTGGTCCCTGCCAGAGGTCAAGGCGCTGTTCCAGCAACCGTTCAACGACCTGCTGTTCCAGGCCCAGACCGTGCACCGCGCGCATTTCGACCCCAACCGTGTCCAGGTATCGACGCTGCTGTCGATCAAGACCGGCGCCTGCCCGGAAGATTGCAAATATTGTCCGCAGTCCGGCCACTACAACACCGGGCTGGAAAAACAGAAGCTGATGGAAGTGCAGAAGGTGCTGGAAGAGGCTGCACGGGCCAAGGCCATCGGCTCGACCCGCTTCTGCATGGGCGCCGCCTGGAAGCACCCGTCCGCCAAGGACATGCCCTACGTGCTGGAGATGGTCAAAGGGGTGAAGGCCATGGGCCTGGAAACCTGCATGACCCTCGGCAAGCTCGATCAGGAGCAGACCCAGGCCCTGGCCCAGGCCGGCCTGGACTACTACAACCACAACCTCGATACCTCGCCGGAGTTCTACGGCAGCATCATCACCACCCGCACCTACGGCGAACGCCTGCAGACCCTGGCCTATGTGCGCGATGCCGGAATGAAGATCTGCTCTGGCGGCATTCTCGGCATGGGCGAGTCGCTGGACGACCGCGCCGGGCTGCTGATTCAGCTGGCCAACCTGCCCGAGCATCCGGAATCGGTGCCGATCAACATGCTGGTCAAGGTGGCTGGCACGCCGCTGGCCGAGGAAGAAGATGTCGACCCGTTCGACTTCATTCGCATGCTGGCGGTAGCGCGCATCCTCATGCCGAAGTCGCACGTGCGCCTGTCCGCCGGCCGCGAGCAGATGAACGAGCAGATGCAGGCCCTGGCCTTCATGGCCGGTGCCAACTCGATCTTCTATGGCGAAAAGCTGCTGACCACCGCCAACCCTCAGGCCGACAAGGACATGCAACTGTTCGCTCGCCTGGGCATCAAGCCCGAAGCGCGCGAAGAGCATGCCGACGAAGTGCACCAGGCCGCCATCGAGCAGGCGCTGGTCGAGCAACGCAGCAGCGAGCTGTTCTACAACGCCGCGTCTGCCTGAGATGGCCTTCGATCTGGCGGCGCGCCTGGCCGAACGGCGCGCCGCAGACCTGTATCGGCAGCGGCCGTTGCTGGAAAGTCCGCAGGGGCCGCACGTCGTGGTCGACGGCCAGCCGTTGCTGGCCTTCTGCAGCAATGACTATCTGGGCCTGGCCAACCACCCTGATGTCATCAAGGCCTGGCAGGGCGGTGCCGAACGCTGGGGAGTCGGTGGTGGCGCTTCGCATTTGGTGATCGGTCACAGTGCGCCGCACCACGCTGTTGAAGAGGCACTGGCCGAATTGACCGGGCGCCCCCGTACGCTGCTGTTTTCCACCGGCTACATGGCCAACCTGGGCGCCATCACTGCCTTGGTGGGGCAGGGCGACACGGTGCTGCAGGATCGCCTGAACCACGCTTCACTGCTTGACGGTGGCTTGCTCAGTGGCGCGCGTTTCAGCCGCTATTTGCACAACGATGCAGCCAGCCTGGCCAGCCGCCTGGAAAAGGCCACCGGCAATACCCTGGTGGTCACCGACGGGGTGTTCAGCATGGACGGCGACCTTGCCGACCTGCCAGCACTGGCCAAGGTTGCACGGGCGCGCGATGCCTGGCTAATGGTCGATGACGCCCACGGCTTGGGTACCTTGGGCGCCCAGGGTGGCGGTATCGTCGAGCATTTCGGCCTGGGCATCGAGGATGTGCCGGTGTTGATCGGTACCCTGGGCAAGGCATGCGGCACTGCCGGCGCCTTTGTTGCCGGTAGCGAGGAATTGATCGAGGCGCTGGTGCAGTTCGCCCGGCCCTACATCTACACCACCAGCCAGCCACCGGCGTTGGCCTGCGCCACGCTCAAGAGCCTGGCGCTGCTGCGCCGCGAAACCTGGCGCCGCGAGCACCTGGCGGCGCTGATCCGTCAGTTCCGCCAGGGCGCCGAGCAAATCGGCCTGCAGCTGATGGACAGCCCGACGCCGATCCAGCCGATCGTGATTGGCGACAGTGCCCAGGCTCTGCACCTGTCGCGCATGCTACGCGAGCGCGGGTTGCTGGTTACCGCCATTCGCCCACCCACCGTACCTGCCGGCAGCGCACGTCTGCGGGTGACCCTGAGTGCCGCGCACAGCGAAGCACAGGTGCAGCTATTGTTGAATGCATTGGCCGAGTGTTATCCACAACTGGAGGCCGCCGATGCGTAACCGATTGATCCTTTTGCCTGGCTGGGGGCTGGGCACCGCCGCACTGGAGCCGCTGGCCGCCAGCCTGCGGGCACAGGATGCCCGCCTGCAGGTCGAACTGATGCCCTTGCCGGAGCTGGCCGAGGCCGACCTGCAGGCCTGGATTGACCACCTTGACCGTAAATTGCCTACCGATACCTGGCTGGGTGGCTGGTCGTTCGGCGGCATGCTTGCCAGCGAGCTGGCAAGCAGACGCGGCGACCATTGCTGCGGGTTGCTCACCCTGGGCAGCAACCCCAGTTTCGTGGCCCGCCCGGACTGGCCGCACGGCATGGCCGAAGACACCTTCGGTACCTTCCTGGACGGCTGTCGCAGCCATGCGTCAGTTACCCTCAAGCGCTTTCGAACCTTGTGCAGCGACGGTGCCCAGCAACCGCGCACGTTGTTGCGCCAGCTTGGTGTCGGCGTGCCGGATACCGATCCGCTGTACCTCGCCAACGGGCTGGAAGTTCTGGCCCAGCTCGATACCCGCGAAGCCCTGCAGGCCTATGGCGGCCCGCAGCTGCACCTGTTCGCCGGCAGCGACGCGCTGGTCCCGGCCGAAGCGGCCAAGGCCCTGAGCGAGCTGTTGCCCGATGTTGAAGTAGGCCTGGTCGAAGAGAGTTCCCACGCCTTCCTGCTGGAATACCCACAGGAGCTGGCGGCGGGTATCAAGAGTTTCCTGCATGAGAGTGGTGATGACTGACCTTTCCCATCCAACCCTGCCCGGCGCGTTGCCAGACAAGCGCCAGGTGGCGGCCTCGTTCTCCCGTGCGGCGGGCAGCTATGACAGCGTGGCGGCGCTGCAGCGTGCAGTGGGCGTGAGCCTGCTGGAGCAGCTGCCCGGCGACCTGACGCCCTCGCGTTGGCTCGACCTGGGCAGTGGCACCGGCTACTTCAGCCGAGTGCTGGCTGAGCGCTTTGCGTCTGCCAGCGGCGTAGCCGTGGATATCGCCGAAGGCATGCTGCGCCACGCCCGTGGCGAGCAGGGTGGCGCTGCCTATCATGTGGCCGGCGATGCCGAGCGCCTGCCTCTGGGCGATGGCAGCGTCGATCTGGTGTTCTCCAGCCTGGCAGTGCAATGGTGCGGCCAGTTCGCCAGCGTGCTGAGCGAGGCGCAGCGGGTGTTGCGCCCAGGTGGCGTGCTGGCTTTCAGCAGCTTGTGTGTCGGCACGCTGGAGGAACTGCGCGCCAGTTGGCAGGCGGTGGACGGCATGGTGCACGTCAACCGCTTCCGCCGTTTCGAGGATTACCAGCGCCTTTGTGCGGCCAGTGGCTTCGAGCAGCTCGGCCTGCAGCGCCAGCCTCATGTGCTGCACTACCCGGATGTGCGCAGCCTGACCCATGAACTCAAGGCGCTCGGCGCCCACAACCTCAACCCTGGGCGGCCCTCCGGCCTGACCGGGCGCGCCCGTGTGCAGGCCATGCTGCAGGCATACGAGGCATTCCGCCAGCCTCAGGGGCTGCCAGCCACTTACCAGGTGGTCTATGGTGTGATGCGCAAGCCACGGGCATGAGAGGAGCGACATGAGCCAAGCCTATTTCATCGCCGGGACCGACACCGATGTTGGCAAGACCACTATCGCCGCAGGGCTGCTGCATGCGGCACGTTTGCAGGGCTTGAGCACTCTGGGCGCCAAGCCGGTGGCCTCCGGCTGTACCGCCACGCCCAAAGGGCTGCGCAATGCCGATGCCCAGGCCCTGATCGACGAGAGCACGCTGAAGCTGGCGTATGAAGCGATCAACCCCTTTGCCTTCGAGCCTGCCATCGCTCCCCATGTGGCCGCACGCGAGGCAGGAGTAGCGCTGGAAGTACCGGCTCTGCTCAAGGCCATGCGCCATGTGCTGGACCAAGGGGCGGATTTCACCCTGGTCGAAGGCGCGGGTGGCTGGCGAGTACCGTTGTCCGACCATGCCAACCTCTCCGACCTGGCGGTTGCGCTGAAACTGCCGGTGATTCTGGTGGTGGGCGTGCGGCTGGGCTGCATCAACCATGCCCTGCTCAGTGCTGAAGCCATTGCACGTGATGGGCTGCAGTTGGCGGGTTGGGTAGCCAATATCATCGAGCCGCGTACTTCGCGCCTGGAAGAGAACCTGGCGAGCCTGGCGGAACGGTTGCCGGCGCCTTGCCTGGGGCGAGTGCCCAGGCTCAAGCTGGCGACCGCGGATGCTGTGGCAGAGCACCTGCAGCTGGACTTGCTGGACTGACGGGCATGCCCGGGGTCTATCAACTAGCACCGTGCCATTAGGGATTTAAACGGGCCTTTTCAGCCAGGGCCTGCTTTAATTCCCCCTGTTCCTATCCAGCGTCATTGGAGTTCTGACATGGAAATCACCGGTAGCTCCGCCTACTACGCGGGCCTCGGCGCCATACAGGCCGGGCAGAACCGCATCGATCAGGCCGCCGGCCAGATCGCCAACACTTCCGTCGAGCGCGCCGCCACCAGCCAGTCCAGCGACTTTCAGGCCGAACGCCTGCGTGCGGTCGATCGCAGTCAGCAGATGGACCTGGCGACCAGCACTGTACAGCTGGCATTGGGCAAGACCGAAGTCGAACTGGGCGCAAAGGTCGCCAAGGCTTCCGACGAAATGCTCGGTCGATTCATCGACACCTACGCCTGATCCAAAAAATATTCAGCCTCTTCCTGTGGGAGTGGGCTTGCCCTGCGAATGCGGCAAAACAGACAACCTTGCGCTGTCTGGGCTGCTGTTTTCACAGGCAAGCCCGCTCCCACTGTCATTTATGGCCTGTATTTTCAGTGATGGCATGAATGCCTTTTTTCGTGGCGTAAATGGCACTATGGTCCCTTCTTGACATCCGGCGGTGCTAAACGTAAGTTTCAAACAACTGTTTGATCGAAAGCCGCCAAGAGCTGGTCGGTATCAGCGGTCTCCCCACCGAACTCATCACAGAGGTTCATCGCAATGCCTGATTACAAAGCCCCCTTGCGTGATATTCGTTTCGTCCGCGACGAGCTGCTCGGCTACGAGGCGCACTATCAGAGCCTGCCGGGTTGCCAGGACGCAACGCCAGACATGGTCGACGCGATCCTTGAAGAAGGTGCGAAATTCTGTGAGCAGGTGTTGGCCCCGCTGAACCGCGTCGGCGACCTGGAAGGCTGCACCTGGAGCGAGTCGGGCGTGAAGACCCCGACCGGCTTCAAGCAAGCTTACGAGCAATTTGTCGAAGGCGGCTGGCCGAGCCTGGCGCATGACGTCGCCCACGGCGGCCAAGGCCTGCCAGAGTCGCTGGGCCTGGCCCTGAGCGAGATGGTCGGCGGCTCCAACTGGTCGTGGGGCATGTACCCAGGCCTGTCCCATGGCGCGATGAACACCATCTCTGCCCACGGCACCGAAGAGCAGCAGCACACCTACCTGACCAAGCTGGTCAGCGGCGAGTGGACCGGCACCATGTGCCTGACCGAGCCGCACTGTGGTACCGACCTGGGCATGCTGCGCACCAAGGCCGAGCCGCAAGCCGACGGTTCGTACAAAGTTTCCGGTACCAAGATCTTCATTTCCGCCGGCGAGCACGACATGGCCGATAACATCGTCCATATCGTCCTGGCGCGCCTGCCTGACGCCCCGGCTGGCACCAAAGGTATTTCGCTGTTCATCGTGCCGAAGTTCCTGCCCAACGCCGAAGGCGGCGTGGGTGAGCGCAACGGCGTGAGCTGCGGCTCCCTTGAACACAAGATGGGCATCCACGGCAACGCCACCTGCGTGATGAACTTCGACAGCGCCACCGGCTACCTGATCGGCCCAGCCAACAAGGGCCTGAATTGCATGTTCACCTTCATGAACACGGCGCGCCTGGGCACTGCACTGCAAGGCCTGGCGCATGCCGAAGTGGCCTTCCAGGGTGGCCTGAAGTACGCCCGTGACCGCCTGCAGATGCGTTCCCTGACCGGCCCGAAAGCGCCGGACAAGGCCGCTGACCCGATCATCGTTCACCCAGACGTGCGTCGCATGCTGCTGACCATGAAAGCCTTCGCCGAAGGCAACCGCGCGATGGTGTACTTCACCGCCAAGCAGGTGGACATCGTCAAGTACAGCCAGGACGAGGAAGAGCGCAAGAAGGCCGACGCCCTGCTGGCCTTCCTGACCCCGATCGCCAAGGCCTTCATGACCGAGGTCGGCTTCGAAGCGGCCAACCACGGTGTGCAGATCTACGGTGGCCACGGCTTCATCGCCGAGTGGGGCATGGAGCAGAACGTGCGCGACAGCCGCATCTCCATGCTGTACGAAGGCACTACCGGCATCCAGGCACTGGACCTGCTCGGCCGTAAAGTGCTGATGACCCAGGGCGAAGCGCTCAAGGGCTTCACCAAGATCGTGCACAAGTTCTGCCAGGCGCAGGAAGGCGTCGATTCGCTCAAGGAATTCGTCGAGCCTCTGGCGGCATTGAACAAGGAGTGGGGCGAGCTGACCATGAAGGTCGGTATGGCCGCGATGAAAGACCGCGAAGAAGTGGGTGCTGCCTCGGTGGACTACCTGATGTACTCCGGTTACGTGTGCCTGGCCTACTTCTGGGCCGATATTGCGCGCCTGGCTGCCGAGAAGCTGGCTGCCGGTACCAGTGAAGAGGCGTTCTACACCGCCAAGCTGCAGACCGCGCGCTTCTACTTCCAGCGTATCCTGCCCCGCACACGTACCCACGTGGCGACCATGCTGTCGGGTGCCAATAACCTGATGGACATGAAGGAAGAAGACTTCTCGCTGGGTTATTAAGCCTGGGTGAAGTACTCAAAGAAGGCCGCTCCTAGTGAGCGGCTTTTTTTTGCGTTTCAACCAGGCTGGTCTGTTCAGTAAGTGCAAATACAATTGCCAATGCTGGCGCAGTACACCTTGCGTGCACGTCAAAGTTTTTAGTTTCTTTGAATGGCGAGCATGTCCGAATAATGGCCGCCAGGTATGAACTAGCAAATACATTGCCAGGTGCTTGCCGGTTCTGTTTGCCGGCGTTTTCACACCCTCGTCGAGCGCTGGCTGCTGGGGTTTTGGGGGAGTAGACCCAGTTGTGGTGGGGAACTACCACCACAATTGAGGAGGTACCATTGTCAGAATTTTACGGCATGGACCTGTAAGTGAGTCGGTATAAAAAAATATCGTACTTGTTCTCCCGAAATACCTTGTTACAGCTATTGTGGCATTAAGCGCACCGCGTGGCGCGAATACCCATTTTATAAAAACTGAGCCAAGAGATTACTTTGCCAGCGAGGCCTCGTGCTGCCCAGACAACTTTCAGTAGTAGTGGCTGAGCCTGCGAGCTGCAAGATGGAGAGCAGATGAGTTCATCTCGTCACAACCCAATACGGAGCCTGGCGACTCCGTGCTGAATCGGGAAGTTCATCATGGTCGAGTCTCTGAGAACGTTGCGTATCCCCCATCTGGCCTGTGCGATAGCGGTGACCCTCACCGCTGTCGGCATGCCGTTCATGAGCGTTCGGGCCGCAGACCCCGCCGGGACCGCTGAGCAAGCACCGGAAGTGCCCAGCCTGAATTCACTGCGTGGCATGGTACCGCCTGATCCTTCGGGTACCGAAGATGGCCGCAAGGTCGACCTGATGTCCGACTATGTGACCAATCGTGTGGCAGCAATCACCTTGGGCAAGGCTTTGTTCTGGGACATGGCGATTGGCAGTGACGGCACCACCGCCTGTGCTTCCTGCCACTACCATGCGGGTGCCGATCACCGGGTCATCAACCAGATAAACCCAGGCCAGGCCAACACCAATGCGAACGTTGCATCGATCTTCAACAAGCCCTTCACGGCCGCCGATATTCCAGGCGACCTGCCGAGCTACACCACGCGTTCCGGTGGCAAGGGCGGGCCCAACTACACGTTGAAGAAAGGGGACTTCCCGACCCACGTGCTGGCCAACCCCCTGGACAGAAACTCGATGATTGTCTATTCAACGGACGACGTCATTGGCTCACAGGGTGTGGTCGACGCCAACTTCGTAAAACCCCGGCAATCGCGCTTTGACAAATGCACTCAGCAACCGGACGGGATATTCCAGGTAGGCGGTATCAACGTTCGGCGCAGCACAGGGCGCAATGCGCCTTCGGTCATCAATGCGGCTTTCAACGTCCGCAACTTCTGGGATGGCCGGGCCAACAACGTATTCAACGGCTTTTCGCCGTTTGGCAATCGCGACCCTGACGCAGCAATTTTCGTGACCAAGGATCGCAGTGGCGTGGCCGTCAAGGCACGGCTGGCCCTCAAGGATGCCTCGGCGGCCTCTCAAGCCGTGGGGCCTCCCGGCAGCGCGGTGGAAATGTCCTGTGGTGGGCGTACCTTCGCTGACATTGGCCGGCGCATGCTCGACAGCATGATGCTCAAGGGGCAGAAAATCTCACCCACCGATTCGGTGCTCGGCCCCGTCTCCAGTGCCCGCCGGCCAACCTATCGCGAGCTGATCAAGGACGCATTCCAGCCACGCCTGTGGAATGCTACCCAACAGGTATCGCTGGGTGGCCAGCCCTACAGCCAGATGGAAGCAAACTTCTCGCTTTACTTCGGGCTGGCGATTCAGATGTACGAGGCCACGCTGATCTCCGATCAGGCACCGCTGGATGCCTATCTGCAGGGCGACCACAGCGCCATGAACGCTCAGCAGGTGAAGGGCATGGAGCTGTTCCTGGGCAAGGGTAAATGCATTGCCTGCCATGGTGGTGCAGAGTTGACCAACGCGGCCAGCCGGCTACTGTTCGAGCCTCGTGAGCGCATCGAGCGCATGGTCATGGCGGACGGCCTGACCACGCTCTACGACAACGGTTTCTACAACACCGGTGTGCGCCCGACCTCAGAAGACCTGGCGCTGGGCGGTACTGACAGCTGGGGCAATCCGTTGTCCTTCACCCGTCAATACAACACTTTGCTGCAAGGCGGAAATATCCCTGATCCACTGGATGTCGACGTCTGCACCTTCGAAGCGCCGCTGAGCGCAGCGGTCCCTTGCGATCCGACGCTCAAGCCCAGTGTCGGTTTCCGCGACGCGGTCGATGGCGCCTTCAAGACTCCAACGCTGCGTAACATCGCGTTGACCGGGCCGTATTTCCACAACGGCAGCCGGGCAACGCTGCAACAGGTCATGGAGTTCTACAACCGCGGCGGCGACCGCCGTGGCGAGGACGCCAGCAACACCAGCGGTTTCGATCATCCGGCAGTCAATCAGCACAACGGCTCCAACCTGGACCCAGACATGACTTCGCTGAACCTGACCCCGGATGAAGTGGATGCATTGGTCAAGTTCATGGAGGTCGGCTTGACCGATCCGCGAGTCGCGTGGGAACGGGCACCGTTCGATCACCCCTCTCTGATGCTGCCGCAGGGTGAGAAGGGCGATGAGAACTCTGTCTCGCAAGGTGCGGCGACCCCCTCTCGGCCAGCGCTGGATGCCATTTTCCAACTCAATGCCGTGGGCGCGGGAGGTCGCTCCGCTCTGCAGGGGCCGCTGCTGCCGTTCAACAACGACTTGTAACAGCGTCTCTCGTTGCATCGCCGGCGAGCGGTGGAAACCCGTCTGCCCACAGGGTTGGCGGGTTTCAATACTTTGGTCTGCAGCGCGAGCTCAAGATCCAGTTACAAGAAAAGCTCAAGCCCCCCGTCCATCCTGCCGTTAATCACCTTTGTCCTCATCTATTCATGTGCGCTGCCGATGAAGTAGGGGCACAATGCCATTATTGATCTGCCGGGTTGGAGATTACCCTTGTTTCGTCCAAACGCTGTACGTGCCAGCCATTTTCTGCCTTCGTTGTTTCTGTTGCTGGCAGGGCTTGCGGCGGCCTATGTGAGAGACCTCAGCGTCTTCTTCACTTCACTGTTCAACGTGCTGCCCACGTTGGTTCTGCTGCTGGGCGGTGCTTATTGCGCCGTATACCGTCGTCAGCGCGAGCTGTTTCTGATGGTCACGGTGTACATCGCCTATTTCCTGCTCGACACCCAGACCGACTACTACCGCGACAATGGGCGTGTGCGTGAAGACGCTGCGGTGATCTTCCACCTTGTCTGCCTGCTGCTGCCGGCCTTGTTCGGCCTGTTCGGCGCCTGGCAGGAGCGTACCCACCTGGCCCAGGACCTGCTCGCCCGCTTCGCCGTGCTGTTCGCCGTCGGCAGTGTGGCGGTTGCGCTGGAGCAGAGCTTCCCCGACGCGCTGCTGGCGTGGTTGGCGGAAATTCGCTGGCCGGCGCTGCATGGCCAGTGGATGAGCCTGATCCAGATGGTCTACCCGCTGTTCATCGGTGTGTTCATCCTGCTGGTGGTGCAATACCTGCGCGAACCCAGGCCCTTGCACGCGGCGCAGCTCATCGGCCTGGTAGGCATCTTCTGGATGTTGCCCAAGACCTTCATCCTGCCGTTCACCCTGAACATCATGTGCAGCCAGGTAATGCTGATGATCGCTGCTGCGGTATCGCACGAGGCTTACCAGATGGCCTTCCGTGACGAGCTGACCGGTCTGCCGGGGCGCCGTGCACTGAATGAGCGCATGCAGCGTCTAGGGCGCAATTACGTGATCGCCATGACCGACGTCGATCACTTCAAGAAATTCAACGACACCCACGGCCATGATGTGGGCGATCAGGTGCTGCGCCTGGTGGCCAGCCGTTTGTCCAAGATCACCG
This sequence comes from Pseudomonas sp. KU43P, assembly GCF_033095865.1. Taxonomy (NCBI): domain Bacteria; kingdom Pseudomonadati; phylum Pseudomonadota; class Gammaproteobacteria; order Pseudomonadales; family Pseudomonadaceae; genus Pseudomonas; species Pseudomonas sp. KU43P. The sequence continues at coordinate 5,440,828 of NZ_AP019365.1, read as the reverse complement.
GAGGTGGCCGAGCCTATCGCTACGGTGGCGAAGAGTTCGCCTTGGTGTTTGCCGGCAAGACCGCAGAGGAATGCGTGCCGCACGTGGAAGCGGTGCGCGAAATGATCGCCAACTACGCCATGCAGTTGCGTGACCAGAACAACCGACCGCAGGACGACTCCACAGGTCGTCAACGCCGCAACGGCAGTGGCGCAGGTACGGTTTCGGTGACCATCAGCATCGGCGTGGCGGAACGCCAGGTCGACCACCGTAACCCAGAGGAAGTGCTCAAATCTGCTGACCAGGCGCTGTACAGCGCCAAGGGCGCCGGGCGTAATTGTGTCATGGTCCACGGGCAACAATCGCGTCGGGGAGCGGTTCGTATGGCGTGACCGAATATGACTATATGGTCGCGTGATGACCCTATGTCTCGCAAAAGTTGTTCGGTTACACTGGATTCAACCCCGTGCCGCGGTCCGCAGTGACCGCCCCCGACCCGACTAGCGAGAGGTTGTGATGGCTGACTATAAAGCGCCCCTGCGCGACATGCGCTTCGTTCTGAATGAAGTCTTCAACGTGGCCGAGCAGTGGGCACAACTGCCCGAGCTGGCCGAGGCGGTCGACGCTGAAACGGCTTTGGCCGTGCTGGAAGAGGCCGGCAAGGTCACTGGCAAGACCATTGCTCCGCTCAGCCGCGCCGCCGACGAAGAGGGCTGCCACTGGGATAACGGCGCGGTGCGCACGCCAGCCGGCTTTATCGAGGCCTACAAGACCTACGCCGAAGGCGGTTGGGTAGGTGTGGGTGGCGACCCGCTGTTCGGCGGCATGGGCATGCCCAAGGCAATCTCCGCCCAGGTCGAGGAAATGGTCAACGCATCGAGCCTGGCCTTCGGCCTGTATCCGATGCTGACCGCCGGCGCCTGCCTGTCGATCAACGCCCATGCCAGCGAAGCGCTCAAGGAAAAGTACCTGCCGAACATGTATGCCGGCATCTGGGCCGGTTCCATGTGCCTGACCGAACCCCATGCGGGCACCGACCTGGGCATCATCCGCACCAAGGCCGAGCCCCAAGCGGACGGCAGCTACAAAGTCAGCGGTACCAAGATTTTCATCACCGGTGGTGAACACGACCTGACGGAGAACATCATCCACCTGGTGCTGGCCAAGCTGCCGGACGCACCGGCTGGGCCCAAGGGCATCTCGCTGTTCCTGGTGCCGAAGTTCCTGGTCAACGAAGACGGCAGCCTCGGCGCGCGCAACCCGGCCACCTGCGGCTCGATCGAGCACAAGATGGGTATCCAGGCGTCGGCCACCTGTGTGATGAACTTCGACGAAGCCGTCGGTTACATCGTCGGCGAACCGAACAAAGGCCTGGCGGCGATGTTCACGATGATGAACTACGAGCGTCTTGGCGTGGGCATTCAAGGCCTGGCCTCGGCCGAGCGCTCCTACCAGAACGCCGTGGAATATGCCCGCGATCGCCTGCAAAGTCGCGCCCCCCTTGGCCCGCAGGCCAAGGACAAGGTAGCCGACCCGATCATCGTGCACCCGGATGTGCGGCGCATGCTGCTCACCATGAAAGCGCTGATCGAAGGTGGCCGCGCCTTCTCCACCTACGTTGCCATGCAACTGGACAGCGCCAAGTACAGCGAAGACCCAACCACGCGCAAGCGCAGCGAAGAGCTGGTGGCACTGCTGACGCCGGTGGCCAAGGCCTTCCTCACTGACCTGGGCCTGGAGTGCGCGGTGCATGGTCAGCAGGTGTTCGGCGGCCATGGCTACATTCGCGAATGGGGCCAGGAGCAGCTCGTGCGCGACGTGCGCATTACCCAGATCTACGAAGGCACCAACGGTATCCAGGCCCTGGACCTGATGGGGCGCAAGGTGGTGGCCAGCGGTGGCGCATACTACCGGCTGTTCTCCGATGAAATCCGCCAGTTCATTGCCAGTGCCGGCAGCGAGCTGGACGAATTTTCCAAGCCGCTGGCAGCCTGTTTGGACCAGCTCGATGGGCTGACCGAGTGGGTGCTGGAGAAGGCCAAGGGCAATCCGAACGAAATCGGTGCGGCATCGGTCGAGTACCTGCATGCCTTCGGCTATGTCGCCTATGGCTACATGTGGGCGCTGATGGCGCGGGCAGCCAAGGCGGGTGAAGGCGACGAAGCGTTCTACTCGGCCAAGCTGGGCACTGCACGTTTCTACTTCGCACGCCTGTTGCCACGTGTGCATTCGCTGGTGGCGTCGGTGAAGGCGGGGAGCGAGTCGCTGTACCTGCTGGATGCCGAGCAGTTCTGAATGCCATCAGGTTGCTTGTAAGCATTTTCCTACATGACGTGGTGACTTTTCGCCACTGGCCTCAGATTGGATCCACGGTTACTCTTTGTACATGGACGTTGCGCAGGAAGCGCAAAGGACAGAACAGGGACAACGAAGGAATTCCTGCCAGGACGGTGGGGCGATAGGGATGTCACAGGGAAACAGTCTGGAAAACCCCGCTTAGGCGGGGTTTTCTTTGTGCGCGTGGTTTATCCGCCCAGCACATCCAGCTTTGATGCCCCGAGCGGCCTGGCATCGGCTTCTTCCTCCAGCAGGTTGCGCAGCAGCTCTACCGAGGCCTGCTGACGCTGGGCATCACGGAATACCAGGCCGACCTTGAGCGGCACCCGCGGCTCGCTCAACGGCTTCCACAACAGCCCCTGGTCATCTTCGGCGGCATCCTTGGCCCGCCCTGGCAGAATCGTGGCCAGCGCGGTATGCGACAGGCTGTCGAGAATCCCCGCCATGTTGTTCATCTCTGCCTGAACCTGAGGCCTTCGCCCCTGGCTGGCCAACTGCTCCTTCCAGATCTGGCGAATCTGGAATTCTTCACCGAGCATCAGCATCGGCAACTCTGCGGCCTGGCGGATGGATACCTTCTTGAAGTCCTTCAACGGATGGGTATCTGGGATGACCAGTTGCAGCTCATCTTCGTACAGCAGCAGGCCATGCAAGCCTGGCTGACGCGGTGGCAGGTAACTGATGCCGATGTCCAGGCTGCCATTGAGCAGCCGCCGCTCGATCTCCAGCCCCGACAGTTCATAGATCTGCACCACAAGATGCGGTTGGGCCTTGCGCACCCGCTCCAGCAGTTGCGGCACCAGGCTAGGGCGGACGGTTTGCAGCACGCCAATGGCAAGCGTGCGCAGCGATTGGCCTTTGAAGCTGCGCATTGCCTCTTGGGCGCGTTGCAGGCCATCGAGCAGGGGCAGGGCATGGTTATACAGAGTATGCGCAGCGAGGGTCGGCAGCAGGCGTTTGTTACTGCGCTCGAACAGGCTCAGGTCGAGGCTGTGCTCAAGCTGGCGGATCTGTTGCGAGAGTGCCGGCTGGGACAGCGACAGACGCTCCGCCGCGCGGCCGACGTGGCCTTCTTCATACACCGCGACGAAATAACGCAGTTGGCGAAAATCCATAACTAACACTTATCGAAAAAGCTGGAAAAACGGAATGGCCGCACGCGCTGCCGACGCCTAGTCTATCGCCGTATTGCAACGGGTTACAGCGAGCAATCAGCTGATTGTTACCCCGGTTGAAAAACACTTTTGATAGGCAAGGCAAAATTATCAAGCGCCGGCATCAAGACCGGACCCTGGCCGCCCTCTTTCGTGATTGTTGGAGCCTTGATGAACCTGTTCAACCTGCGCCGCTCGGCTCCTGCCGCGGTTGCCGAGCCCAAGCGTGCGCCGGTGATCGAAGTGGACGCGCCATTGCCGTCTCGCGAGCGCCTGATGCCGGGCAGCACCCGCGCCGATCATGTATTCGTGCGTGGTCAGGGTTCCTGGTTGTGGGATAGCGAAGGGCATGCCTATCTGGACTTCACACAGGGTTGTGCAGTGAACAGCCTGGGCCATAGCCCGAGCGTGCTGGTCAAGGCGTTGGGCAGCCAGGCCCAGGCGTTGATCAACCCAGGGGCCGGTTTCCACAGCCGTGGGCTGCTGAAGCTGGTCGATCGCCTGTGCCGAAGCACCGGCAGCGACCAAGCCTACCTGCTCAACAGCGGCGCCGAAGCCTGCGAAGGGGCGATCAAACTGGCACGCAAGTGGGGCCAGCTGCACCGCAACGGCGCTTACCACATCATCACCGCCACCCAGGGTTGTCATGGCCGCAGCCTGGGCGCGCTGTCGGCCTCCGACCCGCTGCCGTGCAACCGTTGCGAGCCAGGCCTGCCGGGTTTCAGCAAGGTGCCATTCAACGACCTGGCGGCGCTGCATGCGCAAGTCGACTCGCGCACCGTGGCGATCATGCTCGAGCCAATTCAGGGTGAAGCTGGTGTGATTCCGGCCACCAAGGCGTACCTGCAGGGGGTCGAGAAGCTGTGCCGCGAACTGGGCATTCTGCTGATCCTCGACGAAGTGCAGACCGGTATCGGCCGCTGCGGTGCGCTGCTGGCCGAGGAAACCTACGGAGTGCGCGCCGACATCATCACCCTGGGCAAGGGCCTGGGTGGCGGCGTGCCCCTGGCGGCCTTGCTGGCGCGCGGCAGCGCCTGCTGCGCCGAGCCGGGTGAACTGGAGGGCAGTCACCATGGCAACGCGCTAATGAGCGCTGCAGGCCTCGCCGTACTCGATACCGTCCTGGAGCCGGGCTTCTTCGAGCATGTCCAGGACAGTGGCCGCCATCTGCGCGATGGCCTGAGCCGTCTGGCTGGACGCTATGGCCAGGGCGAAGTGCGCGGCCAAGGCCTGCTCTGGGGGTTGCAACTGCAGGAAAATCTGGCCCATGACCTGATACAGGCGGCCTTGCACGAAGGGCTGCTGCTCAATGCACCGCAAGTGGATGTGGTGCGTTTCTCGCCGGCACTGACCGTGAGCAAGGGCAATATCGACGAGATGCTCCTGCGTCTGGCACGGGCTTTTGCCCGCCTGCATGCGCAACAGCATGCCCGCCGCGAAGCTTCGGCGTAACACGAATTCAACGAACCGTCTGGCGTTCCTGCGCATCGCCCTTGGCCTGTTTCATTTGGCCAGGGGCGTTTTTTTTGCCTGTGGAACCTCTGCCTGGCGCCGCTAGTCTCTGTTTAGACCCTTTGAGGAGAAACTCGCATGGACTTCATTCGCATCATCATCGCCATCATCCTGCCGCCGCTGGGTGTGTTCCTGCAGGTGGGGTTTGGCGGCGCGTTCTGGCTGAATATCCTGCTGACCTTGCTGGGGTACATTCCGGGGATCGTGCATGCGGTGTACATCATCGCCAAGCGCTGAATCAGCCAGGGGGGCCGCGCAGCGGCCCCAGGATGCTACTGCCCCAACACCCGGCAATAGAACTTCCACTCTTCTTCCAGCGCATGCGCAAGGTTCTCGGCCTTGCGCAGGCCATGCCGCTCCCCTTCATAGAAGTGCCCTTCGGCCTCGATGCCGTTGGCCCGTAGCGCCTGCAGCATCCACCGCGTCTGCTCCGGTACCACCACGGCATCCAGCTCGCCCTGGAAGAAAATCACCGGTACCTTGATCTGCGCGGCATGCAGCAACGGGGTACGTTGGCGATAGCGTTCGGCATCCCGTTGCGGGTCGCCGATCAGCCAGTCCAGATAGTCGCCTTCGAACTTGTGGGTGGCGCGGCCCAGGGCAATCGGGTCGCTGACGCCATACAGGCTGGCGCCGGCACGGAACACATCATGAAAAGCCAGGGCGCACAGGGTGGTGTAGCCGCCGGCACTGCCACCGCGAATGAAAGCCTTGCCCCGGTCGACCAAGCCACGCGCGGCCAGGTGTTCGACCGCTGCGCAGGCATCCTGAACGTCGCTTTCGCCCCAGCGCAGGTGCAGCGCCTGGCGATACTGGCGACCATAGCCGGTACTGCCACGGTAGTTCAGGTCGGCAACGGCGAAGCCCCGTTGAGTCCAGTATTGAATGCGCGGGTCGAGCACCGGGTAGCAGGCGGAAGTCGGGCCTCCGTGGATGAATACCACCAGCGGCGCCGGGCCTGGGGCGTGCGATGGCCGGTAGAAGAAACCATGGGCGATGCTGCCGTCGCTATCGTAATGGATCGGCTCGGGCAGGCTGATGCAATCGACTGGCAGCACCTCGGCGCCTCCCGCGAGGATACGCACTTCGTGGCTGGCACGATCGATGACAATGATAGCGGGTGGGCTGATCGGCGATGCGGCGATGGCGTAGAGCTGCTCGTCATCCATGGCCAGGCTGCGAAAACGGGTGTAGGCGCTGGCGAAGCGTTCCACTCGGCCATCCGCGCTGCGCAGCCCCAACTGGCCGAAGCCGTCTTCGAACCAGGTTGCCAGGTAGGCATCAGGCCCCACTGCCAGCCAGGTGCTGGTGCCAAGCTGCCAGGGTGCTGCTGCATGATCCGCAGGGTCTGCAGGCAGCGGTTGCCACCGGCCGTCGATTTCGCCCCAAGGCTGCCAGAAACCGTTGCGATCTGACAGGCAATAAAGCCTGCCTTGTGCATCGAAACGCGGTTGTTGCAAGGACTCTTGCGCACCAGCGATGCAGTGCGCCGGCCCCCAGGCACCAACGGCGTCCCGCTCGCGGCACATGAGCCGAGTGACCGTCCAGGGCTGTGCCGGGCGGTCCCACTCGATCCACGCTAACCGTGCGCCATCATCGCTCAGGATGGGGGAGGCATAGAAATCGGCGCCCTCGGCAAGCACATCGAGACGGCTTTCTTCGATGGCGACCAGGCGATGCTGCACGCACTGCCCGTGACGTTCCTGCACGGCCAGCACCTTGCCGTCGTGCCACTGCAGATCGCCGAAGCGGCAGTCGCTATCGTGGGTCAGGGCACGAGGTGCTCCGCCATCCAGTGGCTGGCTATAGACTTGTTGGTCCTGTTCATTGACGAACAACAGCCCGTCGCCACCCAGGCAGAAGCTGCCGCCGCCGTACTCATAGACACGGCTGCGTACGCTGAAGCCGTCCGGCGTCAGGCAGCTGGCCTGATGCCCGTGCCAGCGCCACACCCGACAGGCGCCATCGGCAGGGCGGAACTCGTTCCAGAACAGCCCCTGTGCACCGACCTTGAGTTCGGCGAAATCGGTGCCGGCGGCGACGGCCTGGGCGGCGCTGAATTCAGCCGCGGGCGATGACACGGGAGTTGCGCTCATTGCGGAAGGTCATCTGTTCAATGGCGAGATCAGCGGTTTGCGCCTCCTCGCGGGCCTTGAGGATGATGCCGTGGTCGGGCGACTTGGCGCACACCGGGTCGGCGTTGCTGGCATCGCCGGTGAGCATGAAGGCTTGGCAACGGCAGCCACCGAAGTCCTTTTCCTTCTCGTCGCAGGAGCGGCAGGGCTCGGGCATCCAGTCATAGCCACGGAAACGGTTGAAGCCGAACGAGTCGTACCAGATGTGCCGCAGGTCATGGTCGCGCACATTGGGGAACTGTACCGGCAACTGCCGGGCGCCGTGGCACGGCAGGGCTGTGCCGTCAGGGGTGATGGTGAGAAACAGGCTGCCCCAGCCGTTCATGCAGGCCTTGGGGCGCTCCTCGTAATAATCCGGGGTGACGAAGATCAGCTTGCACGGGTTGCCCTCGGCCTTGAGCTTTGCCCGGTACTCGTTGGTGATCCGCTCGGCGCGCTCGAGCTGCTCGCGGGTTGGCAGCAGGCCCAGGCGGTTGAGGTGCGCCCAGCCGTAGAACTGGCAGGTGGCGAGCTCGACGAAGTCGGCTTCCAGGGCGATGCACAGCTCGATGATGCGGTCGATCTTGTCGATGTTGTGCCGATGGGTGACGAAATTGAGCACCATCGGGTAGCCGTGGGCTTTTACCGCACGAGCCATTTCCAGTTTTTGCGCAAAGGCTTTCCTGGAGCCGGCCAGCAGGTTGTTCACCTGTTCGTCGCTGGCCTGGAAGCTGATCTGGATATGGTCCAGCCCGGCCTCCTTGAAGGCGGCGATGCGTGCTTCGGTCAGGCCGATGCCCGAAGTGATCAGGTTGGTGTAGTAACCGAGCCGGCGGGCCTCGCCGATCAGCTCGGCAAGGTCCTGACGTACCAGCGGCTCGCCGCCGGAAAAACCGATCTGCGCTGCGCCCATTTCGCGTGCTTCGGCCATTACCTTGAACCACTGCGCGGTCGTCAGTTCCTTGCCCTGCTCGGCAAAATCCAGCGGGTTGGAGCAGTACGGGCACTGCAGCGGGCAGCGGTAGGTCAGCTCGGCCAAGAGCCACAACGGCAGACCGACCGGTACCTCAGGCGAGGGTGATCCAGTGTTCGGCACGGGCCACCTCCATGAATTGCTCGATGTCGTCGGCGACCTCGGGCACACCAGGGAATTGTTGTTCAAGCTCGGCGATGATCGCCGCCACATCGCGCTTGCCGTCGATCAGCCCACCGATAAGGCTGGCGCTGTCGTTGAGCTTGATCATGCCCTCGGGGTACAGCAGCACGTGGCCTTTTTGCGCTGGCTCATATTGGAAGCGGTAGCCGTTGCGCCAGTTCGGTACGTGTTTGCGATCAAGACTCATAGGGCGATCCCCTTGTGCCACACCCGGTCCTGGGTGACGGAATGATAGGGCGGACGGTTCAGCTCGTAGGCCATGCTCATGGCATCGAGCATGCTCCAGAGGATATCCAGCTTGAACTGCAGGATTTCCAGCATACGCTCCTGGCCGGCCCGCGTGGTGTAGTGCTGCAAGGTGATTGCCAGACCGTGCTCCACATCACGCCGAGCCTGGCCCAGGCGGGTGCGGAAGTATTCGTAGCCGGCAGGGTCGATCCACGGGTAATGCTGCGGCCAGCTGTCCAGGCGCGACTGGTGGATCTGCGGGGCGAACAGCTCGGTCAGCGAGCTGCTCGCTGCCTCCTGCCAACTGGCGCGGCGGGCAAAGTTGACGTAGGCGTCGACGGCAAAGCGCACCCCAGGCAGCACCAGCTCTTGGGAGCGTAGCTGGTCGGGGTCAAGGCCCACGGCCTGGCCCAAACGCAGCCAGGCTTCGATACCGCCGTCCTCGCCTGGGGCGCCGTCGTGGTCGAGAAGGCGCTGGATCCACTCGCGGCGTACTTCGCGGTCCGGGCAGTTGGCCAGGATCGCAGCATCTTTCATCGGGATGTTGACCTGATAGTAGAAGCGGTTGGCTACCCAGCCCTGGATCTGCTCGCGAGTGGCGCGGCCCTGGTACATCGCAACGTGGTACGGGTGATGAATGTGGTAGTAGGCGCCCTTGGCGCGCAGGGCTTGTTCGAATTCGGCCGGTGACAGTGGCAGTGCTTCGCTCATGGCGCCTCCTTACAACTCGATGCTCATGCCATCGTAGGCGACTTCAACGCCGCGGCGCTGCACTTCGGCCCGCTCTGGGGAGTCTTCGTCGAGAATCGGGTTGGTGTTGTTGATGTGGATAAGCACCTTGCGCTGGCGCGGGAAGCCGTCCAGCACTTCGAGCATGCCGCCTGGGCCGTTCTGTGCCAGGTGGCCCATTTCGCGGCCGGTGCGGGTGCCGACACCTCGGCGCTGCATTTCGTCGTCTTCCCACAGCGTGCCGTCCACCAGCAGGCAGTCGGCGCCTTGCATCATCGCCAGCAGCTTGTCGTCGACCTGACCGAGGCCGGGGGCATAGAACAGCTTGCCGCCAGTGCGCGTGTCTTCTACCAGCAGCCCCAGATTGTCGCCCGGGTGCGGGTCGAAGCGGTGCGGCGAGTAGGGCGGTGCGGCGCTGCGCAGGGGGAACGGGGTGAAGCGCAGGTTGGGGCAGGCGGGGATGACAAAGCTGCCTTCGAGCTCGATCCGGTTCCATTGCAGGCCACCGTTCCAGTGGCTGAGCATGTTGAACAGCGGGAAGCCGGTGGTCAGGTCCTGGTGGACCATATCGGTGCACCAGACCTGGTGCGGGCAGCCTTCGCGCAGACTGAGCAGGCCGGTGGTGTGGTCGATCTGGCTGTCGAGCAGGACGATGGCATCGATACCGGTATCACGCAGGGCGCGCGCTGGCTGCATGGGCGCGAAGGCCTGGAGCTGGGCGCGAATGTCGGGCGAAGCGTTGCACAGGATCCAGTGCTCACCGTCGTCGGACAGGGCGATGGACGACTGGGTGCGTGCCGTGGCGCGCAGGGTACCCTGGCGATAGCCCTTGCAGTTGACGCAGTTGCAGTTCCACTGGGGGAAACCGCCGCCGGCGGCGGAGCCGAGAATCTGGATGTACATGGCTGGGCTCTCTGTCCGAAAAGCGTATCCGAAAAACGACGACGCCCCGGCGGGCCGAGGCGTCAAGCCGCAAGCAAGGCTCAGCGGCTGGCGAAATACATGGTCACTTCGAAGCCGATACGCAGGTCAGTGTATGCAGGTTTGGTCCACATGGGAGTCTCCTTCCGGATGGGTTGGGGGTGTCAGCTACTGTTGGGATGCCGCCTTGAGCAGGAGGTTCCATTGGCTGGGATTGCGCTATCTTACAAGAAAAATTTGTACCGGAAGGTTAATTCTTCGAAAAGCGCTCTTGCAGCGAACGTAATAATCCGGGTTTGCCTACCACCACGAATCTGCTGGCGCGGCTGCGTTGGCCAGGCACAAGCAGGTGGCATGGTCGTCAAGCACTGCGTGAAGCAGGTCATCCAGGTCAGTTTGTTCCGTCTTGAGAATAGACGCGCGCAGCGATGCCAGCGGCTGGGTTTGTATCGCTAGGTGTGTCTGCCACAGCCATTGCGCGAGATCGTCGTTGGCCATGGCCGTTTCATCGAATTGCTCGGCCAGTGCCTGGCGGGCTGCGGGTTCGAGTGTCACCCCCTGATGCAGCAAGGCGCGCAGATGGTCGAGGATTTCATCCTGGCGAACGTGCGGCGATTGCACGCCGAACAGCAGGCCGCCCATCCCTTCGATCTGACGGAAGGTACTGAACACCGCGTAGCCGAGTTGCAATTCCACACGCAGACGTTGGTACACCGCCCCCTGCAGCAGCTGGGCCAGCAGGCGCCCGCAGGCCTGCTGGTGAGCTGGCAGCGGGAAGAACAGCAGCAGCGCATGCTCATTGCCGGAAACCTGGGCATGGTGCCAGCGAGGGCCTTGCCAGGCTGGTGCGGTATCCACTTGGCCAGCCAGGCCGGGGCAGCCTTGCAAGACGGTGGCTAGCGCAGCGCAGCTAGCCTCGTCGAAACCCGCAGCAAGCCCATGCCATCGGCTGTGTTGCCACGCGTCCTCAAGCATCTGCTGTGCAAGCGGGCTGGCGGGCACTGGTTGGGGCTGGTTGCCGAGCACTGCATTCGGCAGCCGCTCGAGCAGTGCTCTGATCGGAATCAGGGCGGGTGGCTGATGTGTTGACGCTATCCAGTCACCAGCTGATGGCGCGGACAGGATAGTCAGTGCCTGCTCCACGGCCCGTATCACCGCAGCCGGATGCCCGGCGCAGCGCAGTTGCCAGTGCTCGCCCACGGCGCTCAACTGCAGGTGCAACGAGGCTCGCTCACATCGTTGCTGCAGAGGACGCAAGGCGCGCTCGAGTGCGGCGTGCAGAGGCAGGCGCAGCGTGGAAGGGACATGCCAACGCAAGTAGAGGGCTGCCTGTTGGCGCGCCGCAGGTAGTTGATCGCTGATCTTTACCGCTGCGGGCATCGTGTGCCCTGTGGCGGTTGGCAATTGATCCAGCAACAGCGTGTCGACTGCAGGCAGTGACCATTGCCCATGCTCGCTGCAGGGTAACTGTTCGAGCAGTGACTTGAGTGCGTGCAGGGCTTGGCTGTCCAGTGCCGCATAGGGCTGATGGGTACTGTCCCGTCGAGCCAGCTCAAGCGCGCTGGCGATGCGTTCGCGGCGCTGTTGCAACAGCCCGAACTCGACATTCAGTTGCACCGGGTCAAGCTGACGCAGAAAACCGAACCATCCCTGCAACAGGGCCCAGGCCTGATCGGTGTTGGCGTCGGCACTTAGCTGCAAGTCGATGTGCCAGAGTATCTGCCCGGCGAAGGCGTACAGTATTTGCGGCTTGAACCCTTGCAGCCAGCCATGCTCCTGGAGGGCGCCGACCCAGCCGCCAGGCCTGCAGTCGTTCAGGTAGGCGAGCAGCAGTTCCAGTGCCTGTTCGGCTCCTGCGGGGAGGTTGTCGTGCGCGAAGAGCCACCTGCTGTGCTGCGCCGATAAAGTGGGCGGCGGGGACTGATGTACAGGATCCCCTGGTGCGAACAGTTCGGCGGCTTGCCTGCCAAGCTGTTCGAGCGCGTCGAGTGTTTGCGGGCCACACAGGCTAAGGGTGATCTGGCCGCCGCGATAGAAGCGGTGATGAAAGCCTGTGAGGGCATGTTGAAAGGCTGGATCTTGCAAGGCCAGCGTGTAGCGGTTGCCTGCATGAAAGCCATTCAGGGGGTGACCTGCTGGTGCCGATTGCAGCAACGCATAGTGCTGTTGGGCTTGGGGGTTGCGTGACCAGGCGATGAACTCGGCGTGGATCACCTCACGCTCGCGGCGCTGGCGCTCGATGCCAAGGTCGGGTTCGGCAAGCATCTGGCATAGGCGCTGCAAGCCACCGGCCAAGGCCGCTGGTGGTACTTCGAAGAAGAAATCGGTGGTGCGTTCGCGGGTGCTGGCGTTCACTTGGCCGCCCAGGGCCTGGACGTAGCGCATCAGGCCATCGGCCAGTGGAAAACGAGACGTGCCAAGGAAGAACAGGTGTTCGAGGAAGTGTGCCAGGCCTGGCCATTTCACCGGTGCATCATGGCTGCCCGCATGCACCCGCAATGCTGCCGCCGAGCGCTTGAGGCGCGGGGCGTGGCGCAGGGTGAGCTGGAGGCCGTTGGCGAGGGTGAGGTGGCGGGTAGCGTCAGGCATGGGAACTCCGGGGCAGGTGCTCATGCTAACCCATCTGTGTTGGCTGGCCCGGTCTCATCGCTGACTTGCCGATGATGAGACCGCAAAACGGCCCGTGTCAGGCGTTACGCCAAAGCACCTCCTGGCGCAGATCCGTCAGGTAGGGAAACGCTTCGCGTCCCTGTGCAACGCGCTCACGCACCACTTCCGCCAGCAATTGGCATTCTTCGCGGCCGGCCATTGCCAGCGGGGTGCCATCCGGCCCGATGATGCTGCTCTGCCCGCAATACTGAATCTCGTCTTCCGCGCCACAGTAGTTGGCATACACCAGGTAGCACTGGTTTTCCTGGGCCCGCGAACGCACGGTCACCTGGCAGACGAAGTCGTAGGGGGCCATGTTCGCCGTCGGCACCAGAATCAGCTCAGCTCCAGCCAGCGCAAGGCGCCGGGCGTTCTCCGGGAACTCGATGTCGTAGCAGATCAGCAGCCCGACCTTCCAGCCTTCCAGCTCGACCACCGGGAAGTGGTCGGGGCCGGCGCTGAACATCGTCCGGTCCAGCTCACCGAACAGGTGGGTCTTGCGGTAGTTGCACAGGCTGCGGCCATGGGCGTCGATCAACTGCACGCTGTTGTAGATGGCACCATCGTCGCCGCGCTCCGGGTAGCCATAGACGATGGCAATGCGATGGGCCTGGGCGATCTCCACCACATCCATGGCCGACGGGCCATCATCGGCCTCGGCCAGGCGTTCGACCTGTGCCAGGCCGATGTTGTAGCCGCTCAGGAACATCTCCGGGCACACCAGCAACTGCGCGCCCTGCTCGGCCGCCAGTTGCGCCTGGTGCCGCAGCCGTTGCAGGTTGCCGGGCACATCCAGCGGGTTGGGTGTGCCCTGGAACAGAGCGATGCGCATGCTGCCTCCTTTTCTCAATCTGCCAGGGCGATAGGCCCGATCTCGTCGAACACGTCGCCCGGGCCCGGGTTGTCCGGGTGGGTGTGGCCACCAAAGTGATTCATGATACCCCACACCGCGTTCAGCGAAGTCTGTACCGCACCTTCGACCCAGGCTGGCGTCCACGACACATCGTCACCGGCGATGAACATGCCCCGGTGTTCGGCGGGCATGTCCTGTTGCATGAAGTGCGCGTACATGCGCTGGTTGTAGCGGTAATGGCCTGGCAACGCGCCCTTGAACGCACCGAGGAAGTGCGGGTCGGCTTCCCAGGAAATGGTGATCGGGTCGCCGATGATGTGCCCGGCGATGTCGGTTTTCGGGTAGATCTTCTTCAAGGCGTCCAAGGCCAGCTGCACACGCTTCTCCACCGGGTGCGGCAGCATCTTCAGGGCGTCGCTCATCCACGCGTAGGACAGGCAGATCACCCCCGGCTTGTCGTCACCGTTGTCGAACAGGTAGGTGCCACGGGTCAGCCGGTCGGTGAGCGTCATGCTCATCAGGTCACGCCCGGTTTGCGGGTCTTTGTCCTTCCAGAATGGCCGGTCGACCATGACGAAGGTCTTCGACGATTGCATGTAGCGGGTGCGGTCCAGGGCCATCCACATCTTCTGCGAGAACAACGATTCCTCACAGTCGATCTGGGTGGTCAGCAGCCAGCTCTGGCAGGTGGCGAGAACCGCGCCGTAGTGCCGTGTGTCGCCCCAGTTGTCCGTGACGGCCAGGCGCCCATCGGCGGCGCGGGCAATGCGCTTGACCCCGGTGCGCGGTGCACCACCGTGCAGCGAGCTGAGGCTGGTGCCTTCTGGCCAGTGGCTGCACTTCTCGGGCACGTGGCGCCAGATGCCTTGCGGCACCTGTTCCACGCCGCCGACGATCAGGTGCTGGTGATCGTCGCAGTTGGTCATCACCACGCGGAAGATTTCCAGCATCGAGTTGGGGAAGTCCGAGTCCCAGCCACCGGTGCCGAAACCGACCTGGCCGAACACTTCGCGGTGCTGGAAGCTGAGCTTGGCGAACGAGCGCGAGGTGGCGACGAAGTCGTAGAAAGTGCGGTCGTCCCACAGGGGGACCAACTTGTTCCACAGTTCTTTCAGGCGCACCACATCACGGTCGCGAATCGCTTGCTGGACCTCGGCGAACTGGGCACCGCTTTCAAGTGCATCGGCCCATGCATCGGCCACCTCGTGAAACAGAGCAGGCAGGTCGCTGGCCTTTTCGGCGTAGTAGGTCTGGCCTTCCAGGTCGATCACCGTGCTGCCCGAGGCAGGGGTCAGCGGGTTAGGGAAAGGCTTGGTCTCCAGGCCCAGCTTGTCCACGTAGTGGTAGAAGGCAGTGGAGGAGACTGGAAAGCGCATGCCGCCCAGCTCCGCGATGATGCCGTCGGTGCCGTTGAAGGCCTGTGAGCGCAGCCTGCCACCCAGCTTCGAGGCTTCATACACCACCGGCTTCAGGCCCAGCTTCATCAGTTCGTAGGCCGCCACCAGGCCCGCGATGCCCGCACCGACGATGGCCACTTCCTCGCCGTGCCGATCAGCGGGGATGCTGCCCAGGCCCGCCGGGTGTTCCAGCCAGTCGTCGAAGGCGAAGGGAAAGTCCGGACCGAAGATAGTGATGGGTTTCTTGCCGTCTGCGGGGTGGCGGTTTTTCTTGTTCATGAAGTGACCTTGCCAGAGCGGCTGCGCTAAGGGCGGAGCCTGAGTATAGGAGATGCCTGGGGGTCATTTTATGAAGCGGGGTGTTCGTAATTAAGATGCAGAGTGGTGGCTGAATGTAAGTTGTTTCGTCATAACGACAGCTATTTAACTGCTTTTGACGAACTTAACCAGGATGGCCGCGGTCGACCTTGCTGCTCAAGATGATTGATGTGGTGGTCTTTTCCACGCCATCGACACTGCCTATCTGGTCCAACAACTGGTCGAGCTGCTCTGGCGTATCGCTACGCAACCAGGCCACGTAGTCGAATTCGCCGCTCACCGCGCACAGTTGCTGTACCTGCCCCATGGCACTCAAGCGCCGTACCACTTCCTTGCCGGAGCGTGGCTGCACCTTGATCCCCACATAGGCTTGCAGGCCGCCGCCGATGAGGCGCTGACCCAGGCGTACGCCGTAGCCGGTGATGACCTTGGCTTTTTCCAGTCGCGCCAGGCGCGAGTTGACGGTGGTGCGGGCAATGCCCAGTTGTCGGGCGAGGGTGGCGACGCTTTCGCGGGCGTTGATCTGCAGCAGGGCGATCAGTTGGCGGTCGATCTCGTCGAGGGTAATAGGGCGCGAATCCGTCATGGAGAGGTCTCTGCAATGGGCTGGCAAGCCTAGCCAGCCAGAGGGGAGCAGGGCAAGGCCAAGTGCACGGAGAGACCTTTTGCGGCATCATTGTGGCCCGATTTTTTTGGAGGCCCGGTGTGAAGTTCGCCGACCTGCTCGAATGTTGGAAGATTGAAGTCTCCAACAAGAAACGCCCCGGACGCCGCATCAGTCTGCTGTTCAGTGTCTTGCGGCGTGCACGCAAGAACAACAAGCTGCGTTTTCTCTTCGCTTTTCGCCTGGCGCAGTATCTCGATGCCCGCGGCGGCCTGGCTCGGCGTCATGCCCGACGCATGCAGCAGCGCTTGAACCTGAAGTACGCCGTTGATATCGACATCGGTGCACGGATCGCTCCCGGGCTGCGCATCGCTCATCTGCCGGGGGTGGTGATAACCCGACATGTGGTTATTGGCCGCAACTTCTTCATTCGCCAGAACTGCTCGATCGGGATCAAGACGCTAGGGCTGGATGACTACGCGCTGCGCATTGGTGACAACGTAAGCCTAGGGGCCAATAGCTGCATCATCGCCGACCACATCAGCATCGGTGACAATGTGGTGATTGGTGCCATGTCGCTGGTGACTCGGGATATCCCGGCCAACACCACGTTCTACAACCCTCGCCAAACCCATTTGCGGGATAACGCAGGGTAGAGTCGGACAGACGCAAAAAAGCCGCGCAATTGCGCGGCTTTGTCGTATCTGGTGGGCCCACACGGACTCGAACCGTGGACCAAAGGATTATGAGTCCTCTGCTCTAACCAACTGAGCTATAGGCCCTCAGTAAGTGCCCGGATTATAACGAGGGTTTTGAAAGCGTGCCATCCGAAAGATCGGATAGTGCTATGCGAAGAAAACTCGCAGCGAATTCCTCGGGTGGTAATGGCAGGCTGACGATGTACCCCTGTATCTGCTCGCACCCTTCGGTCGACAGGAACCGCTGCTGCGCAAGGTTTTCCACGCCCTCGGCAATGATCGTCAACTGCATGCTGCGGCCCAGGGCGATGATGGCTCGGGCAATGGCGGCGTCGTGCGGGTCATCGGGTAGCCCGCGAATGAACGACTTGTCGATCTTGAGGATGTCCAGCGGCAGGCGCTTGAGGTAGCTCAGTGATGAATACCCGGTGCCGAAATCATCGATGGCCAGTTGCACCCCAAGCTGCTTGAGCTGGTGCAACACGGCTAGCGCCTCCTCGGCCTGGCTCATGATGAAGTTCTCGGTGATCTCCAGTTGCAGGTCGCCGGCCTTGAGCTGGTAAGTCTTGAGCAACAGTTCGATGCGTTTGGCCAGGCCGCCGTGGCGCAGTTGTGCACCGGCAAGGTTGATCGACAGCGGGCCAAAGGCCTGATAGTCCCTCTTCCATTGGTGCATCTGCCGGCAGGCTTGTTCCAGCACCCAGTCGCCAATCTGAAGAATGGTGCCGTTCTCTTCGGCGAGGTGAATGAAGTGCTCTGGCGGCACTTCGCCGAACGTGGGGTGGCTCCAGCGGATCAGCGCTTCGGCGCCTACCAGCGTCTGGGTCTTGAGGCTGAACTTGGGCTGGTAGCTCAGGCTCATTTCGTTGCGCTCGATGGCGCGGCGCAGTTCGTGCTCCAGGGCAATGCGTTCGCTGGCCTGGGCGGTGAGGTCGCGGGTATAGGCTTCCACACGGTTACGACCTTTGGCCTTGGAGCGATACATGGCCGCGTCGGCGTTGCGGATCAGTGTGGCCACGTCGGTACCATCCTGCGGGTACAAGCTGATGCCAATGCTGGCGCTGGTGAAGAACTCGTGCTCGCCTGCCTGGAACGGCGCGCTGAAGCCCGCCAGCAGCTTATTGGCGATGGCACTGGCATCGCTGGGCCGGTGCAGGCCTGGCAGCAGGATGATGAACTCGTCGCCGCCCAGACGGGCTACGGTGTCCACGTCGCGCACCTGCTCCTTGAGGCGTTGGGCAATACCTTTTAGCAGCAGGTCGCCGACCGGATGGCCCAGGCTGTCGTTGATATGCTTGAAGCGGTCGAGGTCCAGGAACAGCACGGCGCCCTGGCGATTGGAAACTTGCGAACAGGTGAGCACGGCCTGCAGGCGGTTTTCGAACAGCGCGCGGTTGGGTAGGCCGGTGAGCGGGTCGTGGTGGGCCTGGTAGTCGAGCTTGGCCTGGGCATGCTTGAGGCTGGAAATGTCGGCGAACACGGCGACGAAATGGGTGATCGCATGCTCGCTGTTGCGCACGGCACTGATGGTCAGCCAGCCAGGGTACAGCTCTCCGTTCTTGCGCTTGTTGAAGATTTCACCCTGCCAGTGCCCTTCGGCGGTGAGCTGGTGCCACATTGCCGCGTAGAAGGCACTGTCATGCTGCCCGGAGGCGAGCAGGCGCGGGGTCTGGCCGAGCGCCTCGATTTCGCTGTAGCCGGTAATTTCGCTGAAGGCCCGGTTGACTGCGCTGATGCGCTGGTCGATGTCGGTGATCAGCACCCCTTCGGCGGTGTTTTCGAACACGGTGGCGGCCAGTTGCAGCTTCTCTTGCATCAGGTGGCGCTCGGTGATGTCGCGGGCGATGGTCAGCATGCACTCGATGCCACCGATGGGCAGTGGGCGAGCGGACAGTTCGCAGAGGCGGATCTGCCCGTCGCTGCGGCGAATATGGCAACTGAAATCGCGCACGAACCCGTCGCGGGCGAGCTGGTCGATCATGCGCTTGCGTTCATTGAGGTCGACCCAGATCCCCAGGTCGAACGAGGTCTGGTCGATCGAGGGGTTGATCTCGTAGCCGGTCAGGCGACAGAAGCCGTCGTTGACCTCGACCAACAGGCCATCGCTCTGACGCGACAGCAGCAGGCCATCGGGGGACGCGTGGAAGGCTTTGGCGAACTTCTCTTCGGAGATTTGCAGTTGCTGTTGGGTCTCTTTCAGCTGGCTGATATCGCGCACCGCAACGACGAAGGCCACGGTCCCGTCCAGTTCGAAGGTTTCGGCGGAAGTCAGGCCGGTAAACAGCTGGCCATTGCTGCGACGGAAGTTCATTTCCAGGTTGCGGATACCGCCGCCCTGGTTCAAACGTTCGAGCAGCAGTGGACCGGTGTCCTGCGCACCCCACAGGTTCAGCTCGGTCGCGGTGCGGCCTATCACCTGGCCTGGGGTCAGGCCGATCTGTTCTTCGAAAGCCTCGTTCACTTCCAGCAGGCAGCCGTCAACCAGGCGGGCTATCAGCAGGATGTCGGGGCATTGCTGGAAGACCGATGCGAACTTCTGCTCGGACAAGCGCAGGGCATCCTCGGTACGCTTGGTTTCACTGATATCGATCATCAGCCCGCGCATCACCGGCCGGTGACCGTGCTCGATCATGCTGACGATATTGCGTATCCAAAGGGGCTGGCCATCGGCGCGGATCACCCGGTAATCAAGACTGTGATCGCGCCCGGCGGCGGTTTCGCTTTCGCAGAAAGCCTGGGCCCACAAGGCGTCATCCGGGTGCAGGATGCTGCGCCAGAAGCCGGGTTTGAGCCAGTCGTGCAGGGGGTAGCCAAGCAGGTCTTCAGCGTGGGGCGAAACGTAGCTGTAGGTGAAATCGTTGGCGTCGGCTTCCCAAGCAATGGCCGATAGGCTTTCGATAAGGCCGCGGTAGTGGTATTCGCTGCTGCGTAGCTCCTGCTCCAGCGCGATGCGTCGGGAGATCTCCGAGCTGAGCCGGCGATTGATGCGGATGACCGTCGCGAGGATGGCCACCAGCAGCAGGACGGCGGGCAGGCCATACATCAGCATGTCGCGCCAGAAGCTGCGCTGGTCCACAACGTTACCCACCCAGCGTTGCTGGATCTGGCTGATTTCGTCGCTGGACATGTCGGCCATGACCTTGTCGAGAATGCCGATCAATACCTTGTTGTCACGCGGCGCAGCCATGGCCAGTTGATAGCGGTAGGGGGTCTCGCCACTGACGTACAGACCGTCGAGCTTGAGCTGGCGTAAGCTCCAGATGCTCGAAGCTAGGTCGCCGACCACAGCATCCACTTCATCGGTGGCCAATGCTTGCAGGGTCGAGCTGACATTGGGCATGGCCACCAGGTTGAGGTCGGGGTGGTGGGTACGCAACAGTTCGTGGGGCGCGTAGTTTTCCACCACGGCGATCTTCAGGCCGTACAGGTCCTTGAGTGTGCGCGGCTGTGCACCGCCTTCATGGGCCAGGATGACGATCGGAAAGTCAAGGTAGGGGCGGGTAAAGGCCAGGTAGCCCTGACGCTCTGGTGTAGACATGATGCCGGGCAGCAGGTCTATACGGCTTTCCCGTGCTTGTTGGAGCACTTCGGTCCAACTGCTGGGCTCGACGGGTTTGAGCGTTACGCCCAGGCGTTCCTGAAGCAAAGCGATGTAATCGGCGGCCAATCCCTGGTACCGGCCCTCCTGGTCACGAAACTCGAACGGTGGCCAGGAGGCGTCGACGCCCAGCTTCAGCTGCGGGTGGGCAGTGAGCCAGGTTTTTTCCTCGTCAGTCAGGGTCAGGGCGCCGGCCGTTGTGTTCCACAGGATCAGGATCAGCAACAGAATGGCCGGCATAGGCGGCATATCAGCCTCGCATTCAGGTGGTCTGAACTCGAGTGTAGACGGGCATTCGGTCCGGTGGGTAGCGAGTGGCCACGACCTTTTGTCACATAAAAAAAACCCCGGCCTGGGCCGGGGTTTTGTCATCACTCGTCGAGGAAGGAGCGCAGATGCTCGCTGCGAGTCGGGTGGCGCAATTTGCGCAACGCCTTCGCCTCGATCTGACGGATCCGTTCACGGGTCACGTCGAACTGCTTGCCCACCTCTTCGAGGGTGTGGTCGGTGTTCATGTCGATACCGAAACGCATGCGCAGCACTTTGGCTTCACGTGCGGTCAGGCCCGAGAGCACGTCGCGAGTCGCTTCCTTGAGGCTTTCGACCGTGGCCACGTCGATCGGGGACTGCATGGTCGAGTCCTCGATGAAGTCGCCCAGGTGCGAGTCTTCGTCATCACCGATCGGCGTTTCCATGGAGATCGGCTCTTTGGCGATCTTCAATACCTTGCGGATCTTGTCCTCAGGCATCTCCATGCGCTCACCGAGCTCTTCCGGGGTCGGTTCGCGACCCATTTCCTGCAACATCTGGCGGGAAATGCGGTTGAGCTTGTTGATCGTCTCGATCATGTGCACCGGAATACGGATGGTGCGCGCCTGGTCGGCGATCGAGCGGGTGATCGCCTGGCGGATCCACCAGGTGGCGTAAGTCGAGAACTTGTAGCCGCGGCGGTATTCGAACTTGTCCACCGCTTTCATCAAGCCGATGTTGCCTTCCTGGATCAGGTCGAGGAACTGCAGGCCACGGTTGGTGTACTTCTTGGCGATGGAGATCACCAGACGCAGGTTCGCCTCGACCATCTCTTTCTTGGCGCGACGGGCCTTGGCCTCGCCGATGGACATGCGACGGTTGATTTCCTTGATCTCGGCGACAGTCAGGCCGGTCTCGGTCTCGAGGTCGATCAGCTTTTGCTGGCAAGCGACGATGGCAGCGTCCTTTTCACCCAGGGCGGCAGCCCATTTGGTGTTGCGCTTGGCCAGGTCACCGCTCCAGGTCTGGTCGGTTTCGTTGCTCGGGAACAGGCGCAGGAAGTCGGCACGCGGCATGCGCGCGTCACGCACGCACAGTTGCATGATGGCGCGTTCTTGCTGGCGCAGGCGATTCAGGGCGTCACGAACACGCTCGACCAGAACATCGAACTGCTTTGGCACCAGCTTGATCGGCATGAACAGATCGGCCAGGGCCTGCATCGCACCGATGCTTTCGGCGTGATCGCGGCCATGCTTCTTCAACACCTTGAGAGTGATGGAGAGCTGGTCGGAAACGGCACCGAAACGCTGGGCTGCAACGACAGGGTCCGGACCGCTCTCGGCCTCTTCCTCATCGTCACTGCTTTCGGATTCTTCCTCTTCGTCGTCGGACTCTTCCTTCGCGGCCGCGGCCTTGGCACCAGGAATCGGTACCTCTTCGGTCGGGGCGGCGATGTTGTCGTCAGGGTCGATGTAACCGCTGAGAACATCCGACAGGCGGCCACCTTCGGTGGTAACACGGTCGTATTCGCCGAGGATGTAGTCGACAGTACCCGGGAAGTGGGCGATAGCGCCCATCACTTCACGGATGCCTTCCTCGATACGCTTGGCGATTTCGATCTCGCCTTCGCGGGTCAGCAGCTCGACGGTACCCATTTCGCGCATGTACATGCGCACCGGGTCGGTCGTGCGGCCGATATCGGTTTCAACTGCCGCCAACGCTGCAGCGGCTTCCTCGGCCGCGGCTTCGTCGGTGTCGGCTTCCGCCAACAGAAGGGCATCCGCATCCGGAGCACTCTCGAATACGTTGATCCCCATGTCGTTGATCATGCGGATGATGTCTTCCACCTGTTCCGGATCTGAAATATCCTCAGGCAGGTGGTCGTTGACCTCCGCGTAAGTCAGGTAGCCCTGCTCACGACCGCGGGTGATCAACTCTTTGATACGAGACTGCTGTTGCGCTTTTCCGGACATAACACCCTATCCACTGAAGGTCTTGGCGGGCAAAAAACAAGCCGAGGATTATACCCGAGCATGGGCCTCACGCGCCAGATGAGGTCGGCGTTTGTGCGGGAACATTCCGGCTCAGCAGGGCGAGGAGCTGCGATTTTTCCTCGCTGGTCAATTCGCTTTGACGTGCTTTTCTGAGCAGTTGTTCCAGGCTGCGCTCGCGTTGGCGGGCGGACAAGCTAGTTATAGTGTCGAAAAACTGTTGTTCAAGGCTGTCGGCCACGATCAACCATTCCTTTTCTGCCAAGGCCCTCAGCAGGCGGCCTTGTTCGGTCCCGTGCCAGCGCGCAATCAACTGCATTGAGCTTAGCCCAGGATTTTTCTGCGCGGCTTCGATCAAGGCCACCAACAGCTGGCTGTAGAGGTGCTCTTCATCCGCGAAGTGGCTGGCGTCCTCGACCTTGCTGGCCAGCAGCGGGTGGTGCAGCAAGGTGCGCAGGGCGGCCAGGGTCGGCGGCTCCACGGGGGCCGGTGTGCGTGGTGGTGCTTCGTCGCGTTGCTGCCAAGGCTTGCCGCCCTTGCGATTCTTGTCCCAGGGCTTGTCACTCCACGGCTTCTTGCCGCCACCTTTGTTTGGCTTCCACTGCTGTTCCTGCTGCGCCGGGGCATAGTCATGCACCGGCATATCACTGTAATCGGGGGTGTAACTGGCCATGGCATCGTAATCGAAGCCAGGGTCGTAGTCCGGGACGCTGCTGGCGGCAGGAGCATGCTGGGCCAGTTGCTCGACCTGCTGCGGATCCAGGCCGGTGATTTCCTTCAAGCGATTGCGCATCAGCTGACGCAGATTGGCGCCGGGGATCTTTTCGATCAACGGCGCAGCCAGGGTCGCCATATGTGCCTTGCCTTCCAGCGAGCGCGGGTCGGCTTCATTGCTCAACTGCTCGAAGAAATAGTCGGCCAGCGGCTGTGCGTGCTGGTTGATGCGCGCCATGAAAGCATCGGTGCCTTCGGCACGCACCAGGCTGTCGGGGTCTTCGCCTTCGGGCAGGAACAGGAAACGCGCTCGGCGCCCGTCTTGCAGGGCCGACAGGGTCGACTCCAGGGCGCGCCAGGCAGCCTTTCGGCCGGCCTGGTCGCCGTCGAAGCAGAACAGTACGCTCGGCACCACGCGGAACAATCGCTTGAGGTGTTCTTCGCTGGTGGCGGTGCCTAGGGTGGCTACCGCATTACGCAGGCCTTGCTGGGCCAGGGCAATGACGTCCATGTAGCCTTCGACGACGATGATCTCGTCAAGGTTGCGGTTGTTCTTGCGCGCTTCGTACAGCCCGTACAGCTCCTGGCCTTTGTGGAAAACCGGAGTTTCCGGGGAGTTCAGGTACTTGGGCTTGTCGTCGCCGAGTACGCGGCCGCCAAAGGCGATGATGCGCCCGCGGCTGTCGCGGATGGGGAACATCACCCGGTCGCGGAAGCGGTCGTAGCGCTTGCCGCTTTCGGCGTTCTCGATCAGCAGGCCGGCATCGATCATCACCTTTTGCTGCAAGGTGTCGGCGCCCAGGTGCTTGAGCAGGTTGTCCCAGCCCGGCGGAGCGAAGCCCAGGCCGAAGTCTCGAGCGATTTCGCCTGACAGGCCGCGGCCCTTGAGGTAATCCACCGCGGCCTTGCGGGTAGGGTGGTTGCGCAGGGCCTGGCGGTAGAATTCGGCGGCGGCGTCCAGCAGGGGGTAGAGCGGAGAGTCGGTTGGTTGGCGCGGTTTCTGCCCGCGTCGGCCTTCCTCGCGAGGCACTTCCATGCCGGCTGCGCGCGCCAGTTCCTCGACGGCCTGGGGGAAGTCCAGATTGTCGTGGTCCATGACGAAGCCCAGGGCGTTGCCGCCGGCACCGCAGCCGAAGCAGTAGTAGAACTGCTTGTCGGGGCTGACCGTGAAGGAGGGAGTCTTCTCCTTGTGGAACGGACAGCAGGCCGAGTAGTTCTTGCCGGTCTTTTTCAGCTGGACGCGCGAACTCACCACGTCGACGATGTCGAGGCGGTTGATCAGGTCGTCAATGAAACTTTGGGGAATCAGCCCGGCCATGGCAGTCTCGTCATCTGGCAACTGGCAAGTCTAATCGCTAGCGCGCCGGTTGGGGCGAGTGATGCTAGGGGGAAGTGCGAGGGAATGTGTGCTCGTCGGTAGCCACCGGGATTACCAGGGGCTCGTCAGTGGTGACGTGCACGGCTGGCCGAAACCAGTTCTGACGTGTTCACGCAATTGCCCGCTGCGGGTTGCGGCGGACGCCTTGGGCTAGCTGCTCAAGGTTGAAACAAACCGCTGCCATCGGCCCGGCGGTGAGCCGGGCAGGGCAGAAGCTTTGCGTTGAACGTCTGTATTAGTACAGACGAACGGCGCGGCGCTGTTCGCGCTGAACTTTCTTGGCGTGACGCTTAACAGCAGCAGCTGCTTTGCGCTTACGCTCTGCGGTCGGCTTCTCGTAAAACTCGCGGCTACGAACTTCAGCCAGTACACCGGCTTTTTCGCAGGAGCGCTTGAAACGACGCAGAGCTACGTCGAAGGGTTCGTTCTCTTTAACTTTGACGGCTGGCATCCAGGGCTACCTTAATTCATTACCGGGGTAGACGTGCTCCTGGCAAAACAAAGGTGTGCTGGAGAACGTCGGTTTTCAAGGGTTGCGGATGTTAACCCTTAGCAAGCCGGAATGCAAAGCCTCTGATCGAAAACCGCTGGTCGGCACCCGGCACGGGGACTATCATGCGCGGCTTCGAATTCAGCCCCCACAAGGGACGAGCCCATGCTAGTACTGGGATTGGAAACATCCTGCGACGAAACCGGCGTCGCATTATACGACAGTGAGCGCGGTTTGTTGGCCGATGCGCTGTTCAGCCAGATCGACCTGCACCGTGTGTTTGGCGGCGTCGTGCCCGAGCTTGCGTCGCGCGACCACGTCAAGCGCATGCTGCCGCTGATCCGCCAGGTCCTGGACGAGGCCGGTTGCGTGGCCACCGAGATCGACGCCATCGCCTACACCGCGGGTCCTGGCCTGGTCGGCGCGCTGCTGGTCGGCGCTTCGTGCGCCCAGGCCCTGGCGTTCGCCTGGGATATCCCGGCGATCGGCGTACACCATATGGAAGGCCATCTGCTGGCGCCGATGCTGGAGGAAAATCCTCCAGAATTTCCGTTCGTCGCTTTGTTGGTGTCTGGCGGGCATACCCAGCTCGTGCGGGTCGATGGCATCGGCCATTACCAGCTGCTGGGCGAGAGCCTGGATGACGCCGCTGGCGAGGCATTCGACAAGACTGCCAAGCTGATCGGCCTGAACTACCCTGGCGGCCCGGAAATCGCTCGACTGGCCGAGCAGGGTGTGCCTGGGCGCTTCGTGTTCCCGCGGCCGATGACCGATCGCCCAGGCCTGGAGTTCAGCTTCAGTGGCCTGAAAACCTTCGCGCTCAACACCTGGCAACAGTGCCGCGATGCTGGTGACGACAATGAGCAAACCCGTTGCGACGTGTCCCTGGCGTTCCAGCAGGCAGTGGTGGAGACTCTGACCATCAAGTGCAAGCGCGCACTGAAGCAGACCGGCCTCAAACGCCTGGTCATCGCCGGTGGCGTGAGCGCCAACAAGGCGTTGCGTGCTTCCTTGGAAGACATGCTCGCCGGGATCAAGGGCAACGTGTATTACGCACGTCCCAAGTTCTGCACCGACAATGGCGCAATGATTGCCTATGCCGGTTGCCAGCGCCTGTTGGCCGGGCAGCAGCAGGACTTGGCAATCAGCGTGCAGGCGCGCTGGCCGATGGAGCAGTTGCCGCCGGTGTGAATGGCTTCAGAAGTGCCGCTCGCGCCCGGCGAACAGGTCTCGCAGATTGTTGCGGTGGCGCCAGACGATCATCACCGTGAGCACGCTGACCGGCAGCAAGGCCCCGGGCTCGCGCCAGGCCAGCAATGGCAGGGTCAGGGGGGTGGCGATAAGTGCCGCCAGCGAGCTGGTGCGGGTGAGGTAGAAGGTCAGCAGCCAGGCGCCGATGGCCAGTAGCGCAGCCGGGAAATACAGGGCCATGAGCATGCCAGCCGCCGTGGCCACGCCCTTGCCGCCCTGGAAGTGGAAGTACACTGGGAACAGGTGGCCCAGCACTGCGCAGACACCGATCCAGGCCTGTTCCTGCATATCGAGCCCGGCCAGTCGTGCGAGCAGTACCGGCAACAAGCCCTTGCACAGGTCGCCAAGCAAGGTCAGGATCGCCAGTTTACGGCCTGCCAGGCGTAGCATGTTGGTGGCGCCGGCATTGCCTGAGCCGCTGGAACGCGGGTCCGGGCTGCCCGAGAGGCGGCTGAGGACAATGGCGAAGGACAGCGAGCCGAGCAGGTAGGCGAGCAGCGCCAGTAACCAAAACATGCTAACTATTCCGGGCGAGGACGCCCTGATTCTAACGGCGCCAGTCGCCCTTGTCGTGCTGTGGAGAGAAGTGCTTGGACAGAGTGTTCATCGAAGGCCTGGAAGTCGAGACCGTCATCGGTGCTTATGACTGGGAGCGGGATATTCGCCAGTGCCTGCGCCTGGACCTGAGTTTCGCCTGGGACAATCGCCCGGCCGCGGCTGGAGATGATCTGAACCTGGCGTTGGACTACGCCAGCGTTTCGTCACGTATCCAAGGCTTTGCCGAGCAGGCACGCTTCGAATTGGTAGAAACCTTCGCTGAACGGCTGGTCGCTGCGCTGATGGAAGAGTTTCATATTCCCTGGGTACGCCTGAAGCTGACCAAGCCGGGCGCGGTTCCGGCAGCCCGTGGTGGTGTTGGCGTGGAGATCGAGCGCGGATGCCTCTGAGCACGGTTTACCTGGGGCTTGGCAGCAACACAGACCGCCACACACACCTGTGTGCCGGGCTCGATGCATTGGCCGCCATCCTCACCGACATGCGTTGTTCTCCGGCTTTCGAAAGCCAGGCGGTAGGGATCAAAAGCGGCCCATTCATCAACTTCGTGGTGACGGGCAAGACCGACCTGCCACTGATGGAGCTGGACCGCCGGCTCAAGTTCATCGAGGCCGACAACGGCCGCTATGCCCCTGATCGCAAGGGCTTGCCGCTGGATATTGACGTGCTGATGTACGACGATCTGCACGGTAACCATGATGGTTTGGTGCTGCCCAGGCCAGAGATTCTGAAGAACGCATTCGTGCTGTGGCCACTGTCGCTGCTGGCGCCTGATCTGGTGCACCCGGGGGCAGGGAAGCGCATGGCGCAGTTGTGGCAGGAAGCACAGATCGAGCAGGTGCTGGCGCCAGTGGCGTTCGAATGGCGTGGGTTGCAGCTTACGCCTGCTTGAACCGGGTGGCCCCTTCGCGGATGAATCCGCTCCTACAGGCCTAGCGCCAATCCGCAAGGCGGCGAGGCTTTGTAGGCGGGGACTCATCTGCGTAGGGCCAGCATGCCTAATCTTGTTTTTAAAGCCCGGCGCCGGTTTTGTAGTCTTGTAACGCTTTCAGCCGTTTTTCCTTGAGTGCGTCCCCCAGTCGCTGCCCGATCAGCCCAGCCTCCACCAAGGGCTTCACATCCACCGCCCTTGCTGCCGTTGCCGCACCACGCAAGTATTCAGCCTGTGGGTAGTTTTGCGCTCCGTGCCCTCGGGCAGCCATTTCGCACGCAGCTATGAAATCCTCGAAACGCTGCGGTCGCCGATACACGTCGAATTTCTGTAGCAGCTCCAGCAATGTCTCGGGTTCGAGCTCAAGTGCTCTTTGCCCCTGCCCACCGAATTCCCCCACCAGCTGGGCCAGTTCCTGGCATTCACGGGGCGCCTTGAAGCGCTGGTTGAGTGCTTTGATCGAGGCTGGATCAAGACCATGCAGCAGGCAAGCCCAGCGAACATGCAGGGGCTGATGATGCTTGGCGGCCTGAACAAGAGCGGCCAGCGACGCTGCATCGCCCTGGAGTTCGGGCATCAGCTGTTGCAAGGCTTCGCAGTCACGCAAGACCTGGACGAATACTTGGGGCGCGTCTTCCAGCAGGGCGCGCTCGATTTCTTTCCAGCTGCGCTCGGCGGTCAATGCCTGCAGTTCGCCTGATTGGCTGATCTGCCGCATCAGCGTCAGGGTTTCATCGGCGATCCGAAAACCGAGTGGGGCATAGCGCGCGGCGAAGCGCGCAACACGCAATACTCGCAGGGGATCTTCGGCGAATGCCGGCGAAACATGGCGTAGAATACGCTGCTCAAGATCATCCTGGCCATTGTAGGGATCAATGACATTGCCGTGGCCGTCCTCGGCCATCGCATTGATGGTCAGGTCGCGTCGAATCAGATCTTCTTCGAGCGTCACGTCTGGGCTGGCATGGAAAGTAAAGCCCCCATAACCACGCCCGCTCTTTCGCTCGGTGCGGGCCAGAGCGTACTCCTCGCCAGTCTTGGGATGCAGGAAAACCGGAAAATCAGCGCCTACCGGACGGTAGCCTTTGGCGTGCATTTCTTCGACGGTAGCGCCAACCACCAGCCAGTCGATGTCGCTGACAGGGCGCCCGAGCAGGCGATCACGGACTGCGCCGCCAACTTTGTAGATGTGCATGTGCAACCTCCATTACTGCCCACAGGATACCCTGTCGGCAGCAATGATGGCGTCATGCGTCTAGAGGTGATGAATGACTGCAAGGTCCATGCGGCCGTAATCGCCGCTTTCGCCGTGCTCGCCACGGGGCGGCATGTGGTGGGTCTTGACTATCTGGTCGCCCTGAACGGTCTCCAGGTGGATATCAAAGCCCCACAGCCGGTGCAGGTGCTTGAGCACCTCCTCGGTGGAGTCGCCAAGGGGTTTGCGGTTGTGCTGCTGGTGACGCAGGGTGAGGGAGCGGTCGCCACGGCGGTCGATGCTCCAGATCTGCACGTTCGGTTCGCGGTTGCCGAGGTTGTACTGGGAAGCCAGTTGCTCACGGATGATGCGGTAGCCCGCCTCGTCGTGAATGGCCGGCACCAGCAGGTCGTCACGCTGGTCGTCATCGAGGATGCTGAACAGCTTGAGGTCACGGATCACCTTGGGTGACAGGTACTGCAGGATGAAGCTTTCATCCTTGAAGCTACTCATGGCGAACTTGATGGTCGACAGCCAGTCACTGCCAGCGATGTCAGGGAACCAGCGGCGGTCTTCTTCGGTGGGGTTTTCGCACATGCGACGGATGTCGGTATACATCGCAAAGCCCAGGGCGTAGGGGTTGATGCCGTTGTAGTAGGGGCTGTCGAAACCGGGTTGGAACACTACGCTGGTGTGTGACTGCAGGAACTCCATCATGAAGCCTTCGGTGATCAGGCCCTCGTCGTAGAGGTCGTTCATCAGCGTGTAGTGCCAGAAGGTTGCCCAGCCTTCGTTCATGACCTGAGTCTGGCGCTGGGGGTAGAAGTATTGGGCGATCTTGCGCACGATGCGCACCACTTCGCGTTGCCAGGGTTCGAGCAGCGGGGCATTCTTTTCGATGAAATAGAGGATGTTTTCCTGAGGCTCGGAGGGGAAGCGCGCATCGTCGCGGTCTCCGCCCTTTTCAGCGCCTTTGGGTATGGTGCGCCACAGGTCGTTGATTTGCCTCTGCAGGTGTTCTTCACGGTCCTTCTGGCGTCGGCGTTCTTCCTCGGCCGAGATCGGATAGGGGCGCTTGTAGCGATCGACGCCGTAGTTCATCAGGGCGTGGCAGGAGTCGATCAGGTCTTCCACGGCATCGATGCCGTGGCGCTCCTCGCACTGGGCGATGTACTGCTTGGCGAAAACCAGGTAGTCGATGATCGACGTGGCATCCGTCCAGGTGCGGAACAGGTAGTTGCCCTTGAAGAAACTGTTATGGCCATAGCAAGCGTGGGCGATCACCAGTGCCTGCATGCACATGGTGTTTTCTTCCATCAGATAGGCGATGCACGGGTCGGAGTTGATCACGATCTCGTAGGCCAGGCCCATCTGGCCGCGGCTATAGGACTTCTCGGTACTGAGGAACTGCTTGCCGTAGGACCAGTGGTGATAGCCCAGCGGCATGCCGACGGAGGCATAGGCATCCATCATCTGCTCGGCGGTGATCACTTCGATCTGGTTGGGGTAGGTGTCCAGGGCATAACGTTCGGCCAGGCGGCTGATTTCCCGGTCGTAGGTCTGGATCAGCTCGAACGTCCACTCGGACCCGGTGGAAATGGGTTGGCGTCTCTGTGCTCTGGCGGTCATGTGGCTAACCTGCGCTGGAAGAGTTCACGGAAGACCGGGTAGATATCGCCGGCCGAAACCAACTGCTGCTGGGCGAATGTATCGGGGAATGCCTCGCCGATTCGCTCGTACTCGTACCACAGCGCCTGATGCTCACGTGGGGTGATTTCAACGTAAGTGTAGTACTGCACGTGCGGCATGATCTGCTTGGACAGGATCTCGCGGCATATCGGCGAGTCATCGTTCCAGTTGTCGCCGTCGGAAGCCTGGGCCGCGTAGATGTTCCAGTCGCTGGCCGGGTAACGCTCAGCCATGATCTCCTGCATCATCTTCAGCGCACTGGAGACGATGGTGCCGCCGGTTTCTCGGGAATAGAAGAACTCCTCCTCGTCGACTTCGCGGGCGCTGGTGTGGTGGCGGATGAAAACCACCTCGATGCGGTCGTAGTTACGCTTGAGGAACAAGTACAGGAGGATGAAGAAGCGCTTGGCGATGTCTTTGGTGGCCTGGGTCATGGAGCCGGAGACGTCCATCAGGCAGAACATCACCGCCTTGGAGCTTGGGTTGGGCTGCTTGACCAGCAGGTTGTATTTGAGATCGAAGGTATCGAGGAACGGCAGGCGGTTGATGCGCGCCTTGAGCCGTTCGATTTCCTGCTCGACTTCCTGGATATCAGAGAAGTTGTCTGGCTCCTCCACCTTGAGCCGGGCCAGTTCTTTTTGCGCCTCACGCAGCAACGCGCGGCTGCTGCCGGTCAGAGCGATCCGCCTGGCATGGGCCGAGCGCAAGGTGCGGACGATATTGATGCGGGATGGGTTGCCTTCGTTGGCGATCCCGGCACGCACGGTTTTGAAGGTGTCGGCACCGGTTAGGTGGCGTTTGACCAGGTTGGGCAGTTCGAGGTCTTCGAACATGAATTCGAGGAACTCTTCCTGGGTGATCTGGAAGACGAAATCATCCATGCCCTCGCCAGAGTTGCCAGCCTTGCCACGCCCGCCCCCACCGCCGCCGCCCTGGGGCCTGGGGATATGTTCGCCGGCTGTGAATTCCTTGTTGCCCGGATGCACGATGGTCTGCTTGCCGCCACGGCCATGGTGCAGCACGGGTTCGTCGATGTCCCGTCCCGGAATGCTGATCTGCTCGCCATGCTCCATGTCCATGATGGAGCGGCGGCTCACGGCCTCTTCGACGGCTTTCTTGATGTGTTCACGGTAACGCCGCAAGAAGCGCTGGCGGTTGACCGTGCTCTTGTTCTTGCCGTTCAGGCGTCGGTCGATAACGTAGCTCATGGTCCCTCCGGTGACTGGATGCAGCTGCAAGCCACAAGCCTCAAGCTGCAAGAAAGAGCAGCCACCGCTGCTGCAAGCTGTGGCCCAGGCCGGAGCGCTGATGCCGAGCAGCTTGCAGCTTGCGGCTGGAAACCTGCCGCGTTATTGCGATTTCCTGACCCGCAGGTACCATTCCGACAGCAGGCGCACCTGTTTGTCGGTGTAGCCACGTTCCACCATGCGCGTGACGAAGTCGTTGTGCTTCTGTTGATCTTCCTTGCTGGCCTTGGCGTTGAAGCTGATGACCGGCAGCAGGTCTTCGGTGTTGGAGAACATTTTCTTCTCGATCACCACACGCAGCTTCTCGTAGCTCAGCCAGCTCGGGTTCTTGCCGTTGTTGTTGGCACGGGCACGCAACACGAAGTTGACGATCTCGTTGCGGAAGTCCTTCGGATTGCTGATGCCTGCCGGTTTCTCGATCTTCTCCAGCTCTTCGTTGAGGGCAATGCGATTGAGGATCTCGCCGGTTTCCGGGTCGCGGTATTCCTGGTCCTGGATCCAGAAGTCGGCGTACAGCACATAGCGGTCGAAGATGTTCTGGCCGTACTCGCTATACGACTCGAGGTAGGCCGTCTGGATTTCCTTGCCGATGAACTCGATGTAACGCGGTGCCAGGTACTCTTTGAGGTAGCGCAGGTAGCGTTCGCGCACTTCTGCCGGGAACTGCTCCTGTTCGATCTGCTGCTCCAGTACATACAGCAGGTGCACCGGGTTGGCCGCCACCTCGTGCGGGTCGAAGTTGAACACCTTGGACAGGATCTTGAAGGCAAAACGGGTCGACAGGCCGTTCATGCCCTCGTCGACACCCGCAGCATCGCGGTACTCCTGGATCGACTTGGCTTTCGGGTCGGTGTCCTTGAGATTCTCGCCGTCATAGACGCGCATCTTCGAATAGATGTTCGAGTTTTCCGGCTCCTTGAGGCGCGAGAGCACGGTGAACTGGGCGAGCATCTTGAGCGTGTCCGGCGCGCAATGGGCCTTGGCCAGCGAACTATTGACCAGCAGCTTGTCGTAGATCTTGATCTCGTCGCTGACGCGCAGGCAATACGGCACCTTGACGATGTAGATCCGGTCGATGAACGCCTCGTTGTTCTTGTTGTTGCGGAAGGTGTGCCACTCCGATTCGTTGGAGTGGGCCAGCAGGATCCCGGAGTAGGGGATCGCGCCCAGGCCTTCGGTGCTGTTGTAGTTGCCTTCCTGGGTGGCGGTGAGCAACGGGTGAAGGACCTTGATCGGTGCCTTGAACATCTCGACGAATTCCATCAGGCCCTGGTTGGCCCGGCACAGTGCGCCCGAGTAGCTATAGGCGTCGGCGTCGTTCTGCGGGAATTCCTCCAGCTTGCGGATATCCACCTTGCCGACCAGGGCGGAGATGTCCTGGTTATTCTCGTCGCCCGGCTCGGTCTTGGCGATGGCGATCTGGTTGAGGATCGACGGGTAGAGCTTGACCACCCGGAACTTGCTGATATCACCACCGTATTCCTGCAGGCGCTTGGTAGCCCACGGGGACATGATGGTGTTCAGGTAGCGCCGCGAGATGCCGTACTCTTCTTCGAGAATGGCGCCATCTTCGGTGGCATTGAACAGCCCCAGCGGCGACTCGAATACTGGCGAGTCCTTGATCGCATAGAAGGGGACCTTTTCCATCAGCTGCTTGAGTTTTTCGGCCAGCGACGATTTACCGCCGCCTACCGGGCCCAGCAGATAGAGGATCTGTTTCTTCTCTTCCAGGCCTTGGGCGGCATGGCGGAAGTAGGAAACGATCTGGTCGATGCACTCTTCCATGCCATGGAAGTCGGCAAAGGCCGGATACCGGCGGATCACCTTGTTGGAGAAGATTCGCGACAGCCTGGAGTTGGTTGAGGTGTCGATCAGTTCCGGCTCACCGATGGCCAGCAACAGCCGTTCAGCCGCCGAGGCGTAGGCACTGCGATCCTCTTTACACAGCTCGAGGTACTCCTGCAGCGAGAGTTCTTCCTGGCGCGTAGACTCGAAACGTTGTTGGAAGTGGCTAAAAATACTCATGACGTCACCTCGCTCGATACGTGGAGACGACGCCGGATCAGTCAGCTGATGCTGGCATGCAACCGGGTTCGCCGATTGCTGTATACCCCCCAGAACACCCTGTAACGCTACCGATGACCCGCACGCCGGTGTACCGGCTCTCCCCTTTTTTGGATGGCCTGCGCTTAAGAATAGTTGGTTATCCGCAAGGTCAAGGGGAAGCGGCGGAGAAGTTGCCGGTGACCGTTCGTCAGGTAAGGCGCAAGCCCGCGTGGGGCGCGGGCTGCAGTAAAAATGAAAAAATTACTCAGGCGCGCCTTGGGCGGTTTCGGCCGGGTACGTGGCGCGCCACAGCTCGAAACCACCGTCGACGCTGTACACGTCCGAGAAGCCCTGGCCGACCAGATAGGCGGCCGCGCTCTGGCTGGAGTTGCCGTGGTAGCAGACCACCAGTGTCGGGGCGTCGAGGTCGGCGTTGCGGATGAAGTCGGCGACCGAGTGGTTGTCCAGGTGTTTGGCGCCCGTGATGTGGCCGGCGGCAAAGGCTTGCGGGTCGCGAATGTCGACGACGACCGCACCTTGCGCGCGCAGGGCCAGTGCCTGCTCGGGAGGGATGCGCTTGAATTCGCTCATGGGTACGGCTTCCTTCAGGGGTGATCGTTGAGTTTAGCGGGTTGTGCGGGCTGACGCAGGCTGCCGTCGTCAGTGCACTCGCAGCGGTGGTACTCACCGCTGTCGACGTTGTACAGGGTCATGGCACCCCCCCACACGCAGCCGGTGTCCAGGGCAATCACGCCAGGCTCGTCGACGCGGCCTTCAAGCGCTGCCCAGTGACCGAAGATGATCTTCACGTGGCGGGAGCGGCGGTCTTTATGGGTGAACCACGGCTTGTAGCCTTTGGGCGCAGTGCCCACGCCTTCCTTGCTCTTGAGGTCGAGCTTGCCTTCGGCGGTGCAGAAGCGCATGCGGGTCAGGTAATTGGTGATGAGCCGCAGGCGTTCGATACCGCTGAGGTTCTTGCTCCATTTGTTCGGCTCGTTGCCGTACATGCCGTCCAGATAGAGCTTCAGGCGCTCATCATCCCGTAGCGCCACTTCGACCTCGGCGGCCAGTTCGAGCGCCTTGCCGAGGGTCCACTGGGGCGGGATGCCGGCGTGTACGAGGGCGATGCCCCGTGGTTCATCGTAGTGCAGCAGCTTCTGCTGGCGCAGCCAGTCCAGCAGCAGGTCGGCATCAGGTGCCTCGATGATTTCACGCAGCGTGTCGCTTTTCTTCAGGCGCTCGACGTTGTGCCAGGCTGCCAGCAGATGCAGGTCGTGGTTGCCCAGCACGCAGACCAGCGACTGGCGAATCGAGTAGAGGTAACGCAGTGTTTCCAGCGATTCGGGGCCGCGGTTGACCAGGTCGCCGACCAACCACAGGCGATCGACTGTCGGATTGAATTTGACCCGATCGAGCAGGCACTTGAGTGGCTGAAGACAGCCTTGCAAGTCACCGACGGCGTAGGTGGCCATCAGTGCAAGGCCCCCGGTACCGCCAGGCGGAAAGGCACGATCTCTGCGTCGAAGCGTTTACCGTCTTCGGCGAACATTTGGTAGCTGCCCTGCATGGTGCCTACACGGGTGCTGATCACCGCACCGCTGCTGTAGGTGTGGCTCTGGCCAGGCTCGATGGTTGGCTGCTGGCCAACCACACCGGCGCCGCGCACCTCTTCGACTTCACCGTCACCATTGGTGATCAGCCAATGGCGGGACATCAGCTTGGCTGTGACCGAACCGTTGTTCTGCACGGTAATGGTATAGGCGAAGGCGAAACGACTGCTTTCGGGGTCGGATTGTTCTTTGAGGTAGCGGGTCACGACGCTGACGTCGATCTGATAGCGGGGGTCGGACATGCAAGGGCCTTGAGCAAACACACGAATACGGCGATCCATGCAGTCTAGGCTATTGGCGGGGGGGAGGGCCAGT
Organism: Pseudomonas sp. KU43P; assembly: GCF_033095865.1. Classification (NCBI taxonomy): domain Bacteria; kingdom Pseudomonadati; phylum Pseudomonadota; class Gammaproteobacteria; order Pseudomonadales; family Pseudomonadaceae; genus Pseudomonas; species Pseudomonas sp. KU43P. Next base: position 5,404,920 of record NZ_AP019365.1, on the reverse strand, counting down.
GTGCGCAGGGAAGGTGATTTGGCTGTAGCGGCCCTGACTCCGGCTTGCCGGCGACAGGGCCGCTACAGGTTGAATCAGCCTTGCTGGTCAGCCAGTTGGTCGGCCAGGCGCACGAAGGCGGCCAGGTCCAGCTGTTCAGGCCTGAGGCTGCCGTCTACGCCGGCTGCTTCGATGGCCTGGCTGTCAAGCAGGCCCTTCAAGGTGTTGCGCAGGGTCTTGCGACGCTGATTGAAGGCTTCACGCACCACGCGCTCGAGCAGCAGATGATCCTTGGCCGGGTACGGCAGCACTTCATGGGGTACCAGGCGCACGATGGCAGAGTCCACCTTCGGCGGCGGGTTGAACGCGCCAGGGCCGACGTTGAACAGATGTTCGACCCGGCAGTGGTACTGCACCATGATCGACAGGCGGCCCCAATCGCCACCGCCCGGGCCTGCGGCCATGCGCTCGACCACTTCCTTCTGCAGCATGAAGTGCATGTCGCGGATCAGCCCCGCGTGGCTCAGCAGATGGAAGATCAGTGGTGTGGAAATGTTGTAAGGCAGGTTGCCGACCACTTTCAGGCTACGCGCGGGTACGCCCAGCTGATTGAAGTCGAACTTCAGCGCATCGCCTTGGTGCAGGCGGAAGTTGTCGCGGCCTGCGAACTTGTGCTGCAGGATCGGCACCAGGTCTTTGTCCAGTTCTACCACGTCAAGCTGTGCGCCACTGCCCAGCAGGCCTTCGGTGAGGGCGCCCTGGCCCGGGCCGATTTCCAGCAGGTGTTCGCCGGCCTTGGCGTTGATCGCGCGCAGGATGCGGTCGATGATGCCCGCGTCATGCAGGAAGTTCTGGCCGAAGCGTTTGCGCGCCCGGTGTTGGTATTGCTCGTTCATGGTCGGTTCTCGGCCATCTGGTAGGCGGTTTCCAGGGCGACGCGCAGGCTGCCGGTGTCGACCTTGCCGCTGCCGGCCAGGTCCAGGGCGGTGCCGTGATCGACCGATGTACGGATGATCGGCAGGCCCAGGGTCACGTTGACGGCGGCGCCAAAGCCTTTGTACTTGAGTACAGGCAGGCCCTGGTCATGGTACATCGCCAGCACCGCGTCGCAGTGCTCCAGATACTTGGGGGTAAACAGGGTATCGGCCGGCAGTGGCCCGCGCAGGTCCATGCCTTCGCTGCGCAGGCGGGCCAGTGTCGGCTCGATGATGTCGATTTCTTCGCGGCCCAGGTGGCCGCCTTCTCCGGCGTGCGGGTTGAGCCCGCAGACCAGGATGCGTGGATTGGCAATGCCGAATTTGTCGCGCATGTCGGCATGCAGGATACGCGTTACCCGCTCCACGCGCTCAGGGGTGATGGCATCGGCAATGTCCCGTAGCGGCAGGTGCGTGGTCACCAGGGCCACGCGCAGGCCATGGGTTGCCAGCATCATCACGACTTGAGCGGTGTGGGTCAGGTCTGCGAGGAATTCGGTATGGCCAGAGAAGGCGATGCCGCTTTCGTTGATCACGCCCTTGTGCACCGGGGCGGTGATCATGCCAGCGAAATCGCCGTTCATGCAGCCTTGCCCGGCACGGGTCAGCGTTTCCAGGACGAATGCGGCATTGGCCTGATCCAGCTGGCCGGCCGCCACTGGCGCTGCCAACGGGGTATCCCACACATACAGGTTGCCGGCGGGCGCGGGCTGGTCTGGCCATTGCCCTGGCAGTACCGGCAGCAGGTTGACGGCCAGCCCCAGCTGCGTGGCCCGCTCGGCGAGCAGGTCACGGCTGGTGATGGCGATCAGGGGGTGGGGCTGGGCGTCGGCGGCGAGCAGCAGGCACAGGTCGGGGCCTATGCCGGCTGGTTCGCCGGGGGTGACGGCGAAGCGCAGGGGCTTCACTGCGCGGCCTGGTCGGCGCCAGGCAGCTTGATTTCAACGTAGGCTTCGTCGCGGATCTGGCGCAGCCAGGTCTGCAGCTCTTCGTCGTATTTGCGGTTACGCAACACGTTCAGCGCTTGTTGCTCGCGGGCCTGTTCGGTGCTGTCGGTGGCGCGGCGGCCCAGCACTTCCAGAACGTGCCAGCCGTACTGGGTTCTGAACGGTTTGGTCACGACGCCTTGCTGGGCGTTGGCCATCTGTTCGCGGAACTCGGGCACCAGGCTGTTCGGGTCGACCCAGTTGAGGTCGCCGCCGTTGAGGGCAGAACCTGGGTCTTCCGAGAAGCTCTTGGCCAGCTCGCCGAAGTCTTCACCGTTCTTGATCCGGTCATACAGGCGCTCGGCGAGCTGCTCAGTGGCGGCATCGCTGCGAATTTCGCTTGGTTTGATCAGGATGTGGCGCACATGCACTTCATCGCGCAGCACGTTCTCGCTGCCACCGCGCTTCTCCTCGAGCTTGAGGATGATGAAGCCGTTGGGGATGCGGATGGGCTGGGTGATGTCGCCCACGGCCATGCTGCTGAGCATCTTGGCGAAGTCAGGTGGCAGTTGGCCGGCTTTGCGCCAACCCATCTCGCCGCCTTCCAGGGCGTTTTCGCTGGCAGAGCGTTCAATGGCCATCTGGCCGAAGTCCTTGCCCTGCTTGAGCTGCTGGTAGACATCGCCGACCTGACGAGCCGCCGTCTGGATGGCTTCCGAGTTGGCAGCTTCCGGAGTCGGGATCAGGATGTTGGCCAGGCGGTACTCTTCCGACATCTGCATCTTGCCCAGGTCCGAGTTGAGGAAGTTCTTCACTTCCTGTTCGGAAACCTGGATGCGCTCGGCGACACGACGCTGGCGCACGCGGCTGATGATCATCTCGCGTTTGACCTGCTCACGGGCATCGTCGAACGACAAGCCGTCGTGGGCCAACGCGGCGCGGAACTGGTCAAGCGACATACCGTTGCGCTGGGCAATGGTGCCGATGGCCTGGTTCAGTTCTTCGTCGGTGATGCGGATGCCGGAGCGCTCGCCAATCTGCAACTGCAGGTTCTCGACGATCAGGCGTTCCAGTACCTGCTGCTCAAGCGCGCTGGTCGGCGGAACGCCGCCGCCACGCTTGGCGATGGTTTGCTGTACCTCATGGACACGTTGGTCCAGTTGGCTCTGCATGACCACGTCGTTATCGACGATGGCCACCACACGGTCCAGGGGCTGCGGCGCGGCGTGGGCCACGCCGCTCAGCAATACAGCGCCCAGCAATGCTGGACGCAGACGATCAATAAGCTTGGTCTTCACGTGTACGGTAACCTTGAATGCCTTCGTCGAGGAAAGATTCGACCTTGTTGCCTACCACGCCACCGAGGCCTTTCAGCACGATCTGCAGGAAGATGCCATGGTCGCCTTTTTCGTTTACTGGCGTGGCCTGGCTGAAGTCGTCATAGTCGATCCAGTAGCGGTTGATCAGACGCAGTTTCCAGCAGCAGTTGTCGTACTCGAAACCGCCCATGGCTTCCAGGGTGCGGTTGCGGTTGTAGTCATGCTGCCAGCGGGCGATCACGTTCCATTGCGGCACGATCGGCCAGATGACCGAGAAGTCGTGCTGCTGGATCTTGTAGTAATCCTTGACATAGTTTGCGCTGCCCGGGGTGCCATAGTCGCCGCCGCCCACTTTCCAGGTGCCGGTAGCGGAGTCATAGGCGATGGTGTCGTTGCGGTAGCGATAGCCCAGGTTGACGATCTTGTTCGGATTGTCTTCCGGCTGGTAGTGGAACATCGCCGCGCCCGAACGTGGGCTGCGGGTATCCGGGTCCCAGTTGTAGTTGGCGTTGAAGCGCCAGTCGCGGTTGAAGCGATATCCGTACAGCAGGGCGTATGGCGACACATCCGACTGCGAGTCAGTGCGGGTGCGGTAGTCGATACCTGGCAGCTGGACCTTGCGATCCTTGAAGTAGTAGGCCTGACCAACACTCAGGAACTGACGCTCGAAGCCGTTTTCCTCGATCCAGCGCGTGGTCACGCCGAGAGACAGCTTGTTCTCGTCACCGATGCGGTCGGTGCCACTGAATCGGTTTTCACGGAACAGCGAGTCGTAGCTGAATACAGACTCGCCCGTGTCGAACAGGGGAATGTCCGTCTGGTCCTTATACGGGACGTAAAGATAGAACAGACGTGGCTCGAGGGTCTGACGGTAGTTGGTTCCGAACAGCGAGGTGTTGCGGTCAAAGTATAGACCGCTGTCGACGCTGAAAATCGGGACGTCACGGTCCTGGTTACTCTTGAAGTCACCGTATAGTGGGACTCGTCCTGGGTTGATAACGAGATCGTTCTTACCCTTGCTATCCAGGTCAAGATCATAGTGCGTGTACATGTACGTGAGCTTCGGTTTCATGTATCCGTAGCTGGCTTCCATCGGAAGGCTGATCGCTGGTGCGGCGTTCAGGCGATTACCGTTGGAACGGGCTATACCGAAGAGATTCTCGTCTAGGCGTTGGCCTCTGGCCCCAGCGGTGGTATCCAGTTCGCCATCTTCGTTGAAGACAGGGCCGGTTTTCAGATCACGATCGAAGCGCACGGCTTCGGTCTTGTAGCTGAAGTCGAAGCCACCCGGATGATAAGGCAGCATGCCATTGAGGGTGATCTGAGGCAGCTTGTTGTACGGCGTGATCTTCGAGATGGTTGCCATCTCGTAGGCCTGCAAGTTCAGGCGAGCCTGATAGCTGTCTCCACGGTAGGTCAGTGCCCCTCGCTGGTTCAGCGCATCACGGCTCTCGACACCGATCTGGTCGCTTTCCAAGTCCTGGAAGTAGAACGGATCGCTGATGTCGGTGTAATCGACTTCAGCCAGCAGGCGCTCGTCCAGGCCACCCTTGTGCTGCCAGTTGACCATCCAGCGCTGTTCTTTGTAGTCAGTCTGGTCTTTGCGATCATCGTTCTTATCGTTCAGGTACGCGCCGCCGAACTGGCCTTCGCTGGACTTGGTCAGGTAACGGAACTCACCTTCCATCAGCAGGCCGCGTTTGGTCATGTAGCGCGGGTACAACGTGGCGTCATAGTTCGGCGCCAGGTTGAAGTAGTACGGCGTGACCAGCATGAAGCCGGTATCGCTGGTACTGCTGAACGACGGCGGCAGGAAGCCGGACTGGCGACGGTCGTCGATCGGGAAGTAGATGTACGGTGTATAGAACACCGGGAAATCCTTGACCCGCAGGGTGACGTTGGTCGCGGTACCGAAGCCGGTGGCCGGGTTCAGTGTGATGTTGTTGCCCTTCAGCTGCCAGGCGTTGCTGCCCGGTTCGCAAGTGGTATACGTACCGTCCTTGAGACGGATGATGGCGTTTTCGCCACGCTTGGCGTACAGAGCGTTGCCGCGGATGTGCGACTTGTGCATCACATATTCGGCGTTGTCGACCTGGGCTTCGCCCGTATCGAGCTGAATCTGTGCCTGGTCGCCCACCACCAGCGAGCCGTTGTCGCGGATCTTGACGTTGCCTTTGAGCTCGCCGCGGTTTTCGGTCTGGTACAGGTTGGCCTCGTCGGCCTCTGCCTGCATGCTGCCCTGGCGCATGACCACGTCACCGGCGAGGGTCGCGATCTGCTGCTCCTGCTGGTACTTGGACACCTTGGCATTGATGTAGGTCGGCGATTCGTCCTTCGGCGTGGTGTCGGCCATGCCAGGACGGGTAGGCTCGACATACGCGCCACCGCAGTACGGGCCGGTTTCGGCCAGCTGTGCTGCAGTGAGCTTTTCACGCGGAACCCAGTCCAGGTGGCTGTAGTCTTCGCTGCGCGACTTCAGGCCACGGCCCTTGCTCTCGGTGACCAGCATCGGCTTTTCGCCACTTTCGGCTTCAGCCGACGGGGCTTCGGTGCCGGACGTGAGCGCAGCACCCTCGTGCACGGGGCGCGGAGGCAGGTTGTTGACTGGGGTCTTGGGCTTGCAGTCCCAACCACCGGAGGCGGACACTTGGCAGTCGAACTGCTCGGCAGCCACCACATAGGAGGTGGCCAGAGGTTGCATGGCCAGCAGACCGCCGGTCACCAGCAACGGAAACTTTCTACGAAACGCGGGGGATTTCAATGCCATCTTATTAGTCCGGGCTTCCTGCGTGCCATCTGCCCGCGTGTGGGGCCGCACGCCTCTCGATGGTCTGAAAAAGATGCTGGATAATAAAGCATGACCCGCTTGACGGCTAGGGCCGTCGGAGACCCTTGTAATGCCTGAACACGATGTACGCCTGCAACAACTGACTGTCTGGCTCGATGAGCAGCTCAATGACCTTTTCCGCGACAACGCCTGGGGCGAGGTACCTGAAGGCAGCCTGACCGCCGCCAGCAGCGACGCGAGCTTTCGCCGTTACTTCCGCTGGCAGGGCGCGGGCCGCAGCTTCGTGATCATGGATGCGCCCCCTCCCCAGGAGAATTGCCGACCATTCGTCGACATCGATCGACTGCTGGCCGGCGCAGGCGTGCATGTGCCGCAGATTCACGCCCAGGACCTGGAGCGAGGCTTCCTGCTGCTGGGCGATCTGGGCCACCAGACCTACCTGGACATCATTGATGTCGACAACGCCGACGCTCTGTTCGCCGATGCCATCGCTGCGCTGTTGGCATTCCAGCGCTTGCCGATGGATGCACCGTTGCCCAGCTACGATGATGCGCTGTTGCGCCGTGAAGTCGAGCTGTTCCCCGAATGGTACGTGGGCCGCGAACTCGGCAAGGCCTTCACCGAAGAGCAGAAAGCGACCTGGCAGCGTGTCAGCCAGCTGTTGCTCGACAGCGCCCTGGCCCAGCCAAAAGTGCTGGTGCACCGCGACTATATGCCGCGAAACCTGATGCAGAGCGCGCCCAACCCTGGCGTGCTGGATTTCCAGGATGCGGTCTACGGCCCTGTGACCTATGACATCACCTGCCTGTTCAAGGACGCGTTCCTCAGCTGGCCGCAGGCACGTGTCGAAGGCTGGTTGCGCAGCTACTGGGGCCAGGCGCAAGCCGCCGGCATCCCGGTGCAGCCGGTGTTCGAAGACTTCCAGCGCGCCAGTGACCTGATGGGCGTGCAGCGCCACTTGAAAGTGATCGGCATCTTCGCCCGAATCTGCCACCGCGATGGCAAACCCCGTTACCTGGCCGACGTGCCGCGTTTCTTCGCCTATATAGATGAAGTGATCAGCCGCCGCCCCGAGCTCGGGGAACTGGGCCAACTGATCGCAGAACTCAAGGCCGGAGTGCGTGCATGAAAGCGATGATCCTGGCGGCAGGCAAGGGCGAGCGCATGCGCCCGCTCACCCTGCATACGCCAAAACCCTTGGTGCCGGTCGCCGGCCAGCCGTTGATCGAGTACCACCTGCGCGCACTGGCAACTGCCGGTTTCACCGAAGTGGTGATCAACCATGCCTGGCTGGGCCAGCAGATCGAGGATCACCTGGGCGACGGCAGTCGTTTTGGCCTGCGCATCCGCTATTCGCCAGAGGGGGAGCCGCTGGAGACGGGGGGCGGAATCTTCAAGGCGCTGCCTCTGCTGGGTAATACGCCGTTCCTGCTGGTCAATGGCGATGTCTGGACCGATTACGACTTCACGCGCCTGCGGGGCCCGCTGCAGGGGCTGGCACACCTGGTGCTGGTCGATAACCCGGGCCATCACGGTCGAGGCGACTTCCGCCTGCTGGGAGAGCAGGTGGCGGATGGCGACGATGCGCCCGGCACCCTGACATTCAGCGGCCTGTCAGTTCTGCATCCGGCCTTGTTCGAAGGCTGCCAGCCAGGCGCCTTCAAGCTGGCGCCGCTGTTGCGTCAGGCCATGCAGGCAGGCAAGGTCAGCGGCGAGCATTACCGCGGCCACTGGGTCGATGTCGGCACCCTGGAGCGCCTGGCCGAGGTCGAGCGCTTGATCGGCGAGCGCGCTTGAGATGTGGTGGCCAGGCACGGTGATCGGGCTGGGCGCAGGCTTCGCGGTAGCCAGCATTCCTGGGGCGTTGCTCGGGGCGCTGCTGGGGCAGGCCATGGATCGGCGCATACGGGTGCAGGGCTGGGACGATATGCGCGAACGCCTGGGGGGCCGCCCGGCACTGCGAGACGAGGAGTTGCTGTTCGTGCTGCTCGGGCGTCTGGCCAAGAGTGATGGGCGGGTAGCCGAGCAACATATCCAGCAGGCCCGCCAGGAAATGGTCCGCCTGGACATGGCCGAGGCGCAGCGGCTACGGGCGATCGCTGCGTTCAACCGGGGCAAGGCGGGCAAAGACCGTTTGAGTGGCCACTTGCGGCGCATTCGCCTGCAGCCGCACGCGGCCGAAGGCACGTTGCGTGCGTGTTGGCGCATGGCCTGGGCCGATGGCAAGGCCGGCCAGCGTGAGCGTGATCTGCTCCTGGACTGGGGGCAGAAGCTGGGGCTCAGCCGGCGTCAGGTGCAGGCCATGTCGCTGGAGTACGAGCCACGCAAGGCCAGTGTGACGTCTGGCGTCATGACTTATGCGGCGGCACTGCGCCTATTGGGCGTCGAGGCGGATACGGAGGGTGATCGGGTCAAGCAGGCCTATCGCCGTCTGGTCAGCCGGCATCATCCCGACAAGCTGGCCGGGTCCGGGGCCAGTGAGGCACAAGTGCGCGAGGCCACCGAGCGGACCCGAGAGCTGCATCAGGCCTATGCGTTGATTCGCAAACGAAGGGGTTTCTGAGGCCGCTATCCCCGGCAAGCCGGCTCCCAGACTGATCCTGAGGCCTGTGGGATCCTTGTGGGAGCCGGCTTGCCGGCGATGGCTACCTGCGGTCTATTCCTGAGGCGCCATCCACCCGCGCACGCGGCGGAACAGTTGCTCCTGCTCGGCGTCCTTGTTACCCGGCATGGCAATCAGGGAGAGTTGTTTGTACTCGCTGTCCTTCTGCCGCTTGCTGGCTTGCAGGCGCTGCTCGGCTGCCTTGCGGTCGCTGGTGCGGGTGGCGTAATAGAGGTCGGCGGTCGGCACCTTTAGCGTCGGTGTCAGGCTTTCCAGGTCATGTTCGACCCGTGCGGGCGTTTGTGCGGCGATCATCACCAGTTTCTGCACTTGTGCCGGCTGCTTCTCGCTCAGGTAGCGCGCCGCCCAGTAGGCACCGCTGCCATGGCCGATCAGCACGATACTGCGCGAGTTGTGCTGCTGGGCATAGGCGACGGCGGCATCGAGGCGGGCGAAGATGCGTTCGGCGTCGGCCTGGTCATTCTGCTCGGTCGCCTGCTCGGCGTCGGTGCTTTGTGCAGTGTCGCTATCGGCCGCAGTGGCTTGGGCGATGTTGGCGTTGGCGTCGGCCGGGGTGTCCTTGGCGGGAGCGCTTTCGCCTTTGTCTTTCTGCGGCTCGGCGGTCGGCTTGCTCTCGACTCGCGCTTGCGGGCTGTCGGCAAGCAGGTCAGGCAGGCTCACGCTCAAACTGTGCCAGCCGATATCGGGGAACTTGCTCCGCAGCGGGCCGACCGCGTTTGGCCAGTCGGCGTTCTCACCGGCACCCGGCACAATGATCACCGCGCCTTGCGGGTCGCTGTCGTTGGCCGGCTTCCACAGTGCCAGGAAATTCTCGTTGCCGGCCTGCAGGGTCTGCTGCTCGGCCTTTGGCACCAGTCGCTCCAAGGCCTGCGCGTCTTCCTGGCTGCGTTCCAGAAGGGGCGGTCGAGGGGCGGACGTGGCTGCTGTTTCGGTGGCCGCTGGCGGTTTTTCAGCGTCGGCGGCCACGGCGCCGAGGGGCAGGAGCGAGGCCAGGCAGCACATTGCCAGCGTCGTGCGATAAAGTGTGAGCATGAATCAACCCAAGGCCAGAATAATACCGGCAGCCTAATAGTATTTGCCCGTGACGGCCATGCTGCAGGCCGCCTTTGCCTAGACGAGCGTGTAAATGAAGCGATTGCGTCGCCTGTGGGTTATCGGCTGCTTGTTGCTGCCCTTGATCGCCTTGGCAAGACCGGAAGTGGCGCCAACGGTAGCCCTCGAACCGGCCCAACAGCAATGGCTAGACAGCCACCGCAGCTTGCGCGTCGGCCTTGTGCTGCAGGCCCCCTATGCTCAGTTCGACCGTCGGCTGCAGCAGCTTTACGGGGCCAACGTGGAACTTGTGAACTGGCTGGCCCAGGTGCTCCAGCTGGACCTGACCTGGCGCAACTTCGCCGACCAGGCGAGCCTTGAGCATGCCCTGCAGGCGGGCGAAATCGATTTTGCCCCAGGCCTGACCCAGACGCCCGCCAGCTTGCGCCAATGGCTGTTCAGCGACCCTTACATGCGCGTGCCGCAGCTGGTGGTGGGGCCACGTACCGGGGCGATGGCCGTGGAGCTGGAAAAGCTCGATGCCGATGACCGTGTCGCGGTGCGCATGCCCAGCGTACTGGCCGACTACCTGCGTGGCAATTACGCCAACCTCAACCTGCAGGGCGTGCCCAGCGAGCGAGAGGCCCTACAGTTGGTCATCGGCGGCCAGGTCAGTTTTGCGGTGCTCGATGAGGCCCAGCTCAGCCGTCTTTCGCGCGAAAGCGAGTTCAGCGAACTGGTGGTGGTGGGCGATATCGGCCTGCCGCAGTTGTTGCGGGTGGGATCGAGGCGTGACTGGCCGATACTGGCCGACGTGCTCGAACGTGGCCTGCAGGCCATGCCCGCCAAAGAGCTGGAACAACTGCATCAACGCTGGCTGCAGCCCAAGTACCCGCGCCTGAGCGAGTCGGCAGGCTTCTGGCAGAACCTCGCGCTGCTGTTCGGCATGCTGCTGCTATGTGCCTTGGCCACCCTGGTATGGCAGCGCCGCCAACAGCGCCAGCTTGAACGTAGCCTGCTGGCTGCCCGGGAAAACCTGACCGAGCGACAGGGGCGTGAGGAGGCACTTCGTCTGAGTCAGTTCGCTATCGACCAGAGCACGGTGGGTATCCTCTGGGTCAACTGGGACAGCCACGTGCGCTACGCCAACCATGCCGTGGAACGCATGCTCGGGTATGCCGAAGCCGAGTTGCTCGAGCGCCCGCTGATCGACTTCGAACCCAACCTCGGCATGGATCGCTGGCTTCAGTTGTGGAAGGGCGCCCGTAATGGGGAAGGTGGTGCGCGGCAGTTCGAGACGCACTGCCTGTGCGCCGATGGCAGTTTGCTGCCGGTGGAGCTTTCGCTGAGCTTCCTGCGCTTTCGTGATGCCGAATACCTGGTCGTCTACCTTGCCGATGTGACCGAACGCCACCGTGCCCTGGCGGCGCTGCGCGAAAGCGAGGCTCGGCTCAAAGGTATCGCCGGCAATGTACCGGGCCTGGTCTTTCGCCTGGAACCTGCCCCCGCCGAAGGTGACCCTGAGTTTCCCTATATCAGTGAGGGTAGCGAGGCCCTGGTCGGCTATACCCCCGCGCAGATACAGCACCCGCAGATGGGCCTGCGCAACCTGGTCCATCCCGAAGACCGGGCCGACTATCACCAGGTGCAGGACCTGGCCATTGCCAGTGGCCAGGACTGGTCCTGGCAGGGACGTATCCTGACCCGCGACGGCGAGCAGCGCTGGGCCGACATCAAGGCCAGTGCTCGCCACCTGGCCAATGGCCGAGTGGTATGGGACGGCGTGGTGTGGGACATCACCCAAGGCAAGCGGGCCGAGATGGCGCTGGGCAAATCCCAGGAACAGCTTCGTGAGCTGTCGGCGCATCTTGAAAGCGTGCGCGAAGAAGAAAAAGCCCGCATTGCCCGCGAAGTGCATGATGAACTCGGTCAGATGCTAACGGTGCTCAAGCTGGAAGTGTCGATGTGCGAGCTGGCGTTTGCCGAGCTCGACCCGGCACTGAACGAGCGCCTGGCCAGCATGAAGCGCCTGATTGCCCAGTTGTTCCAGTTGGTACGCGACGTAGCCACGGCATTGCGCCCGCCGATTCTCGACGCCGGCATTGCCTCGGCCATCGAATGGCAGGCCCGGCGTTTCGAGGCGCGCACGCAGATTCCTTGCTTGGTACAGGTGCCGGAAAATCTGCCAGCATTGAGCGATGCCAAGGCCACCGGGCTGTTCCGCATCCTGCAGGAGGCGCTGACCAACGTCATGCGCCACGCCCAGGCGCACAGCGTGGAAATTGAGTTGGTGCGCGAAAGAGGGCAACTGCGCATGACTGTCAGCGACGACGGCCGAGGTTTCTGCCACGACCAGCCCAGGCCGACCTCGTTCGGCCTGGTGGGAGTGCGTGAGCGGGTGCTGATGTTGGGCGGCAGCATGACGTTGGACAGTGAACCGGGCGAGGGCACCAGCCTGAGCGTGGCCATTCCGTTGGAAGTAGGAGAACGAGCGTGATTCGAGTGCTGGTGGCCGAAGACCACACCATTGTCCGTGAGGGCATCAAGCAGTTGATCGGCCTTGCCAAGGATATGCAGGTGGCGGGGGAGGCCGCCAATGGCGAGCAGTTGCTGGAGACGTTGCGCCATACGCCGTGCGAGGTGGTGTTGCTGGACATCTCCATGCCCGGCGTGAACGGCCTTGAGGCGATTCCGCGGATTCGCGCACTGGACAACCCGCCGGCGATCTTGATGCTGTCGATGCACGACGAGGCGCAGATGGCGGCCCGTGCGCTCAAGGCCGGCGCGGCCGGCTATGCCACCAAGGACAGCGACCCGGCCCTGCTGCTGACGGCGATCCGCCGGGTGGCGGGGGGAGGGCGCTACATCGACCCGGCGCTGGCCGACCGTATGGTGTTCGAAGTGGGCCTGACCGAGACCCGCCCCTTGCATACGCTATTGTCCGAGCGCGAATTCTCGGTGTTCGAGCGCCTGGCGCAGGGCGCCAACGTCAACGACATCGCCCAGCAACTGGCGCTGTCGAGCAAGACCATCAGCACCCACAAGGCGCGCTTGATGCAAAAGCTCAAGGTCAACTCGCTGGCGGAGCTGGTGAAATACGCCATGGAGCACAAATTGGTGTGAGTGTTCTGTTTGCGACAAGTGTGTAGGGCAATCCCTACACACCATCTTCCACCTGGATGATGGCATTCTCTCTTCAGCCCCGATTTCCGGGCGTTTGCTCTTGTTCTAGTCTTTTGCCACGCAGTCATCCAACAAGAAGGTGCAGGCATGAGCGAGGCGAATTCGAACGCGACCACTGGCGAAACGCTGGTCAGCTTCCGTGGTGTGCAGAAGAGCTACGACGGCGAATCGCTGATCGTGAAAGACCTCAACCTGGACATTCGCAAGGGTGAATTCCTCACCCTGCTCGGCCCTTCCGGTTCGGGCAAGACCACCAGCCTGATGATGCTCGCCGGTTTCGAAACCCCCACCGCTGGCGAAATCCAGCTGGCCGGTCGTTCGATCAACAACGTGCCGCCGCACAAGCGCGACATCGGCATGGTGTTCCAGAACTACGCGCTGTTTCCGCACATGACGGTGGCCGAGAACCTGGCCTTCCCCTTGAGCGTGCGCAACCTGAGCAAGACCGACATCAGCGAGCGGGTCAAGCGCGTGCTCAACATGGTTCAGCTCGACGCCTTCGCCAAGCGCTACCCCGGGCAGTTGTCCGGCGGGCAGCAGCAGCGGGTAGCGCTGGCTCGTGCCCTGGTGTTCGAGCCGCAACTTGTGCTGATGGACGAGCCGCTCGGCGCCCTCGACAAGCAGCTGCGCGAACACATGCAGATGGAGATCAAACACATCCACCAGCGCCTCGGCGTGACCGTGGTGTACGTGACCCATGACCAGGGCGAAGCGCTGACCATGTCCGACCGCGTGGCGGTATTCCACCAGGGCGAAATCCAGCAGATTGCCGACCCGCGCACGCTCTACGAGGAGCCGCGCAATACCTTCGTCGCCAACTTCATCGGCGAGAACAACCGTATTAACGGCACCCTGCTGGCCACTGACGGCAACCGTTGCCAGGTGCAACTGGCGCGGGGCGAGCGGGTCGAGGCACTGGCTGTGAATGTCGGCCAGGCCGGTGAGCCGGTAACCCTGTCGATACGCCCAGAGCGCGTGCGCCTCAACGGCCACAGCCAAAGCTGCGTCAACCGCTTCTCCGGCCGTGTGGCCGAGTTCATCTACCTGGGCGACCACGTGCGTGTGCGCCTGGAGGTCTGCGGCAAGGCCGACTTCTTCGTGAAGCAGCCGATCGCCGAGCTCGACCCGGCACTGGCCGTGGGCGATGTGGTACCGCTGGGCTGGGAGGTGGAGCACGCCCGCGCGCTCGATCCGATTGCCGAAGCCCACTGATGGATTGCTTCACCAACCCTGTACTGTGGAGAGAATAATAATGCGCAAGCAGTTGAAACTGACCGCCCTGGCCCTTGGCCTGTTCGCCGCCGGCCAGGCCATGGCAGCGGACCTGACCGTGGTCTCCTTTGGCGGCGCCAACAAGGCGGCCCAGGTCAAGGCGTTCTATGAGCCTTGGGAAAAGGCCGGCAAGGGCAAGATCGTCGCGGGCGAGTACAACGGTGAAATGGCCAAGGTCAAAGCCATGGTCGATACCAACAGCGTGTCGTGGAACCTGGTGGAAGTAGAATCGCCAGAGCTGGCCCGCGGTTGCGATGAAGGCATGTTCGAAGAACTCGACCCAGCCTTGTTCGGCAATGAGAGTGACTATGTGAAGGGCGCTATCCAGCCGTGCGGCGTGGGCTTCTTCGTCTGGTCCACAGTGCTGGCCTACAACGCCGACAAGCTCAAGACCGCGCCTACCAGCTGGGCCGATTTCTGGGACACGAAGAAATTCCCGGGCAAGCGCGGCCTGCGCAAAGGTGCCAAGTACACCCTCGAATTCGCGCTGATGGCTGACGGCGTGGCACCGAAGGATGTGTATCAGGTACTAGGCACCAAGGAAGGTGTGGACCGTGCCTTCAAGAAGCTCGACGAACTCAAGCCAAGCATCCAGTGGTGGGAAGCCGGTGCCCAGCCTCCGCAGTACCTGGCCTCGGGTGACGTGGTCATGAGTTCGGCTTACAACGGCCGCATCGCTGCGGTGCAGAAAGAAAGCAACCTGAAGGTGGTGTGGAACGGCGGTATCTACGACTTCGATGCCTGGGCCATTCCGAAAGGCGCGAAGGATGCGGACGAGGCGAAGAAATTTATTGCCTTCAGTGTGCAGCCAGAGCAGCAGAAGACCTATTCCGAAAACATCGCATACGGCCCGGCCAACTCCAAGGCTGTAAGCCTGCTGTCGGACGACGTGAAGAAAGACATGCCGACCACGCCTGAGAACATCGCCAATCAGGTGCAGATCGATGTGGCCTTCTGGGCCGACAACAGCGAGCAGCTGGAGCAACGCTTCAACGCCTGGGCGGCGAAGAAGTAAACGACATGGGGCCGCTGTGCGGCCCATCGTCGCAAGCCGGCGATGGGCTGCACGACAGCCCCAATTTCAGCCTGTTTTGCGGAGTTCGCCATGGCCATTGCAGTGCCCCTCAACGAAGGCGCAGGTCCAAGTCTCAAGCAGCGCCTCAAGCACGCCGAGCGGGTCAACCGCTGGAAGGCGCAGGCCCTGATCGCGCCACTTGCGCTATTTCTCCTGCTGGTCTTCCTGGTGCCGATTGCGGCGCTGCTGTACAAAAGCGTCGGCAACCCGGAAGTGGTTGGCGGCATGCCGCGCACGGTCCAATCCATCGCGCAGTGGGACGGTAAGAGCCTGCCGGGTGAAGAGGTCTACAAGGCCCTGAGCCAGGACTTGGCCGAATCCCGCAAGAACCAGACCCTGGGCGACCTGTCCAAGCGCCTGAACATGGAGCTCGCCGGCTACCGCAGCCTGTTGGCGAAAACTGCGCGGGCACTGCCGTTCAAGGCGGAGCCAGCCTCCTATAAGGACGCCCTGCAAACCCTCGACGAGCGCTGGGGCGACCCGGCCTACTGGCAGGCGATTCGCCGCAACACCAGTTCGGTGACCTCGTTCTACCTGCTGGCAGCACTCGATCACCGTATCGATGACCTCGGTGAACTGGCCAAGGCCACGCCCGACCAGGCCATTTACCTGGATATCTTTGCCCGCACCCTGTGGATGGGTGTGGTGATCACGGCCATCTGCCTGGTGCTGGCGTACCCGCTGGCCTACCTGCTGGCCAACCTGCCGACTCGGCAGAGCAACCTGCTGATGATCCTGGTGCTGCTGCCATTCTGGACTTCGATCCTGGTGCGGGTAGCGGCGTGGATCGTCCTGTTGCAGTCGGGCGGCCTGATCAACAGTGCGTTGATGGCCATGGGCATCATCGATCAACCGCTGGAACTGGTATTCAACCGCACCGGTGTGTACATCTCGATGGTGCACATCCTGCTGCCGTTCATGATCCTGCCGCTGTACAGCGTGATGAAGGGCATCTCACCCAGCTACATGCGGGCGGCCATCTCCCTGGGCTGCCATCCGTTCGCCAGCTTCTGGCGGGTGTATTTCCCGCAGACCTACGCAGGCGTTGGCGCCGGTTGCCTGCTGGTGTTCATCCTGGCGATCGGCTACTACATCACCCCGGCGCTGCTCGGCAGCCCCAACGACCAGATGGTCAGCTACTTCGTCGCCTTCTACACCAACACCAGCATCAACTGGGGCATGGCCACCGCACTGGGTGGGCTGTTGCTGCTGGCGACCGTGCTGCTGTACCTGATCTATAGCTGGCTGGTCGGCGCCAGCCGCCTGCGCCTGAGCTGAGGAGCCTTGTTATGTTGAGCCCATACATGTCGCCCGTGGAGCGGGTGTGGTTCTACAGCCTGCGAATCCTGTGCGGCCTGATCCTGCTGTTCCTGGTGTTGCCGGTGCTGGTGATCGTGCCGCTGTCGTTCAACAGTGGCAGTTTCCTGGTGTACCCACTGCAAGGCTTCTCGTTGCAGTGGTACCACGACTTCTTCGCCTCGGCGGAATGGATGCGAGCGCTGAAGAACAGCATCATCGTCGCTCCGGCGGCAACGCTTCTGGCCATGGTATTCGGTACCCTGGCGTCCATCGGACTGACCCGCGGCGATTTCCCGGGCAAGTCTCTGGTGATGGCGCTGGTGATTTCGCCAATGGTGGTGCCTGTCGTGATCATCGGCGTGGCCAGTTACCTGTTCTTCGCCCCGCTGGGCATGGGCAACAGCTTCATTTCGCTGATTCTGGTGCATGCGGTACTGGGCGTGCCTTTCGTCATCATCACCGTGTCGGCCACCTTGCAGGGGTTCAACTACAACCTGGTGCGGGCGGCTGCCAGCCTCGGTGCCTCGCCGCTGCTGACCTTCCGCCGGGTGACCTTGCCGCTGATTGCGCCTGGGGTGATTTCCGGTGCGCTGTTCGCCTTCGCCACGTCGTTCGATGAAGTGGTGGTGACGCTGTTCCTCGCTGGCCCGGAGCAGGCGACCTTGCCGCGGCAGATGTTCAGCGGCATTCGCGAGAACCTCAGCCCGACGATTGCGGCGGCGGCGACCTTGCTGATTGCCTTCTCGGTGGTGCTGTTGCTCACCCTGGAGTGGTTGCGTGGGCGCAGCGAGAAGCTGAGAACCCAGCAGCCTGCTTGATAGCTGTTGTCGGTACTGGCCCTATCGCCGGCAAGCCGGCTCCCACAGGGACAGCGGGCAATGCAGGTCCTGAGGGAGCCGGCTTGCCGGCGAGAGGACCAGTACGGGCAATAAAGTGGCACCCGTCGACACGGATTGATACCAATCAGCCTGTATCCAATTCCCTGAGTTACAATGCGCGCCACCGTGATTCTGCCAACAGGTGCGCCATGCAGCCCTACGCTATTGCCCCCTCCATTCTCTCCGCCGATTTCGCCCGCCTGGGCGAGGACGTCGACAAGGTGCTGGCCGCCGGGGCCGACATCGTTCACTTCGATGTGATGGACAACCACTATGTCCCTAACCTGACCATCGGCCCGATGGTCTGCACCGCCCTGCGCAAGTACGGCGTGACGGCACCGATCGACGTGCACCTGATGGTCAGCCCGGTCGATCGCATCATCGGCGACTTCATCGAAGCTGGCGCCACCTACATCACCTTCCACCCGGAAGCCTCGCAGCACATCGACCGTTCGCTGCAGCTGATCAAGGACGGCGGCTGCAAGGCCGGCTTGGTGTTCAACCCGGCGACCAGCCTGGATGCACTGAAGTACGTGATGGACAAGATCGACATGGTCCTGCTGATGAGCGTCAACCCAGGCTTCGGCGGTCAGAAGTTCATTCCTGGCACCCTCGACAAGCTGCGCGAAGCGCGTGCGTTGATCGACGCCAGTGGCCGTGATATCCGTCTGGAAATCGACGGTGGCGTCAACGTCAACAATATTCGCGAGATCGCTGCCGCTGGCGCCGACACCTTCGTGGCCGGCTCGGCCATCTTTAATGCCCCGGACTACCAGGAAGTCATCGCCAAGATGCGCGCCGAACTGGCCCAGGCGCGCCCATGAGCGGCTTCGAGCAGCTGTTCCCGGGGGCGCTGCCCAGGCTGGTGATGTTCGATCTGGACGGTACCCTGATCGACTCGGTCCCAGACCTGGCCGCTGCCGTGGACCGCATGCTGCTCGAACTCGGGCGCCCGCCCGCAGGTCTTGACGCGGTTCGTCACTGGGTCGGCAACGGTGCCCAGGTACTGGTGCGCCGGGCCCTTGCTGGTGGTATCGAGCACGGTGCCGTGGACGACGCGCTGGCTGAACAAGGCCTGGCGCTGTTCATGGAGGCCTATGCCGATAACCATGAACTCACCGTGGTCTACCCCGGCGTGAAGGACACCCTGCGCTGGCTGCAGAAACAGGGTGTGGAGATGGCGCTGATTACCAACAAGCCGGAGCGTTTCGTCGCCCCGCTGCTGGACCAGATGAAGATCGGCCGCTATTTCCGCTGGATCATCGGTGGCGACACACTGCCACAGAAGAAGCCCGACCCCGCTGCGCTGCTGCATGTCATGAAAATGGCTGGTGTCACGCCGGCGCAGTCGCTGTTCGTCGGCGACTCGCGCAGCGATGTGCTGGCGGCCAAGGCTGCCGGCGTCAAGTGTGTTGGCCTGAGCTATGGCTACAACCACGGCCGGCCCATCGATGAAGAATCCCCCAACCTGGTGATCGACGACCTGCGCGCGCTGCTCCCCGGTTGCGCAGACCCGGCCACTGGGATAACGTTGGCGGACCTTCAAGCCTCACAAGACAGAGAGTCCACCGTGGCGGTCACTGGCAAATTCTGGATGAAAGTCATCAAGGCCTTGGCCCGTTGGCGCTGGCGCGCCTGACTTCTGCCCGCCGGCGCCTGCCGGCCCGTCCGCTTGCCTGACCCTATTGCTGCTTGCCACGAGGCTACCCATGATCCGCGAAGAATTCCTGCGCCTGGCCGCTGCCGGCTACAACCGCATTCCCCTGGCCTGCGAAACCCTGGCCGACTTCGACACACCGCTGTCGATCTACCTGAAACTGGCTGACCAGCCGAACACCTACCTGCTCGAATCGGTGCAGGGCGGTGAGAAGTGGGGCCGTTACTCGATGATCGGCCTGCCTTCGCGTACCGTGATGCGTGTGCATGGCTATCACGTCAGCATCCTGCAGGATGGCGTCGAGGTGGAAAGCCATGACGTCGAAGACCCACTGGCCTTCGTCGAAACGTTCAAAGACCGCTACAAGGTCGCCGACATCCCTGGCTTGCCACGCTTCAACGGTGGCCTGGTGGGTTACTTCGGTTATGACTGCGTGCGCTATGTTGAAAAACGCCTGGGTGCCAGCCCGAACCCGGATCCGCTGGGCGTGCCGGATATCCTGCTGATGGTCTCCGATGCTGTGGTGGTGTTCGACAACCTGGCGGGCAAGATGCACGCCATCGTGCTGGTCGACCCGGCCGAGGAGCAGGCGTTCGAACAGGGTCAGGCGCGCCTGCAAGGTTTGCTGGAAACCCTGCGTCAGCCGATCACGCCACGCCGCGGCCTCGACCTCAGTGGCCCGGTGGCGGCCGAGCCGACATTCCGCTCCAGCTACACCCGTGACGATTACGAGAATGCGGTAGGGCGGATCAAGGAGTACATCCTGGCGGGTGATTGCATGCAGGTGGTGCCGTCACAACGCATGTCGATCGACTTCAAGGCAGCACCCATCGATCTGTACCGCGCGCTGCGCTGCTTCAACCCGACGCCTTACATGTACTTCTTCAACTTCGGCGACTTCCATGTGGTTGGCAGCTCGCCGGAAGTGCTGGTGCGGGTGGAAGACAACCTGGTCACCGTACGCCCGATCGCCGGTACTCGCCCGCGAGGGGCGACCGAAGAAGCGGACCGGGCGCTGGAAGACGACTTGCTGTCGGACGAAAAAGAGATTGCCGAGCACCTGATGCTCATTGACCTGGGCCGCAATGATGTAGGTCGGGTGTCGTCGACCGGCAGTGTGCGCCTGACCGAGAAGATGGTGATCGAGCGTTACTCCAATGTGATGCACATCGTGTCCAACGTCACCGGCCAACTGCGCCAGGGCTTGACCGCCATGGATGCACTGCGGGCGATTCTGCCGGCGGGCACCTTGTCGGGGGCGCCGAAGATCCGCGCAATGGAAATCATCGACGAGCTGGAGCCGGTCAAGCGCGGTGTTTACGGCGGTGCAGTGGGTTACTTCGCCTGGAACGGCAACATGGATACTGCAATTGCCATTCGCACGGCGGTGATCAAGGACGGTGAACTGCATGTGCAGGCCGGCGGCGGCATCGTTGCCGACTCGGTGCCGGCGCTGGAGTGGGAAGAAACCATCAACAAACGCCGGGCGATGTTCCGTGCTGTGGCGTTGGCCGAGCAGACTTCTGCAAAGTAAACAGACGGGCGCCCTGAGAAGCCTTTGAGAGCCGGCTTGCCGGCTCCCGCAGGTAAGCCACTGCCTGCAATGGCTGTGGTGTACTTGTGGGAGCGGCGATTCAAAAGTCGACGCTGACCCCCAGGCTCACCCCTTGTTGGGTCAGATCGTCACTCTTGCGCCAGTTGTAATGCCCCCGTAGATGCACCCCTGCCAACAACTCATGGCTCACCCCCAGGCTGGCTCTGGTGAGGTCGCTGTGCGGCGTGTACCCGGTCAGGGTGAAATCGTTGGCGGGTAGCGTTGTCAGGTGCAGAGTCACATCCTGTTGGTCATCCTCGAATTCATGCTCTTGTGCGACCTCGGCGATAAGCCTGGTATTCGCCAGCACTTGCACGCTCCCGAGCATCCCCACGCCCAGGCGCCGCGAAGTGCGATCCTGGTCATCGAAGCCCAAGGCCGTCGAACGCACGCTCTTCTCGTCATAACCATCCACTTTCACTCGGGCGTAATCGGCGCTGATGAACGGTGCCAGCTGCCAACTGCTGGCCTCGGTCGCCAGGTTGTATCCCAGCCGACCCGTCACAGCCCAGGCTTCGCCATCGGTGTCGCCTTTCTCGCTACGGTCATTCACGCCTAGCGCGAAGGTGCGCTTGAGGTCGCGGTAATCCAGATGCCCCGCCGTCAGCGCAGCATCGGCCCACCAACGGTCCTGACGGAACTGGGCGAAGGCTGTGGCCAGATAGCTGTCGAGCTTGTAGTCCGAATCCTGTTGGCCTGCTTCCAGTTTCTGCCGATAAACACCGCCAGCCAGCCCCAGACGCCAAGCATCAGTCAGCCGATAGCTACCTCCAAGGGTCAGGTTGTAGCCATGCCCGTTTGCACTGGCCGCGCTGCGCTGGTCATCGAAGTCCAGGAACTGGGCGCCAGCGCTGACGAAGGCCTGCCATTGCCCCACAGCCTGCCAGGGCGTCTGCCACTGGTTACGCAGCTCGTCCTGGTGAGCACGCAGGCTGGCGTGGCCCATTTCCGGCAGCAGTGTCAGTTCCCACGGGGCAGCAAGAATCGAGTAGGCGTAGTCGGCGATCAGCTGTTGGCCGGCGATGGTCGGGTGTACAGAGTCGTTGAACAGCAGCTTGGTTGGGTCGGGGGTGAGGCCGTTGATGCCGTACACAGGGTTTTCCACGCAGTTGCTGCCGCTGTAGCAGGTGCCCACGAGGTTCTGGCCGCCGGCCAGGCCGAAATCGGTCGGGTTGGCCAGTGCTTCGTTGAGCAATAGCGGAATGTTCAACGGAATGATCTCGGCGTCGATCTGGCCGAGCTGGTTGATCAGCGACTGGTTGAATACGCCGGAGAGTTGCGACAGTGGGTTCTGCAAGGGCGTACCGCTGAAGTTTGGCGTCTGGCCCAGGTCGGGCAGCAGCCAGACCATGATGTAGCGTGCGCCACCCTGCTGCAGGGCCTGGGCACTGGCCGCCAGGCGAGCACCGGCAGCTGCGGCATCGGCGGGGGTGTTGACCAGACCTTGAAGGAAGTCGTTGCCCCCGCCGGTCAGGTAGTAGAGCGCATCGGGGTCGGCCCGCAGGCCGTTGGCGAGGTAGCCCGGCCGCTCCCGCAGCACCGTCCCGGCCCCTGGTTGGCCGGGAGGGATGACTGTTTCGGAGGTATTGGTGATCGATGCCAGGATCTGTTCGGTGGTATAGCCGCCGACGGCCCAGTTGTTGCCGTCGGGTAGACCCTGGGCCGCGTTGCCGGGTGATGTCGACGGGCCCAGTTCGCTGGCGCCGAAGCCCAGTTTGCTACCGAGAATCATCGGAGATACGGGTGCGAAATTGCCCTGAGCATCACGGTTGGTGAAGCGTGAACCTGATGTACCGCCCGTCAGGTCGGGAAATTGCCCGGCATCGCTGAGGCTGTCTCCGAACACGATCAGGGTGGAGTAAGGGGAGGGGGTCGCGAGTGCCTGGCCACACGCCAGAGCCAGCGAGGCAAGGGCGAAACTCAGCAGCGGAGCTTTGCGCATCGGTGAACATCCTTTTCATTGTTTTTATGGAAGCAACCCGATCGACCTTAGCAAATCGCCGGGCAAGCCTTCCAAGTCCATTCGTTTCCCCGTGTTTACGGGCATATTGCGCCCGCCGCGCCGGTAAGCTACTGTGCCGGGACGTATGAGCGAGACCTATCCCGTGTTGATCGTCAGCAAACTCTTGATGCGCGTAATCAAGGCCCACGCCCGTTGGCGTTGGCGCGCCTGACTTTATCCCCTGCCGGCCCGTCCGGCCCGCCCCCGTTTACCTTCCTGTTTGCTTGAACATCCACTGCCTATGCGCGTGGCCGGGGAAGGTTCGAATTCAAAGTCAGTAGATTCAAGAGGTTCAACCGATGTTACTGATGATCGACAACTACGACTCATTCACCTACAACGTCGTGCAGTACCTTGGCGAGCTGGGTGCCGAGGTGAAGGTCATTCGCAACGATGAAATGTCCATTGCCGACATCGAAGCCCTCAACCCCGAGCGCATCGTCGTTTCTCCGGGCCCATGCACGCCAAGCGAAGCAGGTGTATCCATCGAGGCCATCCTGCATTTTGCCGGCAAACTGCCAATCCTCGGCGTGTGCCTGGGCCACCAGTCCATCGGCCAGGCGTTCGGTGGTGACGTGGTGCGCGCCCGCCAGGTGATGCACGGCAAGACCAGCCCGGTCTACCACCGCGACCTTGGCGTTTTCGCCAGCCTCAACAACCCGCTGACGGTGACCCGCTACCATTCCCTGGTGGTCAAGCGCGAGACGCTGCCCGATTGCCTGGAAGTGACCGCCTGGACCGCCCACGATGATGGCTCGGTCGACGAGATCATGGGGCTGCGTCACAAGACGCTGAATATCGAAGGGGTACAGTTCCACCCCGAGTCCATCCTCACCGAGCAGGGCCACGAGCTGTTCGCCAACTTCCTCAAGCAGACCGGCGGCCGCCGCTAAGGATCGAACATGGATATCAAGAGCGCGTTGAGCCGTATCGTCGGCCACCTGGACCTGAGCACCGAGGAAATGCGCGATGTGATGCGCCAGATCATGACTGGCCAGTGCAGCGAAGCGCAGATCGGTGCCTTTCTGATGGGCATGCGCATGAAGAGCGAGAGCATCGACGAAATCGTCGGCGCGGTATCGGTCATGCGCGAGCTGGCCGACAAGGTCGAACTGAAAAGCCTCGATGGCGTGGTCGATATCGTTGGTACCGGCGGTGACGGCGCCAACATCTTCAACGTTTCCACTGCCTCTTCTTTCGTCCTGGCGGCAGCGGGTTGCACGGTTGCCAAGCACGGCAACCGCGCGGTGTCCGGCAAGAGCGGCAGCGCCGACCTGCTGGAGGCCGCAGGTATCTACCTGAACCTGACGCCCGTCCAGGTTGCACGCTGCATCGACAGCCTCGGCATCGGCTTCATGTTCGCGCAGAGCCATCATACTGCGATGAAGTACGCCGCCGGCCCGCGTCGTGATCTGAGCCTGCGTACCTTGTTCAACATGCTCGGCCCGCTTACGAATCCGGCCGGAGTGAAGCATCAGGTGGTAGGCGTGTTCACCCAGGCGCTGTGCCGCCCGCTGGCCGAAGTGCTTCAGCGCCTGGGCAGCAAGCATGTGCTGGTGGTGCATTCGAAGGACGGCCTGGACGAGTTCAGCCTGGCCGCGCCGACGTTCGTTGCCGAACTGAAGAACGATGAAATCACCGAATACTGGGTCGAACCGGAAGACCTCGGCATGAAGAGCCAGAGCCTGCATGGCCTGGCCGTCGAGAACCCGCAAGCTTCGCTGGAGTTGATCCGCGACGCTCTGGGCCGCCGCAAGACTGAAAATGGCCAGAAAGCGGCCGAGATGATTGTGCTCAACGCAGGCGCGGCATTGTATGCCGCAGACCACGCCATGAGCCTCAAGGCCGGTGTGGAACTGGCCCACGACGTTCTGCACACCGGGTTGGCCTGGGAGAAACTGCAGGAGTTGGGTGCCTTTACGGCGGTATTCAAGGTGGAGAACGAAGCATGAGTGTGCCGACGGTGCTGGAAAGGATCATTGCCCGTAAATTCCAGGAAGTGGCCGAACGCAGCGCGCGCGTCAGCCTTGCCGAGCTGGAGCGCCTTGCCAAGGCCGCCGATGCGCCGCGTGGTTTCGCCAATGCCCTGATCGAACAGGCCAAGCGCAAGAAGCCGGCAGTCATCGCCGAGATCAAGAAGGCTTCGCCGAGCAAAGGTGTGATCCGCGAGAACTTCGTGCCTGCGGACATTGCTGTCAGCTATGAGAAAGGCGGAGCGACCTGCCTGTCGGTGCTGACCGATGTGGATTACTTCCAGGGCGCTGACGAGTACCTGAAGCAGGCCCGTGCCGCAGTATCGCTGCCGGTGATCCGCAAGGATTTCATGGTCGACCCGTACCAGATCGTCGAAGCCCGTGCACTCGGTGCCGACTGCGTGCTGCTGATCGTGTCGGCGCTGGATGATGTGAAGATGGGCGAATTGGCCGCTACCGCCAAGGACGTCGGCCTGGACGTCCTCGTCGAAGTGCATGACGGTGATGAGCTTGAGCGTGCCTTGAAGACACTCGACACACCGTTGGTGGGTGTCAACAACCGTAATCTGCACACCTTCGATGTCAGCCTGGAAACCACCCTCGATTTGTTGCCGCGTATTCCGCGTGATCGCCTGGCCATTACTGAAAGCGGCATTCTCAATCGTGCGGATGTCGAGCTGATGGAAATCAACGAGGTGTACTCGTTCCTGGTCGGCGAGGCGTTCATGCGGGCCGAGCAGCCAGGGCTGGAGTTGCAGCGGCTGTTCTTCCCTGATCAGGTGAAGAAGAATGTTCAGCAACTGGACTGATTGAAACGAAGCCGGCTCACGCCGGCTTTTTTGTATGTCTGCTCCGACCTCTTCGCGGGGCAAGTAGCAACCACATCAAAGGTGGACAATGACTGACCAACCTCTGGCGCTGACCGTCGAACAGGGCCTTCACGCCGAACAGGAGTTGCTGGCCGCCGTCTGCCGCGGCGAGCATGAAAGTGGTGTGCTGTTCTGGCGCCCGACCGACCACGCTCTGGTCATGCCCCGGCGCATGAGCCGCCTGGACAACTTCGAAGCCGCCTGCTCGGAACTGGCCATCGCAGGCTGGCCGGTGTTGTTGCGCGAAACCGGCGGAGAGCCTGTGCCTCAGTCCCACTCGACGGTGAACGTTGCGCTGGTGTATGTCGCCCCGCGCAGCGAAGGCGACCACGGCCGTATCGAAAACGCCTATGAGCGCCTTTGCCTGCCACTGTGCGATGTATTGCGTGAATGGGGTGGTGTGGCTTCGGTGGGTGAGATCGATGGCGCCTTCTGTGATGGTCGTTACAACGTCAACCTGAACGGTCGCAAGCTGGTTGGTACGGCGCAGCGCTGGCGCCAGGGGCTGGGCGGCAAGCGCCCGGTCGTACTGGTACATGGCGCGCTGCTGCTGGATAACGAGCGCGAGTCGATGGTCGCTGCGGTCAACCGTTTCAATGAATGTTGCGAACTTGACCAGCGCTGCCGTGCCGATAGCCATATCGCACTGCACGAAGTCGTGCCCGAGGCGCCTTGGTTCGAAAGGTTGTCACGGGCCTACAACGATGTGCTGGCGGCGCTGCCCAAGGATTAACGGGTGCCGTAGACCACCATGGTCTTGCCTTTGACCTGCACCAGGCTGCGCTCTTCGAGATCCTTGAGGACGCGGCCGACCATCTCCCGCGAACAGCCGACGATGCGGCCGATTTCCTGGCGGGTGATCTTGATCTGCATGCCATCCGGGTGGGTCATCGCATCCGGCTGCTTGCACAGGTCGAGCAGGCAACGGGCAACCCGGCCGGTCACATCGAAGAAGGCCAGGTCGCCGACCTTGCGCGTGGTATTGCGCAGGCGCTGAGCCATCTGGCTGCCGAGGGCATAGAGGATTTCAGGGTCCTGGCGGGTCAGCTCGCGAAACTTGTCATAGCTGATCTCTGCCACTTCACATTCGGTCTTGGCACGTACCCAGGCACTACGCTGCTGGTCGCTGTTCGCTGGCTCGAACAACCCCAGTTCACCGAAGAAATCGCCATTGTTGAGGTAGGCGATGATCATCTCGTGACCTTCGTCGTCCTCGATCAGGATGGTTACTGAGCCCTTGATGATGAACGACAAGGTTTCGGCACGATCACCGGCACAGATGATGTTGCTCTTGGCGGTGTAGCGGCGGCGCTGGCAATGCACCAGCAGCTTGTCGATGTTCTTGATCTTGGCGGGTAGGGCTGAGGCAACCATCACGAAATCCTGTTCGATGCGACGCATAGGCTCTTGTTAGTCATTGCTTGACGCGACGCGCCAGTCAATTGGCGCCAGCTTATCAGACACTGCAGGATGTTTCGGCACAAATGCGACGTGCATTGAGCTTTTCCGACAGCCATACAAGGCTTAAGCTGACACCCTTTTGCGAATTCCAGGAGTAAGGACAGATGAAGGCACGCATCCAGTGGGCCGGTGAAGCGATGTTCCTCGGCGAATCGGGGAGCGGCCATGTGGTGGTGATGGATGGCCCGCCTGAGGCTGGCGGCCGTAACCTGGGCGTGCGCCCGATGGAAATGCTCCTGCTCGGCCTGGGTGGCTGCAGCAGCTTCGACGTGGTGAGCATTCTGAAGAAATCCCGGCAGGCGGTGGAGAGCTGCGAAGCCTTTCTTGAAGCCGAGCGCGCCAGTGAGGACCCGAAAGTCTTCACCAAGATCCACATGAACTTCGTGGTCAAAGGCCGTGGGCTGAAAGAGGCTCAGGTCAAGCGTGCGGTGGAGCTGTCGGCGGAGAAGTATTGCTCGGCGTCGATCATGCTGGAGCGAGCGGGTGTGGAAATCACCCACGGGTACGAGATTGTAGAGCTGGGTTGATCCTGATTTTTCCGGGGCCGTGAAGCGGCTCCGGCATTCTTCAATTGCGCAAGGCTGGCAAGGCCACCAGCAACCACCCCGGTAGCCGGCGCCTTACGGCCTGGCTCAACTGCTCCCGCCGCTTCTGATACCCCAGCCCTAAGCCGATGACACCGAGTCCGATCAGCGTCAGCACCACCGGGAACAGCAGCGATTCGGCAAACACCTCGTAAGACAGATAGCCGAGATAGGCCGCCACCCCCAGCGCCCCGAACACCATGAACACCGGCCGACGAAGCAGCACAGCCATGCCCATCAGGCCGAGGTTGATCAGGCAGTACAGCGCCTTGCCCAGTTCGCTGTCGCTTTCCATCATCGTCAACCCGCCCCAGAACGCTGCCAGTCCCGCCAGGTAACCCCAGTGGGCATAGTCCTCGCGGGTACGGCCGTCGATAAGCAGAAACACCAGCAACAACCCCAGCCCGAACCACAGCGAAACCGTGCGTCGCTGCTCCCAGCTGAACGACGAGCCAAATATCCACTCGCTCAGGTCCATCGACATGAACCACAGCGCGATCGCAATGGGCATCACGATGAATGGATAGGGAATCAGCCGCAGCATCAGCAAGCCGGCGAGCACCGTGGCTAACTCCATCACCAGCCAGCCACCCTGAACGTAGGTGTAGTACTGGTGATAGTCAGTTTGTGCATCGTCCAGCGGCCACCAGCCAGCCAGCCGTTCGAGGGCGAACACTGCTAATGGCACAATGCTCACTGCCACGGCCGCCAGCACGCCAGCGGCAACGGGTTGCTGGCGCCTCTGCAGGTTCAGTGCGAAGACGGTTAGCAAGGCGATGTACAAGGCAGCGATGGCCATCAGGGCCCAGTCGCCGATGCGCATCCAGGCCTCGGTGAGCAGCCAGCCCATGGCGCCCATTATCAGCAGGGCGCCGAAGTAGAAGGCAACGTGAGCCAGCTGAAAACTGCCGCGCGAGGCGGGCTGATGACGCAGGAAGTCCAGCAGGGCCTGGTCCTGGCCCGGCTGGAGAATGCCGGCTTGCACGGCTCGCGCCAGATCCTTGGCGTCTATGCGGTCCGTCATGGGCGTGCCCTTAAATGCGGTAGGTGCTCTTGGTCATGACCTTGGCCATCAAGCTCATGCCGAAGCGTACCGGAGCGGGGAAGCGATAGCCGCCGGCCTCGAGAGCCGACTCGGCGTGATGCTCTTCATCCACGCGCATCTGTTCGAGGATTGCGCGGGATTTTTCATCTTCGTGGGGAATCTGTTCGAGGTGTTCGTCCAGGTGCTTGCATACTTGGTGCTCGGTAGCGGCGACGAAACCCAGGCTGACCTTGTCGCTGACCAGGCCGGCAAGAGCGCCGATGCCGAAGGACATGCCATAGAACAGCGGGTTGAGCACGCTTGGGTGGCTGCCGAGCTGGCGGATGCGCTGTTCGCACCAGGCCAGGTGGTCGACTTCTTCCTCGGCTGCATGTTCCATCGCCTTGCGCACCTGCGGCAGCTTGGCAGTCAGGGCCTGGCCCTGGTAGAGCGCCTGGGCGCAGACTTCGCCGGTATGGTTGATGCGCATCAGCCCGGCCACATGGCGGGTTTGGTTCTCGTCCAGTTCGACATCCGGCTGGATGATGGCCGGGGAGGGCCGGGACGGTTGGCCGCTGAAGGGCAGCAAGGTGCGCATGGCGGTATCTGCCTGCAGCAACAAGCGGTCGAGCGGCGAATAGTGACGTTCGGTGGCCATCGGGCACCTCCGCTGAAGTGATGCCCGACAGTTTACCTCAATCGCCCGGGAGGGGCTTGCCTTGGGTCAGCCCGGTGGCCAGTTCATCTGGCGTTGGCCGAGCACATGCATATGGATGTGGTAGACGGTCTGGCCACCCTTCGGGTTGCAGTTCATGACCACGCGGAAACCTTCTTCACAACCTTGCTCGACGGCCAGGCGCTGGGCAGTGAACAGGATATGGCCGGCCAGGGCCTTGTCCTCTTCGGTCAGGTCGTTGAGGGTGCGGATGTGTTTCTTCGGGATGACCAGAAAGTGTACTGGCGCCGCGGGGGCGATATCCTTGAAGGCCAGAATCTGGTCGTCTTCGTAGATGATATCCGCCGGGATTTCCCGGTTGATGATTTTGAGGAATAAATCGTCCACAGCACTTGCTCCATGGTGAGGGTCGGGCCGAGTGTACTCAGCAAGACGCCGCTCGCCCAGAGGCTATTCCATGCCGACCGGGCAGTAACGGCGGTGAATGAAGCCTGCCAACTTGCGCGCCAGCCAGCGCGGCAACAGGCGCGGGGCGAAGGCCAGCCAGCGGTTGCGCCGCACTGGCATGATCAGGGCGCGGTTCTTTGCCAGGGCGCGCACGGTGTACAGGGCCACTTCCTCGGGACTCAGGCAGCGGCTGTTGCCGTCGAGCCGTGGAATGCGCCGAAGTGCCGAACGCACCGGGCCAGGGCACAGTACCGAAACCTTGATGCCGGTGGGCTTGAGCTCTTCGCGCAGTGCTTCGCTGAAACTCAGCACATACGCCTTGCTTGCCGCGTAGGTGGCCATCCAGGGGCCGGGCGCAGCAGCAGCCAGGCCGGCCACATTGAGGATCTGCCCGCCACCTTGCACCGCCATCAGGTTGCCGATGGCGTGGCAGAGGCGGCTCAAGGCAAGGATGTTGACCTCAAGCAGGTCCTGCTCATCAGCCCATTCGTGGGCCAGGAATGGGCCATAGGTGCGTTGGCCGGCGCAATTTACCAGCAGGTCGATGCGTCGCTCGCCCTCTTCCAGCTCGAGCACGAAACCTGACAGGCGCAGCGGCTGGCTCAGATCGCAGGCGCGAAACAGTACCTCGACGCCGAAGCGCTGGGTCAGCTCGATGGCTACCGGCTCCAGTGTTTCGCGATGGCGTGCCACCAGGATCAGATTGCGCCCACGCCGCGCCAGGGCTTCCGCCAGGGCCAGGCCCAGGCCGCTGGAAGCACCGGTGATCATGGCGTAACGGGTCATGCAAGGCTCCTGGGGGCTGAAGAGGGCGCTTAGTGTACAACTTGGCCAGGCAAGGTGTTGCCTTTTGCTACAAGGCCTTGACGCTTAATGACTGGCTGCGTTCGAGCGCTGCATGGTACTCACCGTGAAGGCGCTCGATCAGTGTGGCAGTAGTGGGCAGGTCATGGATCTCGCCTACGCCCTGGCCGGCAGACCAGACGGTCTTCCACACTTTCGCTTCGTCATCGAGGGGCTTGAGCTTGCCCTGTTCGTGCCCCGCTTTCAGCGCCGCCATGTCGTAACCGGCCTGTTCCAGGCTTGGCCGCAGGAAGCTCGCCGGTATGCCCGAAACCGCAGGCGTGTGAATGATGTCAGCGGCTTGGGCATCGAGCAGCATCTGTTTGTAGGCATCCTGCGCATGGCTTTCGCGGGTGGCGATGAAACGAGTGCCCATGTAGGCCAGGTCGGCCCCCAGCAACTGGGCAGCCAGAATCTCGTGGCCGTGGTTGATGCAACCAGCCAGTAACAGGGTCTTGTCGAAGAACTGGCGAATTTCGGCCGCCAGGGCGAACGGGCTCCAGGTACCGGCATGCCCGCCAGCGCCCGCCGCCACCGCGATCAGGCCATCGACGCCGGCCTCGGCAGCTTTTTCTGCATGCCGGCGGGTAGTCACGTCATGGAACACGAGGCCGCCGTAGTTGTGTACCGCATCCACCACTTCCTTCACCGCACCCAGGCTGGTGATGACGATCGGCACACGATGCTCCACGCACAGTGCCAGGTCTGCCTGCAGGCGTGGGTTGGTGGGGTGAACGATCAGGTTCACGGCATAGGGAGCGGGTTCATGCAGCTTTGCCAGGCCGGCCTCGATCTCTTCGAGCCAGGCCTTGAAACCGGCACTGTCGCGCTGGTTCAGGGCCGGGAAGCTGCCCACGATGCCATTACCACAGCAGGCCAGGACCAGATCAGGGTTGGATATCAGGAACATGGGGGCGGCGACCACGGGCAAGCGCAGGCGTTGTTCGAGCGAGGCAGGCAAAGACATGGGCAAGGCTCCAGTGCAGAACGATGTGTGTCAGAACGGTTTGACCACCACGAGGATCACGATGCCCAAGAGGAACAGCACCGGCACTTCGTTGAACCAACGGTAGTAGACGTGACCGCGAGTATTGGTACCGCTGGCGAAGCGTTTGCGTTGAGCGCCGCATACGTGGTGGTAGCCAGTCAGCAGGATCACCAGGGTCAGCTTGGCATGCAGCCAGCCTTGGCTCAGCCAGCCGGGCGTGAGGTATAGCATCCAGGCTCCGAACACATATGTGGCGATCATTGCCGGGTTCATGATGCCGCGGTACAGCTTGCGCTCCATGGTGACGAAGCGTTCCTGGCTGATGCTGTCCTGGCTTTGGGCGTGGTAGACGAACAGACGAGGCAGGTAGAACAGGCCGGCGAACCAGCAGACCACGCTGACGATATGCAGCGCTTTGATCCATAGATAAAGCATGGAGGGAGTTCCTTCAGGTTTTCACGGTCGTCAGATAGTAGAGGCCAAGTGCCCGAAGGGTCACCCGAAGAGTTGTTACAGGCGCCTGGCCCCCCTATTATCGTGCGCTTTCCAGTCGGCTCGTTGATAAAAGGGGCAAGCGTTATGATCAAGGTCGGTATCGTCGGCGGCACGGGTTACACCGGCGTCGAACTGTTGCGTCTGCTGGCGCAGCATCCACAGGCCGAAGTGGCGGTCATCACTTCGCGTTCCGAAGCGGGCGTGGCGGTCGCCGACATGTATCCAAACTTGCGCGGCCACTACGACGGCCTGGCATTCAGTGTGCCGGACAGCAAGACCCTGGCGGCCTGCGACGTGGTGTTCTTCGCCACCCCGCACGGCGTTGCCCATGCGCTGGCTGGCGAGCTGCTTGCGGCTGGGACCAAAGTCATCGACCTGTCCGCCGACTTCCGCCTGCAGGACGCCACCGAGTGGGGCAAATGGTACGGTCAGCCGCACGGTGCGCCCGAGCTGCTCAAGGATGCGGTCTACGGCCTGCCGGAAGTGAACCGCGACAAGATCCGCGAAGCACGCCTGATCGCGGTGCCGGGCTGTTACCCCACCGCTACCCAGCTTGGTTTCCTGCCACTGCTCGAGGCTGGCTTGGCCGACCCGGCACGCTTGATCGCCGACTGCAAGTCGGGCGTCAGCGGTGCCGGCCGTGGTGCGGCCGTGGGTTCGCTGTTCTGTGAAGCTGGGGAAAGCATGAAGGCCTACGCGGTGAAGGGGCATCGCCATCTGCCGGAAATCAGCCAAGGCCTGCGCCTGGCTGCGGGCAAGGACATCGGCTTGACCTTCGTACCGCATCTGACCCCGATGATTCGTGGCATCCATGCCACCCTCTACGCGACCGTCGCCGATACCTCGGTCGACCTGCAGGCGCTGTTCGAAAAACGCTATGCCGATGAGCCGTTCGTCGACGTGATGCCGGCGGGCAGCCACCCGGAGACCCGCAGCGTACGTGGTGCCAACGTTTGCCGTATTGCCGTTCATCGCCCACAGGGTGGGGATCTGGTGGTGGTGCTGTCGGTGATCGACAACCTGGTGAAAGGGGCTTCAGGCCAGGCAGTGCAGAACCTGAACATCCTGTTCGGCCTGGACGAGCGCATGGGCCTGTCCCACGCTGGCCTGCTGCCGTAAGCGCAGGTTTGTCAAAGAGGCCCGCCCAGTGCGGGCCTTTTTGTCTGCCGCGACTAAAGCCGCACAATTCTTGACCGATTTTCTCGGAGAAGCGGATAATGCGCGTCATCGAGTTTTATGGCGGCACTGCGCCGGGAGAATCTACATGAGCGTCGAAACCTTCACCCCCACGGCTTTGGAATTCACCCAGGGGGCAGCGCAAAAGGTGAAGACCCTGGTTTCCGAGGAAGGCAACGATCGCCTGAAGTTGCGTGTGTTCGTGACTGGTGGCGGTTGCTCGGGCTTCCAGTACGGTTTCACCTTCGATGAAGATGTGGCCGAGGATGACACCATCGTCGAGCGCGAGGGTGTGTCCTTGGTGGTCGATCCGATGAGCTTCCAGTACCTGGCAGGCGCCGAGGTGGACTATCAGGAAGGTCTGGAAGGTTCGCGCTTCGTGATCAAGAACCCGAATGCATCCACTACTTGTGGCTGTGGTTCCTCGTTCTCGATCTGAAGCCGGATGATATGAAAACGCCGCGCACAAGCGCGGCGTTTTGCATTGTGAAATGGCCTGTCAGGCCGGGTAGATCGCACCGAGCACGCGTAGGCCCTTGGCGGCGGTGACGCTGGGGCGATTGGCGGCGATGCCTTCAAGGCAGCAATGGGCAAGCCAGGCAAAGGCCATGGCCTCGACCCAGTCCGGGTCGATACCGTGCGCGCCGGTACTGGCAACCTGAGCATTGGGCAGCAGCGCGGCAAGGCGAGCCATCAATCTTCCATTGCGGGCGCCACCGCCGCACACCAGCAAAGCTTCAGTGCCCAGCTGGGCGCTTAGCAGCGCGTCGATGATGCTGCGCGCCGTCAGTTCCAGCAAAGTGGCCTGAACGTCTTCGTCACGGTAGGCCGGCAGGCGGGCCAGGTGGCTATTCAACCAGGGCAGGTTGAATACCTCGCGGCCAGTGCTCTTCGGCCCGCTGCCGGCGAAGAACGGGTCGCTCGACAGCGCGTTCAGCAGGTCGGGCTGTACTACGCCGCTGGCCGCCCAGGCACCGTCTGCATCATAGGTATGGCCGCGCTTGTGCTCGATCCAGGCGTCCAGCAGTACATTGCCAGGGCCGCAGTCAAAACCCTGTACTGGGTTGTCCTGCTCGATCAGGCTCAAGTTGCTGAAACCACCAACATTGAGGATCGCCAGGCGCTTTCCAAGGTGGCTGAACAGGGTTTCATGGAAGGCTGGAACCAGCGGTGCACCCTGGCCCCCGGCGGCCACGTCGCGGCGACGGAAGTCGGCAACCACGCTGATGTTGGTGAGCTCGGCGAGCAATGCCGGGTTACCGATCTGCACAGTAAAGCCCTTGGCCGGTTCGTGGCGGATAGTTTGCCCATGGCTGCCGATCGCGCGGATATTGCCGGCTTGCAGGCCCTGGTTTGCCAGCAATCGCTGGATGCCTTCAGCCGCCAGGCTAGCCCAGCGGTTTTCCGCCAGGGCGGCACGAGCGATCTCGTCCGGGCCGCTGCTGCAAAGGCTGAGGAGCGCCTGTCGCAGGTCGGAGGGCATCGGTACGTAGTGAGTGGCGAGCAGTTCTGGCTGCTCGCCTTGTTCTATCAGGGCAATGTCCAGGCCATCGAGGCTGGTGCCGGACATCACCCCCAGGTAGAGCGCCATGAGGTCAGCGCTTGTTCGCTGCGAGCATGGTGGCCTTTTCCTGATCCATGCGGGCGATCAGGGGTTGGCTCTGCTGCAGGAACCGCTGGCGTTCGGCCTTGGCGATCGGGTCGGCCATAGGCACTTTCTGGCTCAGTGGGTCGACGTGCACGCCATTCACCTGGAACTCATAGTGCAGGTGCGGGCCCGTGGACAGGCCGGTGGTGCCGATGTAGCCGATGATCTGGCCCTGCTTCACATTGCTGCCGGTCTTGATGCCCTTGGCAAAGCCCTGCATGTGTCCGTAGAGCGTCTTGTAGCTGTTGCCGTGGGCAATGATCACCGTGTTGCCGTAGCCGCCGCGACGGCCCGCCAACTCGATGCGGCCGTCACCGGCAGCCTTGATCGGTGTGCCCCGGGGAGCGGCATAGTCGACGCCTTTGTGCGCACGGATCTTGTTCAGGATCGGGTGCTTGCGCCCGGCGGAGAAGCGCGAGCTGATGCGAGCGAAATCAACCGGAGTACGGATGAATGCCTTGCGCAGGCTATTGCCGTCGGCGGTGTAGTAGCTGGTGTTGCCCTGCTTGTTGGTGTAGCGCACGGCGGTGTAGGTCTTGCCGCGGTTGGTGAAGCGGGCGGAGAGGATGTTGCCGGTGCCGACCACCTTGCCGTCCATGACCTTCTGCTCGTAGACCACGTCGAACTCGTCACCCTGGCGGATGTCCTGGGCGAAGTCGATGTCGTAGCCGAGCACTTTGGCCATGTCCATGGTCATGCTGTGGGAAAGCCCCGCCCGTTGGGCCGAAGCTGACAGCGAACTCTTGATCACGCCGTGGGCGTAGGCGGTGCGCACCACCGGCTTGCTGATTTCACGATCGAAGGTAAAGCCCTTGGCGCTCTTGGTCAGGCGAATGGTTTCAAGGTTGCTGACCTTGCTGTGCAGGCTGGCCAGTTGGCCATCCTTGTCGAGTTCGAACTGAAGCACCTGACCATGCTTAAGCTGGCTGAATTGCTTGGCCTGCTTGTTGCTGGCCAACAGGTCATGGACCGCGTTGGCCGGCAGGCCTACCTTGGCGAACAGCGTCGACAAGGTGTCGCCTCGTGCCACCGTGACTTCGCGATGACTGGGGTCTTTGGCTTCTGGTTTCTGCTCGGCAGCAGGTGCTTCCTGGGCGGCTTGTTCGGTAGTGGGCTGCGCGCCTTCGATCTGCGCGAACGGCGTGCCCTGATCGCCCTCGACTTGTACCAGTGGGGCGGCGTTGGACTCGTCCTTTAATTGTTCGGCCGGGCTTTCCAGTTCCAGGCTGAGGGTAGTTTTCTTTGCTTCTACTTCGCTGGACGGAAATACCAGCAGGGCCAGGCTGAGCAGGGCGGCGATGCCGCTGGCGGCCAACAGATGGCTTTTCGGATAAAGCGGGGGCGCTTTAGGCGTTTCGTTGGTCATAGGTAAGGTGACTTTGAAGAAAAGTGAATATGGAAAAGATGAATGACATGATGAAGATGAAATAACTGTATAAAATATAACCAAATCCACTTTCACGCAAGGGCGCGTAGACGCCGCAACGCTGCGGTCAGGTCACATTCCATTGCGAAACTTGTATTTGATGGCCGATCTTGTATGGTTGGCTCCCCTTGAATCTGAGCCTAGCGGGTCTGTTTATGAAGTCGGTTGAAGAGCAGCTGGCGCTTATCAAGCGCGGTGCGGAAGAAGTGTTGGTCGAGTCGGAACTGGTGGAGAAGCTCAAGCGCGGCCAACCTCTGCGCATCAAGGCAGGCTTCGACCCAACTGCGCCCGATCTGCACCTGGGGCATACGGTGCTGATCAACAAGCTGCGCCAGTTCCAGGAGCTGGGGCATCAGGTGATCTTTCTGATCGGTGACTTCACCGGGATGATCGGTGACCCAAGCGGCAAGAGCGCCACGCGTCCGCCGCTGACGCGCGAGCAGGTGCTGGACAATGCCGAGACCTATAAGCAGCAGGTGTTCAAGATCCTTGACCCGGCCAAGACCGAAGTCGCCTTCAACTCCACCTGGATGGACAAGCTGACCCCGGCCGACTTCATTCGCCTGGCATCGCAGTACACCGTTGCGCGTATGCTCGAGCGCGATGACTTCGACAAGCGTTACACCACCAATCAGCCGATTGCCATTCACGAATTCCTTTACCCGCTGGTACAGGGCTACGACTCGGTAGCGCTGAGGGCTGACGTGGAATTGGGCGGCACCGATCAGAAGTTCAACCTGCTGATGGGGCGCGAGCTGCAGCGTGCCTACGGCCAGGAGGCGCAGAACATCGTGACCATGCCGCTGCTCGAGGGGCTGGACGGCGTGAAGAAGATGTCCAAGTCGCTGGGCAACTACGTCGGCATCCAGGAGGCGCCTGGAGTGATGTACAGCAAGCTGGTGTCGATTCCGGACACGCTGATGTGGCGTTACTTCGAGTTGCTGAGCTTCCGCTCGATGGAAGAGATCGAGCAGTTCCGTGTCGATGTGGCTAATGGCGCCAACCCGCGTGATATCAAGATCAAGCTTGCGGAAGAGATCGTTGCGCGTTTCCATGGCGAAGAGGCTGCGGCCAATGCTCACCGCGCGGCGGGTAACCGTATGAAGGAAGGTGAGTTGCCAGAAGACTTGCCTGAGGTTGAGGTTGCGGCGGCAGAAAGCTTGCCGATCGCTGCGGTGCTGAATCGCGCAGGCCTGGTTAAGAATTCCG